>DIYR01000129.1 GCA_002429085.1 Flavobacteriales bacterium UBA6049
ACTTGTTACGCCTACATGCCTGTATTTTCTATGAAAACACGCACTTTCGGCTACTGCGGGCTTATCACTGACTGAATGAACTCGTGTACGTAATCTCTGTTTCGCTAAAAAGCACAAATAGAAGAATACACAACCTATGTGTACACTTCCCACGTTATCTTGTAAGTGATGCGTTTTTAATACCAGCCACTGTATTCTCAACTCATTGAACACTAGAAATTGTCACCCACTTTACCACGAAAAGCTGAACTCACGATCTAACTCTTTTAGAATCAATTGATTTAAGTTGTCTTTCGTTATACCCAATGCAGATAAGGATTCCCACATATCTGTATTACTTTCAAATATCTCGAGTAATTTCTCTTTTCCATATAGCCTGATAATACGCTCACAAATCAGTGCGCCTACCATGTAAGCTATGGGAGTTTCATCATCAATGTACTCGTTTGCATATGCATTCGTGTATGCTGATAGATCTATTGTATTAGCCGCTAAGTAATTTTTAAGCTTCTCTCTATGCCAACTATAACTATTAGCACCACTTCCGCCAACCAGTGTTGCTATTCCTTCATTCAACAAAACAGGCACCTTGTTGAACTTTTCATTGATGTATACATGCATAATTTCATGAGTATAATACTCAGAATGGTTCCCAGAAAATATAATGTTTCGATAGCCAGCTAATCCACCTGTTTCGCTAACAAACATAGACGGATGGTAATCGAAGCCTTTTACCTCGAACACCTGCTTAGGTGTGTTGCAAGAGTAATAAGCAATGGGCAATGGATCCATTCCCAGAAATTGGCAAATCCCAGAAATATCCTTTAGCTGCCGAGTAACCTCTTCTTTGTTCAATGCTATACCTGGAGGCAAAAAGTAAGTTAAGCTCTTCTCTTTGAATTGTTGCCAATCTTTTGTTTGATAATCAATGGATCTTTTTAGCTTCCACCCCTCATCATGTTTTACGGCAATTACATTGTAAATGATGTAAATCTTAGCTGGCGCACCATTCTCACCAGATTTTGTAAAGCCAAGTTTCACCAGCTTCTCTTGTTCGCTTACTGAAACAATGTTCATAACATTTGCACCAAGTATTTTCTCGCCATTTCTATCGTATTCTATTCTCCCAATATCTGCGTAAGGAAACTTGTAACGATCAAAATCAGATGCTAACCAATTCGCATTCGAATGAAACGATTGACCTTTCGTTTGTAAAAAATCATCTACTACGCTTAACAATCGCTGGTTTTGAACATCAGCAGTATCAACCCAAGGAGACACACTAAATGAATATTCTGCTTGTGAAAAAACAGTAGCAGAAACTAGGATAGCAATACTAGCTAATAGAATTCTCATAGACATATTGTTCAGGGCTTCGCAACTGTTTTAATTACTAAAACCAGTTGACTATTGTATGCATACCAAGAGTACACGAAATTTCTAGTATGCGAAAAAATCTTAACAAAGATTCACAGTCTATATAGTAATCACTCTACCTTTCTGAAGTGAAAAATCAAACACTCAATCTAGTTTTCAAACAAATTGAATACAATACTTCAGAATGGGTTCAAGCGGTTCGTTTGCGAGAAAGAATCTTAAGAGGGCCTCTGGGAAGTGAGTTTACAAAGCAAGAACTCAATGATGAACGTAACCATATTCAAATAGCGGGTTTCTTAAACGATGAGTTAGTTGCTACCGCTGTACTTGTTGTTGAAGAAAAGCATATAAAAATGCAGCGCGTAGCTGTTACAGAACGCCTTCAAAGTACAGGAATAGGCTCTCAGTTACTTGGGTTTTGCGAACAAGTAGCTCTTGCTCATAAAGCAGAATGGATGTATTGCCATGCACGAGATTCAGCCGTAAACTTTTATAACAAAAATGGCTATGTATCAGAAGGAGACTACTTTAATGAAGATGGTATCCCGCACTTAAAAATGAAGAAGGCGCTTTAAGACAGTTTATGAATAAACGTATATAAAAAAGCCCTTGAAGAATAATCTTCAAGGGCTTTCATTTATTAACCTGTGTAACCTTAGGCTACCCTATTCTCTTTCTTAGCAAAACGAGGATCTCCCATGTCTTTTAAGAAGCGATTATGAGACTGTAACGCCTCTGCAAAACTCATTTCTTGATATGGTTGATCAAATTCCTTGGCCGTTTCTCGTACTACCTTTGCCAAAGCAGGGTAATGACAGCTACAGATGTTCGGAAACAAATGGTGTTCTACTTGTTGATTTAATCCACCTGTTAAAAAGGCTGCCAATTTACTCTCTGTTGCAAAATTCACAGTTGTACTTAACTGGTGTGTATGGAACGAAGAGTGCAAGTTTCCATTATCGTCTGGCTTATCAAATGTTACCTCTTCTAATGCATGAGCCAACATAAAGATGCTCGCCAAAAAGAATCCAGACATCCAGTGCATCAATAAGAATCCAAGTAGAATATGATACCAAGGCTGTTCTATGAACACAAATGGCACAACTATGTACAATGAATAATTGATCAGCTTATAAAAGAACAAGAAGAAGTACTCCTTCGCTGGATGATCTTCCCCATTGTAATTTCCTACTTCGTTTTGGAAAAACTTTACGTAGTCTTTGGCAAAAACCCATGATAGAGTTCCCAAACCATAAAAGAAGTACGCATACTTATTCTGAAATCTATGAACCTTAAAGTAAGGTGCAAATGGCGAAATACGAATCAACGGGAATGGTTCAATATCACCATCGTACCCATCTACATTCGTGTAAGTATGGTGCGCCACGTTGTGCATGCGCTTCCACATATATGCACTGGCACCATTAAAGTTAAAGGTGTGCGATAACAAATCGTTCACCCATTTCTTTTTACTGTAAGCTCCGTGTATGGCATCATGCCCAATGTTTACCGTTACTTGAGATATAAAGAAACCAAGCACAGCAAACATAACGTATTGCCAAACCAATGGAAGATTACCAAACATCACTAAGACGTATGACGTAATCCACATGGTAATATGAAAAATGGTTTTGAAGATCATGGCCCCATTAGCCGATTTGGCTATGCCCTTATCTTTAAAGTAGCGGTTAACGTTGGCTTTCAAAGCCTTGTTGAATTCTCTTTGATTTACCCTCGAGAATTGAGGTACTGAAACTGTCGTCATCCTAAATTATTCCTTCGTGTTCAAAGGTAGCTGATATTAGTGGTTTTCTCCATTAGAATTCGTTTAAACTACACACCAACAATTCTTGCTGGTTATTTTTGCACCCTTATGGATGATAGCTTGACGTACCAACCGTTGTGGTGGCTTAAAAACAGACATCTCAACACTATTGTTCCAAATCGTATCCGAAAATTCCCACAGTTTTCTTTTGATCGTGAGCGCATACAAACACCAGATAACGATTTTATAGATCTAGATTGGTATTGGTCTAAACGTACCGAAAGCGAAGTTGTTTTACTACTTCATGGCCTAGAAGGAAGTAGCCAATCTGGGTATATGATTGGTTTAAGCAAACTATTTCACCAATTAGGTTACCATGTGTGTTGCATGAATTTTAGGGGTTGTAGCGGAGAACCGAATAAGCAACTGGTAAGCTATCACAGCGGTAAGCAAGATGATTTAATTACTACCTTAAAGCATATTCAACACAAAGGTTTTACGTTGAACGGTGCGGTTGGATTCAGTTTAGGCGGTAATTTATTGTTGCGTTATTTGGGAGATGAAACTAACCAGCCCATCACTTTTAAACACGCAGTTGCTATTTCTGCTCCTGTTGATTTAAGCGGTTCTTGTGATGAATTACAACTCAAGAACAACCAAATATATCGTTGGCATTTCTTGCGCAAACTCAAGGTCAAAGCCAAACAAAAGCAAGCTCAATTTCCAGAAGCCCCTATTAATTGGGACGAAGTATATAAAGCAAACTCACTAAGAGCTTTTGACGATGCCTTTACCGCTCCTATTCATGGTTTTGATAGCGCTGCAGATTACTACGAGAAATGCTCATCTCTCGCTGTATTAGACCAAATTTCTATTCCTACACTAATCATCAATGCAAAAGACGACAGTTTTTTAAGCGATACATGCTATCCTACCCCATCAGCATTTAGTAATTGGAATGTCTGCTACCCAATAAAAGGTGGACATGTAGGTTTTATAGATGCTTGGCCAATCACTAAAGTACAGTGGCACGAACGTGTAATCGAATCTTTTTGGAAAGACTAGTATACACTTAGCACAAAGCTTGATTTATTCTCGTTATCTACACCAAGAACTTTGTAGTTTGATTTACCCAAGATATCTTCTGCATACATGTAGTAAGACTTTCCATCTTCCTCATACATACGCACGAATCGATACTTGTTATCCATTTCTCGGATTTTATCCTGGATATATTCTTCAACAGATGCTGTTGTTGCAGAGACTTTTTTCGACTCTAAATTGACAGAATCTACTGGATCAATTGGCTCGTTAGCCATTGCAAGGGATGCTTGAAGAAGGATTGCTGATAAAACGACTTTCTGTATCATAGCTACATTTATTTAGTTGCATGTTTAATACAGTCTAGTCAAGCATTTAAAACAGCTTTGGGCTTGGCTGTTCTTTTGGTTTACATTACAAATGTAGAGACACTCTATTCCATAACTCTCTAAAAATCAACCAATGGAAATACAACAATGATGAATGGGTATAATTTAGGGTTGAAAGGATTCTGTTATTTCCTAACATTACACTCAATGAAAAGTCCAAACAATGAACTTTAAAACAGCCTGGTCTATTTGTACCTCTACAAGTGCTCTTCTAATTGTGTTTCACCTGATGATATTGGTTGGTATTATACCCGCTAATATCGTTTGGGGAGGAAATATTACTACTCCAGAAATGATCTACCCCATGGAGCTTATTGCTCTCACCATTTCTACTTATCTTTTATTGATACTACTAGCTAAAAACAACAAAGTAAGCTTTATCCCCTCTAAGGTTGTGAGTGTTAGTTTATGGATATTCTTTGCCTACTTTATACTAAATACTGTTGGTAATCTGTTGGCTGAAACGGTAGTTGAAAAATCTATGGCCTTAGTAACCTTAGTTTTGGCAACTAACATCTTTTATGTACTCCGCCCCAAAAAGGTTTAGAGCCTATCTAAAATCAACGTTAGCGCTACAAAAGCTGCTCCACCACTCACAAACAATTGCCAGGAACGCTGCGATACTTGAAGCATTTGAATTAAGATCCATTGAACAAGAAGTACACAAAGAGCAAAGCCAATTTGCCCTACTTCTACCCCAACATTAAAGCTTAGTAAAGGCAACCAGATACTGTGTTCTGTTCCTAGCAAACTGGTAAAGTAGTTACTGAATCCCATTCCATGAATTAGTCCAAAAATTCCAACTAGAGCATACCGTATAGGAACAGCTACACCTGTAGCTTTACTTGAGCTATTGTAAAGTGCAGTAGCCAGTATGGTAACGGCAATTCCCATTTCAACCACTTCACTTGAAAGAAGTGGCCCAGATAATGATACCAATGCTAATGTTAACGAATGCCCTAAAGTAAACGCAGTAATTAACCAAGCTATCTGCTTCCAGTTTTTAAATGAATAGGGGGCCATCATAGCTAATACAAACAATAAGTGGTCATAACCCTGTATATCTGCTATGTGCTCTAATCCTAATTGAAACCAAACCATATACTTCAGAAAATAAAGCTATTGAATTACGAGTTGGATTGCGGGTTTCTCTTCGGTTAATACATGTGTTTTAACCTCATCGGTTTGCCAATGAATCAAGTTCTTTTGATCATCAAACAGCTCAAACAACATGGTTCCTGAAACTGTAACCGTTGAGAATGGCTCGGGTGCTTTAAAAAAAGCATAGGCCCATATGGCATCTGCATTTCCTTCTTTCCCTAAAAATTCTAAAGACAGGGCTTTGTTGTTTACGCTCAATTCTAGTGTGTTCGATAAGTAGTCTTTCAATAACGAATCTACTTGTGGCAATTCATTAGCGCCAGCAATATCTAAAACACCTTCTGAGTAAGTATTTCTAAGTATTCGTTCCGTATCATCTGTAAAAAGCTTTACAGCACACTCAAATCGTTTGAGTTCTGAGTTAAAAGAAATTTCAACCACTCCAACATGAAAGGGATGCGCTTGAGCAACAAGAGATACAAAGAAGATAGATATGACTATGAATAGCTTTTTCATGAACCACAAATAAAAAGAAAGCTCTGCTAACATGTTAGCAGAGCTTTCAAACTATCACGAATAATACTCTTAGTTGAGTACTACGGCTTTTCTAGCTGTAAAGTTATTTCCTTTAATAACTAACCAATATGTACCTCTTGCCAATGAAGTGGTTTCAACCGTAGTAATGGCTCCACCTACAACTTGCTTTGTTACTACTGGTTGCCCAATAATGTTTGTTAACTGAAGTGTCACATTTTCATTTGGTAACAACATCATATCAACGGTTACTTGATCTTTTGCTGGGTTTGGATATACGCTCAATAAACCATCAACAGTTGATTCGTTAATTCCTGTGGCACAATTTGTAACGTTCACTACAACCTCAGCTCTATCAGATTTACAATCTCTTTCTTTTAGCTGCCAATCATAGAAGAAATAATAGAATCCGAATGGGTTTGATCCAGCCGAACTGCGCTCAATTGTAACCGAACCATTTGATGAAATATATGGATATGATGCCCCATTGTTGTTTCTATACAATTCTACCATTGAACCAGCGCTTAATCCAAGTTGGTAGTCACTACCTGGTGTTAAGTTGAAGTTTAATGTAACAACTTGTTCTCCCGCTGGGATATTCACATCTGTAGACTGCAATACATTTCCTTGGCTATCTCTTAACTCAATTGTACGCATACCAGACGCATCTGAAAACACCTTCACAGTTTCGAGCATTATTGGCTGAGAAACTTCAAAAATCAAGTATTGATTTGAATTACTGAAGTTTCCTCCTCCTCCAAATCCATTAGATGAAGGACCAGCTTGAGCAGCAGTTCCAGGAATTACCTCATCTACGTAATAAGATGTAGTTGTTGTTAATACTGGAGTGGTAAAAGAATTTCCTACTGATACTGGAGTTGTTGCGGTTGGACTATCGAACCACTGTACATTACCAGAAACTGCCGTAGCTGAAAGAGTAGCTGTTTCGTTTACACAAACATCTTCTCCACTAGCAGTTGGAGCTGGAGAAAGTGAAACATTTACCACACTATTAATAGTTTTTGAATCTGTTCCATTTGCATTGCTAACCGTTAACATCACGTTATATGTTCCAGAAGCTACATAATTGTGAGTAGGGTTTTGGAGGGTTGAAGTACTTCCGTCACCAAAATCCCATGTCCACTGATCAGGGAAATTCGTTGACTCATCTTCAAACGTTACTTCTCCTGCACACGCATACGTAACGTTTGCTTGGAAATCTGCTACAGGAGGTTGATCTGCTTCTAAACATTTCCAAAGAATCTCAAAACCAGACTCTTCCAATCCACCATCTGAGTTAAACACGATTGTAATGGCATTACCAGAAGATGTAATAGTACCAGGGTTTCCAGTAGTATTACAATATGTACCTATTAATGGAGAACTCGTATTTGGTCCATCGTAAATAAATAGAGCATCGTAGTTACAAGATCCGTTATCTCCTGCTTCAACATCAAACACTGGGAATGTTAACTCTACCCCAGGTGCAGTTGTTGGCTGTATGGTAATTTGGCTAAACTCATTTGAGCCATAATCTCCATTCTCTCCTCCTGAATCAAGAATTTTACCACTACAACCTGTTTGTACTGGAGCAACCCCAGTTGATGGTAAAATCACCTCACAAGGTAATGATGGACTAATATGAATGTAGTTCGTAATCTCTAACGTATCTACACCACAATTTGCACCACCATCTACAATCAACTGTACATCAAAGTAACCCGTATCGGTATACGTGTGTGTTGGATTCAATTGTGTTGAAGTAGTACCATCACCAAAATCCCAAATAAATGAAGTTCCATTTACAGAAAGATTGTTAAACGAAATTGTTGCAGGATATGTACAAGAAGATGTTGCATCTGCTTGAAAATCTGCGTCAGCAAATGGAACATATGGAGCTCCTACACCTACTGCATGCCATGCATTAGTTACAGCGCCTACTTCTGGAGAACAAGACCCAAAAAGATCTACTGCACTTAAAATAGCATAGAAACGAGCATCTGTATATACTGATGATTGACTTAAGTAAACGGTAAGGTTTCTAAAAGCCACATCTGCTGCTGCATTTAAACCTAATGCTGCCACGTTATATGCATCTCCTAAATCGTTAGTTCCAGAACCTCCGTTTACTAATAAGTAGTACCAGAAGTTTTGTACCCCACTATTAATGTGTACTCCACCATTATCTAGTGGCCCTACATACCAATTTGTTCCATCGTAACAATCTGGATCTCCAAATTGATTTGGATCTATCATTGAACGAATAGGAGATCCTATGTCTTCACCTATTAACCAATTAGAATTATTTGGTCTTGCATAATGCTCAATAGTTGCTCCGAAGATATCTGAAAACGATTCGTTTAATGCTCCTGATTCGTTTTGATAAATCAAATCTGCAGAGAATGTTGTTAATCCGTGGGCAATCTCGTGACCTGCAATATCTAGCGCAGTTAATGCTGTTGTGCTCCCACTTCCGTCACCATAGGTCATACGTTGACCATCCCAAAATGCATTTGCAAAGTTGTTGTCGTAATGCACATAACTAAACAAGGTAAATCCGTTTCCATCTATGGAGTTTCGGTTGTGCTCAAGCATGAAATAATCATAAGTCATTTCTGCTCCCCAGTGCGCATCTCCTGCTACTTCGTCTTGTGCAGGGTTAACATTGTTCCAGAAGTTATCTGTATCTGTAAAATCTACTGCAGAGCCATGAAAAGTACTGTTCTGCATGTTTAGTGTTACAATTCCGTTTCCTCTTCCTGTTTCTCTTAACTGAAAACTGTTAGGAGAAAGGCTATCTGCAACAATTGCTCTTGTTCCAGAGTATTTTGTAACGGCAGATCCATTTGCATCTGCATGATGAATCAAGTTTTCTTCAAACAAGATGTCTCCATTTGTAGCATCCACAAATAGTAACGTTCTACTTAATGGCTCCTGAGCATAGATATTATATCTCCATGCCAATCTTTTAGTGCTAGTTAATTCAGCATTGGAATGGATGTAAACTAAATCTCCTGTTGGATAGTACGTTGACGCTGAATTACCTGTTTCGGATTGTAGCTGTAATTCTTCTTGTGGTAATTCCCACTTATAGGTTTGAGCGTTAACACTTGCCAAAGCATATTGTAGACCTTGTTGCTCATTTAACATGGCTACTGTAGAAGCTGGCGTTCCTAATTCAAACTCTCCATTAATTCTAAACACTTTACCATCTCTTAAATGGGCCTTAAAAATCTCGTGTTCAGACTCAATTCCGTTATATGCAATTTTATAAGTCCAGTGTTCTTGTTTGAGTTGATCTGTTTCTTTTCCAAGTAAAACTAGCTCGTAGCCTTGATCTTTAGTTAAGCCTTGAAGCCAACCATTTAGAGCTGATGGATCAAGCTCTTTACCTGGTGCAAATTGAACAAACTGGGGGTACGGAAGTTCCTCTTGCATACGCACCCAAGAAGCTCCTGAAATGCGCTTATTTGCTTCTATTCCTTTATAGGTGTTTGCCCATAAAAATGCAGGCAACATTAACCCAATTACGGGAAGTAGCACTTTTTTCATACTGGTTTAGTTTAGTCTCGTTTAGTTAGTACTCTGGTTTGAGCGGAGAGGCTGCAATGTACAAATTGCAAGTGACTTTTGGAAGAGTGTTGATTGTCAATCACTTTACATTTGGCGTACTACTTTTGAAGTGCTTCTATTCGTTTGCTTATTCGTTTTCCTCGTCCATAGCTCGTATAATCGTGTGTAGTGCTATCTCCACTAGATCGATACACATCGCGTTGTGCTTGTTTGAATTTATTTACATCATCAGAATAACGGGGATCTGGAACGTAAGGCTCTTTATGCATTCGTTCTACCTCTAAACTGTATACATCAAACTCTTCGGCCACTACTCCTGTAAGTGTATATATCCCCTTTCCTTGAAAACGGAATTGTTCTGCCACTGGTGGAAAATGAACTGTATCTAACCAATTACCATCTCTGTCAATAAATGTTCCAAAGTGCATTGTCTTCTTGTTACTGGTAGTGGTATTTTTCACAGCAATTAAATATCCCTGAATAGTGATAGTTTTACCTACGTAGCTCGCTAAGTCATGACTCCGTAATGGATATGGTGTTTGATCTTGTACTAAAGACCAAGGGTCTGACAAAGGAAACCCCAACAGCTCTATTTGATCAAAGAGTTCTTCAATGTATGTGGTAGATAGGTCTGGAAATTGAAATGAAGCAGACTGCGTTTTAAATAATGAAGGCATTGGTTGTATGCGCTTATTCTTTTGCATAACACTATACGCTCTCCACATGAGTTCTCGTTTAGGCATACCTGTAAACCTAAAAGCATTTACGCGAATCAGCACCTCCATTTCATCTACCGAAATGGGTAAGCGATCTATTGCATCTTCAAGAGATTCATAAACTCCACCGGTTTGTCGCTCTCTTACAATAGCATCCATCAATTGTTCTGGCAACCCATGCACAAAAACAAATCCCAGATAAATATCCGTTCCATACAATGCGCAATCACTGTAACTGTGATTCATGCATGGAGCATGCACGTCAGCCCCATTCATCCGTGCTTCATGTAAGTACAATTCTGGGCGATAAAATCCACCACCATTATTTACGGTAGCAACCATGTATTCTATGGGATAATAAGCTTTCAAAAACAAACTTTGATAACTCTCTACCGCATAGCTAGCCGAGTGGCCTTTGGCAAAGGCATAACCGGCAAAGCTTTCTATCTGTCGCCATATTTCAGTGGTATTTCCTTCTGAATGTCCACGTTCTTTGCAATTGGTAAAAAAAGTTTGTCGCACTTGTTGAAACTCTTCTCGCGAACGGTACTTCCCACTCATTCCTCGTCTGAGTACATCAGCTTCTCCCAGTGTTAAGCCAGCATAGTAATGTGCCACCTTAATTACATCTTCTTGGTAGACCATCACCCCAAAAGTATCGGGCATAATTTCCAACATTTTAGGGTGTGCCTTTTCTCGTTCTTTAGGGTCACGAAATCGCTTGATGTACTCTCGCATCATACCACTCTGAGCCACTCCTGGACGAATGATAGAACTTGCCGCTACTAAGCCTAAATAATCTTTTACCTGTAGCTTTTTGAGCAACATCCGCATGGCAGGAGATTCTACATAAAAGCAACCTATAGCCTTTCCTGCTTTTAGTAATGCTTTTACTTCCTCATCTTGTTTAAAACGTTTGATATCATGTATATCAAACGACTCATCATTTGGACGATTGAGCTGAATGATTTGCATAGTGTCTTTAATTTTTCCTAAACCACGCTGACCAAGAATATCGTATTTATAAAGCCCTATATCCTCTGCTACTATCATATCAAAATGTGTAGTTGGAAATCCTTTAGGGGGCATATCTGTAGCTGTAAAATAATGGATTGGCTTTTGTGAGATAATGATTCCCCCAGCATGAATACTCAAATGGTTCGGAAAATCTTGAATGTATGCTCCGTATTGCAGCACTAGTTTACTCAAATGATCTAATTGATGGGGTAATACTTTCCCTGATACTAAGCGATCTATCTCATTCTTAGGTAATCCAAATACCTTTCCTAGTTCTCGTACAATTGCACGGTGTTGAAATGTAACGTAAGTGCCTAATAAAGCAGTATGTTGATGCTGGTGCTTCTTGAATAAGTAGTGTGTAATGTCTTGCCTATCTCTCCATGAAAAATCTACATCAAAATCGGGAGGATTTTTACGAAACAGGTTAATAAACCGTTCAAAATACAAGTCTAATTCTATTGGGTCTACATCAGTAATCCTCAATAAATAGGCTACTATACTATTTGCTCCACTACCTCTACCAACATAGAAGTAATTTTTACGTCTTGCATAATGCAGTAAATCCCATGTGATTAAGAAATAGGCCAAAAAACCCTTATCTCTAATGATTCCTAATTCTCGTTGTAACCGTTCTTTAATAGCCTTATTGGCAGTTGGATATCGGTAACTCAAGCCACCACGACACAAATTTTGAATCAGTTCCCAATCTTCCTCTTCAGATCCTGTGTAAGTGTGCTTATTCTGATGGGGAGCTTCTTCACCAAAATCAAAATTCACCTGACAAGATGCGAGTAAAGTATTGGCATGCCCTACTAGTATTGACCATTCGCTAAACCATTGCTCTAATTGATGCTTAGACACAAGCATGTCGTGGGGGGAGCCTTCTTCGTACTTCGGTAATTTACTCAGCAAACAGTTATTATCAATGGCTCGCAACAAGCGATGCGCATTGAAATCGCGTTTATGGCGAAAAGTGGTTGTATGAAAAGCTACCAGTTGTTCTTGTCTGTAGCGCCATGTTGATAGTGATAAGCGTGTTAACTCATGTGGTTTAACTCCTACTCGTTCATGTGGAAGTAAATCGAACTGTTGAGCCTTAGCGAACGGATAAATTACCCAAACATTTTCTTTCCATTCTTGAGGTGCACGAGCTGGAACACCATCTGGATGCTGTTTCCAAACAGATAGTGATTCATTAATCAATTGCCATCCGTGGTTATTACGCGCCAATGCCACAAATTGCTGATCTACCCCTCTACGAAAATCTACTCCTAATACTGCATGTAGCTTCTTTTTCTGGGCTAATCGCACAAACGAGAGTGAAGCCGAGGTAGCATTGATATCAGTTAATGCCATCGAGTTATAGCCTAACTCTAAAACCTCATCTATCAATTCACCGGGTTCAATAGTGCCGTACTTATAGCTGTAGTATGAATGTGTATTTAACAACATTTAAACGCTGACAATTTTTCAATCAAAAACAAGATCAATAATCTATCATTTCAATTTTAACTTTGCCACTTTATTACTATCAAAATGATGGAAAAATCTCTTTTCAGCCGAAATAGCAATGCTTACTTTCACCAATACAAGACATTACAGCAATGAACAATTTCTACGAAGAGCATTTTGAACAATTAGAAAACAACCAGTCTCTACTTCCTGGTGAATATGAGGCTTGTTCTTTTGAAAACTGTTCTTTGTGCGAGGCAGATTTAGGTAAGTTCAAATTCATGGAGTGTACGTTTACCAACTGTGACTTGAGCAATGCTACCATCTCCAATACCATGTTCCAAGATGTTGATTTTCATCAATGTAAACTACTGGGGCTTTTATTTACTGATAGCAACCCTTTTGGTTTTGGAATAAGGTTTCATCAATGCATTTTAAGTGAAGCCTCTTTTTATGAATTAAACCTTTCTCAGTGCAGTTTTACAGAATGTACACTACACCATACCGATTTTGCACAAATAAAAGCTCAAGGCACCTCTTTTTACCAAAGTGATTTAAAAGGGGCCATCTTTGAAAACTCTCAACTCCAAAAAGCCGATTTCAGAAAAGCTATTCACTACGCTATTGATCCTACTACCAATCAGTTAAAAGGGGCTAGATTCTCGTTACCCGAAGCAATTCACCTGCTAGATCAATATCAATTAAGAATTGAAAAAGAGTAGCACTATGACTATTTCAACAAGAAACGGATTTTCTATGTCGTTCTAGTATTTGATTTTTGATCTGATGAAAAATCTGAATGATATTCAATATACCAGAATAGCAACTGCTATTGATTACCTTCAATCGCACATACAGGAACAACCAGACTTAGCAACTATAGCAAAGCATGTAAACATCAGTCCTGATTACTTGCAGCGAATATTTACTGAATGGGTAGGTATTAGCCCTCTCAAATTCAGACAGTACCTCAGCTTATCATATACAAAAGGTTTAATCTCGAATAAGCAGATTACCTTATTTGATGTTACTCACGAAACTGGATTATCTAGTACCAGTAGACTTCATGACTTGTATGTAAAAATTGAGGGAATGACTCCAAAAGAATTCAAACTACAAGGAAAAGGATTAACAATACACTACAGCTTTGCCTCAACTCCGTTTGGAAAAGTTATTGTTGCTTCCACCAAACGAGGCATTTGTCTACTTACATTCTGCGAAAACAATAGTGCTGGATTACATGACCTCACTCAACGATTCCCAAATGCAACGCTCATTGAAAAAGAAGAGTTGAGTCACCAAAACGCACTTCAAATTTTCACATTGAATTGGAGCAATCTTCCAGAAATCAAACTCCATTTACAGGGATCAGAATTTCAGCTTAAAGTATGGGAGGCTCTTCTTACAATTCCATTAGGAAACCTAGTTACTTACAAATCTGTAGCCAATAAAATCAATAGACCAAGCGCTTCTAGAGCAGTAGGAACAGCCATAGGAAGCAACCCAATTGCCTTTCTTATTCCATGTCATCGAGTCATACAAACCTCTGGTCAATTGGGTGGTTACATGTGGGGCACAACCAGAAAATCAGCAATTATTGGCTGGGAAGGTGTCCAAACCAAAAAATAGAACAATGAACCTCTTTAATCTAGGTTTAGACCCTTCAGAAAACTTGTTGCCGTACGATGGTACCGTTAACTTTTATGGTTTGGTGTTCTCACCAGAAGAATCTGAACATTACTATCAATATTTACTGAGTAACATCAACTGGAAAAACGATGAAATCAAACTATTTGGAAAACACATTGTAACTAAGCGAAAAGTTGCTTGGTTTGGCGATAAACCTTTCCAGTACACCTACTCTGGACTAACAAAAACTGCTCAAACTTGGAATCCAGACTTGTTACCCCTCAAATCAACAATTGAGGAACTCACTCATGAAACCTATAATTCATGTCTGTTCAATCTATATCATTCTGGAGAAGAAGGAATGACCTGGCATAGTGATGGAGAAAAAGAACTAAAGAAAAATGGTGCAATAGCCTCATTGAGTTTTGGAGCAGAGCGCAAGTTTGTATTTAAACACAAAGAATCTGGCGAAACAGTTTCCGTATTGTTGCCTTCTGGAAGTTTGCTAGTAATGAAGGGCTTAACTCAATCTTATTGGCTTCACCGTTTGCCTCCAACTAAGCGAGTGCATACTCCCCGTATCAATCTAACCTTTAGAACTTTTGTAGGATAATTATCGTTTATTCGCACCTTAGTTTCAAGTCCTGATTAAACTACTCAACCAAGTATTCCGTCTAACAAAACTAAGCGCTAACTTTATCATTAGATGAACGAGTCTTTATTCACAAAAAGGGTTATTGAGTTACAACCAGATGCAGAAGGCAAGGTTGTAGCTACCCTATTGAGATATACTCCATCTATAAGCCACGAAAAGGCAGTGTTATATATCCATGGTTTTGTGGACTACTTTTTTCACGAACACGTAGCAGAATTCTTTCATCAACAAGGATGGGCTTTTTACGCGATTGATCTTAGAAAATACGGGAGAAGTATACTTCCACATCAAACTCCAAATTATACAAACTCTATTTCAGAATATTACGAAGAGTTAAGTATTGCAACTGAAGAGATTAAGGCAAAACACAACTTTTTATTGCTTCAAGGCCATTCTACAGGTGGTTTAGTTGCACCTCTGTTTGTTGCCGAAACCAAAGCTGGAGATTTGGTAGACGCCCTGCTATTAAACAGTCCATTCTTTGCAATGAACTACCCTCCTTTTATATGCAAAACGGCTGTTCCACTGCTTGCATGGGTAGGTAGTTGGGCCCCTCGTGCTAATTTGTATGCACGTTTAAGCAAGCTCTATGGAATGAGTCTTCACAGCAATTTTCATGGTGAATGGAACTACAACCTAGCATGGAAACCAGTTACAGGTTTTGTTGTGTATACTGGATGGATTAGAGCTATTCTTCAGGCACAGAAACGACTTCAAAATGGCCTAGACTTATCCATTCCATCATTGGTGCTGCACAGCGATAAAAGTATTGATCGAATTTTCGGTTGGAAACCCGATTTGCTTGAAGCCGATGCCGTATTAAACGTAGCTTCTATGGACATTTACGCTAAAAAACTAGCGAACAACGTCACTGTAAAGGCTATTCAAAAAGCCATTCATGATGTATTTTTAAGTAAATTAGAGGCTAGAGAACAAGCGTTTAAAGAAGTTGCTAACTGGCTACCTAAATTATAGAACAGCTTAGTATTTTTGCAATATGTACGTACATTACACTCTCTTCTTTACCATCATGTCTGTATTTGGCGCTGCAATTATTTTTGTTGGGCTACTTAGGCGCTTTATAGGGTCTACTCTATCCGTAAAATTACTGGCTTACAAGTCCAAAACATGTAAGCATAGTTTTGGTAATTGGAGAGAAGCTCAACGTTTCAATGGTAAAATGATGGCTTGGAGTGGTTTATGGATTTCGTTTATTGGCTTTGCTTTGTTGCCAATACCATTTTCAGATGAGTACTCATTAATTCTTGCTGGTACCGCTATTCCATCAAGCGTATTGGTGTTTAGGTTTTTTACAGAACGTCACCTTCGCAGAAGATTGGCCACCATTGAAGAGAACAACAATAACACCCCCACATCTCAGATGAAACCAAAAATGGTTCTTAGCGCTTCGTAGTTATTTTCTGTCTAATGATTCTTTGACTAACGATAGTATATTCGCGGCCAATCGGAAGCGACTGGACTAGTCAATTCTCCAAACTTGAAACTCGACATTTTACTTTTCTATGATTGAACAGTATCTAGATAAGCAATGGACTAAAGAAGAAATTTATGAAGTCTATAAGAAACCATTGCTCGAATTAATCTACGAAGCTGCCACCCTGCATCGTCATTTTAATAACCCAAGTGAGGTACAGATTAGCACACTTCTATCTATTAAAACTGGTGGGTGTTCAGAAGATTGTGGGTACTGTCCTCAAGCGTCTCGTTACCATACAGATATTCAGAAAAACGACTTGATGACCGTTAATCAAGTAAAAGCATCAGCACTACGAGCTAAAGAAACAGGTTCTTCTCGATTGTGTATGGGTGCCGCTTGGAGAAACGTGAAAGACGATGAAGACTTTGACCAAGTTTTAGAGATGGTTGAAGCAGTAAATGGAGTTGGACTTGAAGTTTGTTGTACCCTGGGTATGCTTACAGAAAACCAAGCAAAGAAATTGGCCAATGCTGGTTTATATGCCTATAACCATAACATAGACACTTCTGAAGAATACTATAAAGAAGTAATATCTACCAGAGGATATGAAGATCGATTAAAAACCATTGATAACGTCCGAAAAACAGGAGTTACAGTTTGTTCTGGCGGCATCATTGGCATGGGCGAAAAATGGGAAGATAGATGCGATATGTTGTATACATTATCTCTACTAGATCCTCAACCAGAGTCAGTTCCTATTAATGCTTTGGTAGCTGTTGATGGAACACCATTAGAAGAACAACAACCAGTATCTAGCTGGGAAATGATTCGCATGGTAGCAACAGCTAGGCTTGTATTACCGAAGTCAGTAGTGCGCCTATCTGCTGGTAGAACAAGCATGAATAAAGAAACACAAGCCATGTGCTTTATGGCAGGTGCTAGTTCAATTTTTGCTGGCGATAAATTGCTTACGACCCCAAATCCTGACATCAACGAAGATTTGGTGTTGTTTGAGGAGCTAGGATTAACTCCAAAGGCTCCAATCAAGAAGGAAAAAGAAGCTCATGATGTTGCTGAAAAATCAGAGCGCACACGCTGGACTAGACCTGGACATACAATTGAGCGTAATGTAAGCGCCAGTAATAAAGCCAAAGTAGCTAGAAAAGCATAAAACACCGATATCTAAACAATGTGCAATCCCAAATGAATCCATTTCGTTTGGGATTGGTTGTTTTTAATGCCACTGGAGAATTAATTACATTTAAGAGAGGAAATGATGGGAATGATACGAATAGGATGGGTTTTGAGCTGCTTTGCTGCATTGAGTTCCTCTTTACAGGCACAAACTCCGCAAAAAGATATGTGGGAGTTTTATGAAGAATTGTCTGCTGCTGTTGAGGTACAATTTTCTGACAACGATTATACACTCGTAAATTTTGCAGATTGGAACAACGCCTTTTTTAAAACGGATGTAACTCAATCAATGAATTCCAGAGCTAAGTGGAAGTTAATGTTTGAACAGTATGAATACACAGAAGAGGTATTAGGTCAACCATTACCTACAAAGAATCACTCGAAAGATAAATACGGGAAACTCTCAAATAATAGCCAGGCAATTTATACGAGCAAAGAGCTATTAGAAAACCTATTGATTGATCAAACACTTTTCAGCAACGATTTAGTTACGGGGTACCCACACATTTACGAACGAGAGAATGAACTAAATGGCGAGTGGATTCCTTATCAATCCAATAACCTTCTTGTTCTTCGTTACGTGCACAGTTACCCTAATGGAAACATGACTAGCTTTTACAAGGAGATTCTTCTTTACTTTGAGCGAATAGAATAGTAATCAATTCATCATGTATATTTTACGATTTCTCCTTTGTTCCATTGCTGTTATTCTAAGCTCAGTTGTTTCTGCTCAATCAGAACAACGTGAGTTTGAAATGAAAGAAGGCGACACCACGTATGTAATGAAAAAATACTTCATGGTATTCTTAAATGCTGGAAGCAATCGAAATCAAGATTCTGCTACCACTCAGCGCATTCAGATGGCTCACTTGAATCATTTAGACAGTTTAGCTCAAGCCGGATTTATCACCATGGTTGGCCCATTTGGAGATGATAAAAGTTTAAGAGGCATCGCTATTTATGATGTTGATTCTGCCGAGGAAGCTCGCAGACTTGCAGAATCTGATCCTGCTGTAAAAGCTAAACGATTAACTGTTGAGGTAAGGCCTTGGTGGTGTGCTAAGGGAAGTAAACTGAAATAACCCTATGCGTGTTAATCGAACACTCACCTTAATACTTGGTCCACTCCTATTCTGCTTATGTCTTGTACTTGGTCAATTTGGGTATAAAGAATATAGCCCTCAACTAACCATTGTAGGAGTTTTGAGTTGGATGCTAGTTTGGTGGGTAACTCAACCAGTACCTATTGGCATTACCTCTCTACTACCTATGGTGCTCTTTCCTCTAGCAGATATTCTCAGCTTAAAAGAAACTACATCTAACTATGCTAGTCCTATTATCTACCTGTTTTTCGGAGGTTTTGCTCTTGGTATTGCATTAGAAAAATGGAATCTACACAAGCGTATTGCTCTAAATATTTTAAAAGTTTCTGGCGAAAAACCTCAACACATCGTTCTGGGAAGTATGCTCGCTACTGCATTCATGAGCATGTGGATTAGCAATACTGCTACTACTGTAATGATGTTACCCATTGGAATGAGCCTAATAGCCCTTATCCAAGGAAAAATAGGATCGCAACTTTCCGCAAAAAACTTTGGCTTAGCCTTAATGCTAGGAATTGCTTATGCGGCTAACCTAGGTGGTATTTCAACGCTAATCGGCACCCCTCCTAATCTCGTTTTAGCCAGTTTCGTTAGTGAATCTGGTTTGCCAGAATTTGGATTTGCCAATTGGATGCTATTTGCTGTTCCTTTAGTTTCCGTGCTATTTACGATTGTATACCTACTTAATACTAGGGTTTTGTTTCCGATAAAAGATGGTAATGTAAACGGAATAGCAGATTTGATACAGCAAGAAATCAATCAACTTGGTAAACTCTCAGGAGCAGAAAAACGCGTTTTATTGGTACTAATTGGTACCGCTTTTTTATGGATTGTTAGATCTCAACTAAACAAACTATCCATCTTCGAAAACCTTAGTGATCCGTTGATTGCTGTATTAGCCGCTATTATTCTATTCATGATTCCTGTAAAATCTGAACAATCCACCCAAGTACTGGAATGGAAAGACATGCAAAAAATGCCTTGGGGAATTCTGCTATTATTTGGTGGAGGTAGTGCTTTAGCAAAAGGCATGGTAGCTTCTGAATTAGTGGATGTTATTGGACTTTGGCTGAGCAATGTAGAGTATGTATATCCCCTTCTGCTAATTGGCACCATTACCTTTTTCTCGCTCATGCTAACCGAAGTCATGAGTAATGTTGCCTTGGTATCTGTTTTTGTTCCTCTCAGCTTTGTAATTGCACAAAGTTTAGGCGTAAACGAAGTTCAATTGGCTATTCCATTAACAATTGCTTCTAGTTGCGCTTTTATGTTCCCAATCTCCACTCCTCCAAATGCAATTGTATTTGGAAGTGGAGCTATAGAAATGAAGCAAATGGCTAAAGCTGGAATTTGGCTAAACTTGATCAGTATCCTTCTAATTTCAGTTTACTGCTACTACTTAGTTCCAGCATTATTCTAGTTATTCTTGAATGACGCAGACAAAACCTGTATCACTTATATGATCTGTTTGATCTAGGTTAACTAAAGTTACTTGCTTTAATTCCATTAGCCATTCAGCCAATTGACCATCTCTTAAAGTTAATGCTGGTAAGTTATCAGCAGCTCCTTGCACGGTACTTACCACGGTTGGTAATGAAGCAAAATGTTCATCTTTTACCATCAAATTCGAGAACATCAATGCCAAGGCTGTCTCAGTTGGTTTAGACACAATATGTACCACTTGACGTGTATTCTCATCTCCATACATTTCTTTAATGGAATTGATGATCTCTTCCAAATCTGATTTAGACAAAGTAAGCTCACAATCTCTAAAATCTATGATGGCCGAATAACCTGCTACAAAGTCAGGATTTCGAAACAATTGCATTTCAGAAAACACAACATCACCTAACCTAGCTTTACCCGTAAAATACTCCAGTACTAACTGTTGTTCTGGAATAATTCTATATCCAAATCCTGAATTCACCTATAACACTTTAAGTAGAAATGGGCTATCTAATAAGAAGGTTCATTCTCTCGACTTGTATTACAAAATACAAATGAATTGACTATGGTAATGGTATTTCAATACTATCGACAGCGATCAATGTACTATCCTTATCTCTCAAATCACATGTAATAAGAACCTGTCCAAATCGATTAGGAATCAATCTCCCGCTCATTTTGAAAGTCCTAGGTGGTTCATTAAGATCTGCTTCAAATGCATCCATGTAACCAAGAGGAGTTCCTGTACAAACTAGTATAATAGAATTTTCTGGATGAAATTGATCTCTGTCGTAGTTAACACTAAACTCTACCTCAACATCGCTCACATTTCCATAATCCATTTTACTTACCGAAAGAACCTTATCCTAATCATCAATTTCTGGATATACCTTGAAAGGAGAATCCTCTAGCTTCAAGTCATCCAGCACATTTTCTCTTTCACAAGAAGTTAAACTAAACACCGCACAGAAAACAAAAACAGCTATCCTAATCATAATTTGATTGTTATACTTAAGGTATTTAGTATCTCCCCGTTCATTAGAATCGGACTAAACGAAGCATCCACATGACTTAACAAGGAAGGAGTTGGAGAATAAACAGGCTTTTTTAACTTAAAAGAACGATACATTAGATAAGAAGATATAATCACTCCAATACTGCCGACTATCAAAGTTTGATTCGCAACCTCATTTCTTTCGCTTAACTGATCATCATAACGTGCAGATCTTTCAAGAAAATTCTTCTCTGCTAACTCAAACTCATTTGGGGTTATTGCTTGATTATAATCTGAATAGTATCTATTAACAGCATCTTCAGAAAAATCTAGATCATCATCTAGATCATCAATTTTTTGTTTCTGATTAATTAAGTAAACCCCCGTAACCAAAAATGGCACATACCTGTAGAGATTCTTTTTCACCCTATACCAAGTCAACTCTTTTCGATAGGTATCATAAGCTGCTGTTCGCTCAAGATCAACCTTATACCTAATATACTTTTGACTCACAACTGAAATAGTATCCTCTAACAGTTCATGACCCTGAACCCATGCTCTCAAAACATAGGAGCCAGTGTCTATAAGATGCGCTTGATTAAAGTTATTCGGATCATACTTAATTGAATCTAAGCGGACTGTGGTCTTTTTATCCTTCACCAATAGAATTAAACTTCCTTTACTAGGTGGCACATTGATTTGAGCAAAAATGGATAACGAACCAAAAATCAATAGGATAGTGATAAAGTACCTAAGCATCATAATTATTAGGAACAGGTTTTGTTTAGACAATAATAACTAAATATCGCTGCAAAAAACATCCCTCTAGTTCCTCTTGATTCTTATACTTTTAAATCAATTCCCTTGATCAAACTACTTATCATTTCATAAACTTTATGAAACCAATAACCGCTGTTCAGTATTGCAATATTCAGCATCTTATTGTGATTAAAATCTAATTCTTTCTGTCAAGAAATAGTGGAATAGTATTACCTTTCGTAATAACCCGAAAACTCAAAATAGCTATGATTTGGCTCTCGCTTGCCATCGTTTTAGCCTTCATTGTGATTGGTGCCCGCATGGGTGGAATTGGAATTGGATTTGCTGGAGGCGCTGGCATTATTATCCTCACACTCATCTTTGGTCTTCAGGCTGGAACAATTCCGGTTGATGTCATCTTAATCATCATGACGGTTATTGGCTCCATTGCATCCATGCAATTAGCCGGAGGATTAGACCACTTGGTATACCTATCGGAAAAGTTGTTGAGAGCCAATCCAAAACGCATCACTTTTATTGCTCCACTCGTAACCTATTTCTTAACCTTATTTGCAGGTACAGGTCACACAGCTTATGCTGTTCTGCCTGTAATTGTTGAAGTTTCAAAAGAAGGTGGAATTCGTCCAAGCAGACCATTAAGTATTTCGGTTGTTGCCTCTCAAATAGCCATTTCAGCATCACCTATTTCTGCTGCGGTAGTCATATTTGCATCTTATTTAGAACCAATTGGTGTAAGTTATATTGATGTGTTACTTGTTGCCATTCCATCTACTATGATTGGTTGTGGAATAGGAGCTTTTGTTGCCAACCTACTAGGGAAGCCATTACATGAAGATCCTATTTACCTAGAACGCCTAAATAAAGGACTGATTAAACAAAAAACTTCTGAACTTAAACCAGGAGATCGATCAGCTAAATTGTCGCTCATTGTTTTCTTGTTCACCATTCTATCTGTTGTGGTATATGCCATAGCTACTTCAGATCAAGTAGGATTAATTACAGACCCCACATTGTCTCTAAGCCAAGCAATTATGGCATTCATGTTATTGTGCGCAATGGGCATTAGCTTAGTTAGCAAGTTAGATATCAGTAAAATAACGAGTGCATCAACTTTCAAATCTGGAATGAGTGCTGCTGTATGTGTACTTGGTGTTGCATGGCTTGGTGATACCTTTATTTCTAACTACTTAGAAGAAATTAAAGCCGTTTCAGGAGAAATGCTCCAAAGCTATCCGTGGTCTTTTGCTATTATCTTGTTCTTTGCTAGTATGTTGTTGTATTCGCAAGCGGCTACCACAACAGCTTTGGTGCCTAGTGCAATAGCCTTAGGTGTAGCTCCTGTTTCGCTTGTTGCATCATTTGTTGCTGTAAGCGCTTTATTCGTATTACCTACTTACCCCACTCTATTAGCCGCAGTAGAAATGGATGACACAGGATCTACCCGCATTGGGAAGTTTGTAGTAGATCATCCTTTTGTAATTCCAGGAATTACCACCATAGCCGCATCCATTATTGCGGGATTAATCATAGGACAATTCATTCTCTAAAAAACAATATCAAATGAGTCAACGAACAGAAGTAGATCTATTGGGCGAAAAGTCCATTTCAAACGATGTGTATTTCGGAATTCACACGCAACGTGCCATCGAGAATTTTGACATCTCTCACGCTTCCATTTCTGATTACCCCGAATTTGTAAAAGGAATGGTGCTTACCAAAAAGGCATGTGCAGCTGCCAACAAAGAGATTGGTACTATACCAGCAGATAAGGCAGATATGGTCATTCAAGCGTGCGATCACATTCTAGAAAATCTATTCGACTACACAGAATACTTTCCTTCTGATGTATTTCAAGGAGGTGCCGGAACTTCGGTAAACATGAATACCAATGAAGTAATAGCCAATGTAGCTCTTGAACAAAACGGACATCCGAAAGGAGAATACAGCATTCTGAATCCGAATGACCACGTGAATAAATCTCAATCTACGAATGATGCCTACCCTACCGGGTTCCGAGTAGCTTTATACTTCTCCATCAGTACATTTATTGGTTCATTAGCAGAATTGAAAGAATCATTCGAAGCCAAAGCAGAAGAATTCAAAGAGGTATTGAAAATGGGAAGAACCCAGTTGCAAGATGCCGTTCCGATGTCTTTAGGTGATGAGTTTGGCGCTTGGGCAACAAACCTTGAAGAAGAAATCATCAATCTAGAACGTTCTCGTGATCTTATCTTGGAAGTAAACCTTGGAGCTACAGCCATCGGAACTGGAATAAATGCTCCTGCTGAATACAGAACCTTAGCTGTTCAAAAACTGAGCGAATTTAGCGGGGCTCCATTTATTCCTGCAGCTAACTTAATTGAGGCTACATCAGATTGTGGTGCTTATGTAATGATTTCTGGAGCACTCAAACGAACAGCCGTAAAGCTTTCTAAAATCTGCAATGATTTGCGTTTACTTTCTTCTGGTCCTAGATGTGGTTTAAACGAAATCAACCTTCCAGAAATGCAAGCTGGATCATCTATTATGCCTGCCAAAGTAAACCCAGTAATTCCTGAGGTAGTAAATCAGGTTTGCTTTAAAATTATTGGTAACGATGTAGCCATTTCATTTGCTGCAGAAGCAGGTCAATTACAACTAAACGTAATGGAACCTGTGATTGCTCAGTGCTTATTTGAAGATGTTGACCTTCTAACAAATGCATGCAGTACTCTAAAAGACAAATGCATTTCTGGAATTACTGCTAACGCAGAACATACAGAGCAAATGGTTCATAATTCTGTTGGAATCATCACTTTTCTGAACCCATACATTGGGCATCACATGGGCGATGTACTTGGAAAAGAGGCCGTTCAAACCGGGAAATCTATCCGCGAACTTGTACTCGAAAAAGAATTACTCTCTGAAGCAGAGTTAGATGAAATTCTAAGCAAGGACAATATGATGCGTCCGAAATACAAAGCAAAATTGTTTAAGTAACCAAAATAACTCGACTTATGAAACTCAACCTAACATCCATGACCTTCGTACTAGCCATCGCACTGATGGGCTTTTGGAATCCAGCACAGGCTCAGAATAAAGATTTACCAAATGTGGTAATTCTAGCTACTGGCGGAACCATTGCCGGGGCATCTAACAGTGCCACGAATGCCAGCTATTCTTCTGGACAAGTTGGCATCCAAACCATGATTGAGGCTACTCCAGGAGTAGAAAAACTGGCAAACGTTACAGGAGAACAAGTATCTAATGTTGGTTCTCAAGACATGACTATTGACATTTGGTTAAAGCTAGCCAATCGCATCAACGAATTATTGAAACAAGATGATGTAGACGGAATTGTGATTACTCATGGTACTGATACACAAGAAGAAACTTCGTATTTCTTGAGTTTAACAGTGAAGAGTGATAAACCCGTTGTAATGACTGGTTCTATGCGTTCTTCTACCTCTCTTTCGGCAGAAGGTCCACTAAACTTGTATAATGCGGTAGCCGTGGCGGCAAGTCCAGAAGCAAAAGGCAAAGGTGTAATGGTTGCGCTTAACGATTACATTCACGCTGCTAGAGATGTACAAAAAATGAATACAACCAACGTTGCAGCATTTGAATCGCCTATTAAGGGAGCCATGGGAACAGTATTCTATGGTGATGTTAAATTCTATCGCACACCTACTACCAATTTTGGTAAGACAAGCATTTTTGATGTTTCAGGAGTTACTTCTCTTCCACGCGTAGACATCATTTATGGGTGTGCAGACCTATCAGGAGACATTCTTCCGATGCATGTAAAAGCTGGAGCTAAAGGAATTGTTATTGCTGGTGTTGGAAACGGAAACATTCACAATGCTACGCTAGATGCTGGAATTGATGCTGTTAAAAACGGAATTCCGGTTGTAAGAAGTGCAAAGGTTCCTTCAGGATATGTGCTTAGAAATGGAGAAGTAATTGATGATGAAACAGGCACAGTAGCAAGCGGAGATTTGAACCCAGTTAAATCTCGTATTTTGTTAATGTTAGCTCTTCACGCCAACATTCCTCAATCTGAGTTACAAGAACTGTTTAACAATTACTAAGATGAGTAGCTCTTGGAAGATTTGGGGAGCTGTAGCATTTGCCTTTGTTGCGAATACTGCAATAGCTCAATACAAGCAAAGTGATTCTACCTTCACCACTTCATTGATTCCTGTTGACAAACAAGAACGTTTGAAGAATGTAGACCTCATTGCGAATATGCAGTACAATTACCGAGCTGAATGGCTTGATGAAGATTTTCAAGTAGGGCGTTTTCGCATGGAACAATTCCGTTTAGAAGCCCGTGGTAATGTAACAGATAGAATTTACTTCAGATTTAGACACCGTTACACATCTGACTTTGAACCACAAAGCGTAGACAAGATCATCAAAGGAGTTGATTTTGCATATGTTACCGTAAAAATCAATGATAAGTGGTCCACTAGAATTGGAAAGCAATATGCCAATTGGGGTGGAATTGAATTCGATTTGAATCCAATTGATATTTACGAGTATTCTGATATCATTGAAATGGCAGATAACTTCTTATCTGGTGCATCTATTGATTACCGTCCGAACAAGCAACATGAGTTTGGTTTCCAAATCTTAAATCCTCGTACGGTGACCTATGAAGAAATTTACGGTGCAGATTCACTGGTTCAAGGAGATTTTGAAGAATCTAAAGCTCCATTAGCTGGTGTATTAACCTGGAGAGGATCATTGTTAGATGGAAAACTGAATACCTTATGGTCTTATTCGTTGTTTACCGAAGCTGTAGATGCATACATGAATTACTTTGCCTTTGGTCAACAATTGAATTTGAAGAAATTTTCTATCGCCTATGACTATAAGCTAAGCTTAGAAGATATTGATAGAACTGGAATTGTAAGAAGCATAATTCCAACTCCAAACGCGAGTATTACTTTGAGAAACACACGTTATCAGTCGCATTGGTTAGATTTCAAATATCACGTTACACCAAAATGGGATATTCACCTCACTACATTCGTTGATTACGCATCGGTTGATATTGATGGCGAGTATGAATCAATACGTACATCGTATGGAATTATACCAGCTATTGAGTATAGCCCGTTTGAGAATTACGATTTCTTCTTTTTCGTGAACTACATTGGTCGCTATTACAGGCCATCAGACGATGCGAAAGAAGACCCTAGGTTATTGCTTACCGACACAGACGTACATAAAGTCTCCATTGGCTTTATTTCACCATTAAAATTCTTGTAATAGAAAGGAGCTTCGGCTCCTTTTTTTGTTCTCCACCCCTGCTAGCTCAACTAAAATCTACTACTTTCACCCCCAATGGAATTCTTGAAAGATTTAGGCATCGCAGGCTTTTTATTCTTCCTTATTAAAGGAATTCTATGGCTGGTACTTTTTGCCCTTGTTTACTTTGGTTTCATCAGCAAAGAACGGATGAAAACCATCAAAGAGAAAATGCGGTTTTGGAAGAAAAAAAAATGAATCAACTGATCTTCTGACTTTTACTCCGAAAACTATATTCCCATCTCTCTCGTTTAACATCTTCATTCTAATCAATACACTCACATTTGAATCATAAAGTCTACATCAACTCACTTGGATCATACCTGCCAAATCAACCTATATCAAACGATGACATGGAATCGTATTTGGGTTGTATTAACGGAGAACCTAGTAGAGTAAAAAGCAGAATACTTGCTCAAAATGGCATTAAAAGCAGGTTTTATGCGATTAACAAAGAACAAGAAAGTACTCATTCTAATGCAGAGCTAGCTGCAAACGCAGCACAAAAAGCGCTAGATAAATCGCAAGTACTAGCAGAAAACATTGAGCTTATTGCTACTGGCACTACTCAAGGAGATTTACCAGTACCAGGACATGCTAGTATGGTACATAGTTTAATTGGGGAATCTAACTGTGAGATAGCCAATTTTCAAAGTGTATGCGCCAGTGGTGTAATGGCAATTAAAGAAGGTTATGCTCAAATACTTTCAGGTGAAAAGCAAAATGCACTCTGTGTAGGAAGTGAATTCGCCAGCAGGTTATTTAAATCTACTCGTTTCGAAAAACAGGGTCTTACATCCCTACCCTTTGATACAGAGTTTTTAAGGTGGATGCTATCTGATGGTGCAGGCGCCATGCTTTTAGAGAACAAACCCAATCCATCTGGGCTATCCCTAGCCATAGATTGGGTTGATTTACAGTCTTTTGCGCATGACAATCCGCTATGCATGTATGTGGGTGAAGAAAACCATTCTGGGGAAGTAAAGAGTTGGCTAGATTATCCTGATTACGAAACTGCTTCTGCTGCTGGGGCCATTAACCTAAAACAAAACATTCGCTTGTTAGATAAAGTAGTTCAAACAGGTGTTGGACACTACTTTAAACTCATTGATAAAGGACAAATTAAAACCGAAGAAATAGATTGGTTATGCTGTCACTATTCTTCAGAGCATTTCAAAGAACCTATAGTTGAGCTCCTTAAGAAAGGAGGTGCACACATACCTGAAGAAAAATGGTTCAGTAACCTGACATCTAAAGGAAATACAGGCGCTGCTTCTATCTATATCATGCTAGAAGAGTTGATGTATTCTGGTAAACTAAAAGCTGGTGATACCATCTTGTGTATGGTACCTGAAAGTGGCAGGTTTATTTCTTCTTTTATGAAACTAACGGTAGTTGGCAGTAACACTTCTCAGCCTAAATCTTATGCCATACGTAAAGTAGAAGCTCCTGAACTAGAAGTAAATCAAACTCCAACTTCTGAGTGGTTAGTAAGGCAATTGAGTCAAGTTTGGATTGACTTTGAATCTGAATTACTCCAAACGCCCATTGTACAAAAAATCCACTCTGGTAATTTGAGCCTAGAAAACTACCTCTTGCTCTTAAAAGATTTGAGACAACAGGTAATTGATGGATCACAATGGATTTCGCGAGCGGCATCAAACATAGATATTGATTTATTTGAACTCAGATCTGCATTTATTAGGCATACGGCTACTGAGCATAAAGACTATCAATTGCTTGAAAAGAATTATGAAAATCTAGGAGCTTCAAAAGAAGAAATACGTTCTGGAGAAAAGAACATTGGAACCGTGGCTCTCACTTCTTTCATGTTTCAACAGGCTAGTAAACCAAACCCCATTGACTTGCTAGGTGCCATGTTCATTATTGAGGGTATTGGAAAAAGATTGGCAGGTTTTTGGGGCGAAATGATTCAAGATCAGTTGAATTTAAACGATGATCAGGTTTCATTCTTCACCTATCATGGTGTAGCAGATGAAAATCATTTTCATAGACTTGAAGAAGCTATCAATCATCCAGCAATGAATAAACCACTGGCAGAGCGTATTGTAAAAACAGCAAAAACAACGGCCAGACTATATCGTTTGCAGCTGAGCGAACTAGGAAATTACTAATTTACGCACATGGCATCTCAGTTAGATATCACTAAACACGATGCTAGGGATCCGAATCCCTGGTTGGCAATGTATCTGGATAGTAGTATACCTATAAATGAGTACACAAAAAGGGCTCTCATGAGAGATAATGATAGCCGATCGGCTACTTATCTAAGACCATTGATTTCGGTTTGGTCTAAAATCACCATGTTTTTCTTACACATCTTTAAGTTTTTCTTCCCGAAACTGTTTAACTCATCAAAGGTGTTACACAGAGTGCTTGCTTGGGGGCTGAAAAACTTTGTAAGCCCAGATGCTAATTTGCTCATCTTTCGCCATTTTCATGCTGGTAGCGAAATCCTTCAATTCATTGCGAGTAACATCAACGGAATTACTCTAAAAACAAGCCCTTTAAAGCCTCATAATTTTGAAGATGTAAAAGATGATTTATTCTTAGACCATGATTTAAACCTTTACAACTTCATTATTAACCTAAATCATGAGTTGAAAGAAAAAGGATTAAGCATTACCAAACAGGAGAATTTAGATTTATCAATGATTTCTGAAGATCAGTTTGATCACATCGAGTTCCCAACTAAATGGACTAATTTCTTAGACTTAAGATCTGCCATTGATCTGTTTACTCCATTCTACCAGTTATTCTTAACCTCTAATGATTTTGTAAGGGCATCAAACTCTTTACAATTAGATGAAACTATCGCTATTTACACCACTCAAATTTTAGGTACACCCGGCCATTTAGGTTTAGTAAATAACAAACACCCAATGGTTCCTACATCAACTTACAGTGCTGGTTATCGGTTAGTATTGCATGGTTTGGCTTCTGAAACGCTACACGAAATATTAGTAAACATAAAACTTGGCAAGTCTTTGGATGGCATTATGACTCCAACTACTTTAGACACATAAAATATCCTAGAAATTGAATCGATTCTTAACTCTCTTGCTTTCTGTACTAACTATCTCCTCATCAATTGCTCAATCTCAACGATCGTTTGAACGACTCGTAAAGGAAACCAACGAACACATACAAAGTTTTAGTCAGTTAAATACCTATGACTTTGATAAAGGGGTGGCGTATGAAGAAACTGGTCTTCCAAAAGAAAGAATAGCGCATATTCTGCAAGAAGATGCTGGTAATTACGATGGCTATTCTGCCGACTCAATGCCTACATACGGCTTAATATCGGAGTATCAAGAATTAATTATTGAAGACATTCTACAACTTCTCACTCATTCTAAACTATCGGAGAACTCATTGGAAAGTATGCTTAGTACAGGGGCAGACTTGTCTGTAGTAGTATCGCCAGACAGGCAGATCTATAATTTCTCATTAGACGAAAAAACGGGAGGTACTTATAGATCTAGAATATCATTTACCCATTATGTTCCTTTCGGTCTAGACTCTATTCCTACCGGGGAACAAGTAATCAACTCTGAAAACAATTTTAAAGGACTCTCTATTGGAGGTGATGGCTATGGCGGGATAGATACGCTCCATTCTTCTAATGGCATAAAATATGTGTTTACCGGTTATGTACGAGGGTGCTCTTATTGCTTCAGCACCTATGTTTCGGTAGAAAGTGCAGATAGCACAGGTTTTAAAACAGAATTCTACCATTCTGTAAATCTAAGAGATTGGGAAGGTGGCGTTGTTTACAATAAAGAAACGAATACCATTACGGTAGACTACATTACAGATGATCTTACGACCGAATGTGCATGCTATAATTTTGAAGACTTTGACGAAGATCAGCAAGATATATTTGGCTTTATAGAAGACAATTCATTTGAGGGAAACCCAGAAAAGCCAAAGAAGTGCCATTGCACCTATCAATACAATGGAGAAGCATTCGAACTTATAAAAGAGAGTTGGGAGAAGGTTCAAGAGTAACTTAAACCAATAAAAATCAATTTATTCGGTATTTTCATACAGGTCAATTCAATCTCACTCAACATTATCCAATTGAGGTAAAAGAAGACCTAACACAGCAGAATTCTGATTGAGCAACTCAATACCATGTATAAAAGACTCTTTCTCTCATGCTCCTATCTAGCAGAATGCTAGCTTAACAAGCTTTTATCAAATGTCTATTAGAGTTTTTCACACTGAAAGCCTACTTTCACAGAGATGAAGAAACTAATCCCAATCGCACTAGTTATTCTAAGCATTATTGGATGTACTGAAAAGCCTAAACAATTGAACGTTGGTGATATTCCATTTGATCCAGCTAGAGACAATCCAAACTTTGAAGTTTGTAACGAGTATCTGATCAAGCAATACTATGTTCGTTACTCTTCTGATAATAGACCAGGATATAAAGGAGAGAAAAAGGCTCTTGTATCTGAAATACTATCCCAATATACTCCTCCAGTTAATAGTAATCAAAATGGTTTTATTACCATTCGTTTTTTAGTGAATTGCCATGGAGAAACAGATCGGTTTAGGGTAGAATCTATGGACTTTGACTACAACTCTATTCAATTTGATAAAGGCATAGCGCAACAGCTGGTAAGCATTATAAAAGAACTCAAAGGGTGGTTACCTAGAACCAACAAGAACAAATCATACGACTATTATCAATACCTAACGTTCAAAATAGAGCAAGGTCAAATCATTCAAATACTGCCATGAGAGCATTGTCGCTAACTTGTTGTTTTACCCTAATTTCTGTTGTTGCTCTTGCTCCACCAAACTGTGAAATATGGGGTCAAAATGAAATCTGTTATGAGGCTTGTGAACTTTCTATGGAAGCTATTCATAACCCGCAGGGTTCATACAAATCGCAAGTATTGTTTGATGAAGCTATCCAGAAGTGCCCCAATTTTGCTTATGCCTACATGGAAAAAGGTGTTCCCTTCTTAAAACGTGGGCAATTTATTGAATGGAAAAAGCTTATTGATAAAGCTGTTGAACTAGACCCTGAACAATACCTAGGATACAGAGGCTGGTGTAGACTTCAGTTCTTACGAGATTATGAGGGTGCCATAGCAGATATTGAACGACTAAAAGCACTGGTTTCTTACGATATTGGGTTTTGCCAAACAGGCGATTACCACCTCAACTTTGCCCTGGCCTTTTGCCATAAAGAATTAGGACAAGTAGATAAAGCCAAGCAATTAATGTTAGAACAAATAGCGCAAGAAGGCTACATGCCTGGCTTGTACGATTACTATCATCTTGGTGTTTTGTTTTATGAATTAGGTGATTTAGAAAGTGCCGAAACCTATTTCAATTTACAAAATCAAGAAAACGATGGACTTGGAGAAACCTTCTATTACTTGGCTCTGATTCATCAACAACAAGGACAGGTTGAGAAGTTTAAAGAGTATATAGAGTTGGCAGAATCTAAGTATGCAAACGGCTACTTTAGAGTAGACACTTACACTGAAACGTTTGATAAAATTTATTTAGAAGATATCGTTTTGGCAAGAGCCTCATATTGATTTTTGAATATGCTCTCTTCTAGACATTTTTTCACGCTGAAGTAAAATACCCTATCACTAATCACTACTTTCGGCTGTCAATAAAACCTATAGACTAACTAATAATTTAGCCATCATGATGAGATTTCTTGCCATTATTATCTCCATTTGTATTGCCTCTCCTCTTCTTAGTCAAGAAGACACAAATAAAGTAGCCTTTGTTGGTTACTGGAATGTTGGAGATTCTTACTCTTTCAAAGTTTCTAAAATCGACAAATCTTGGGAAGATGGTAACCTAAAAGACGAAAGAGAAACCAGTTACATTGCACGCTTTGTTGTGATTGATTCTACAGAGAAATCATATACAATACAGTGGAGTTATGAAAATACCATTCTCAATAGATTCTCTTTTGTAGAAGATGTTAATCACATTCTTGAAAAGTACAAAGACATCAGTATTGTATATAAAACCGATGAATTAGGTGTATTGCAAAGCATTGTTAATGGTAAAGAAGTTAGTAATCAAATGGTTGCTATGTTAGACGAAGTTGAGTCGTTTCTTAACTCAAGTGATAATGCTAACCACCGAATTACCAAAACAGTTATTCCACCTCTTAAAGAGGTGTATGGAAGCCAAAGTGGTATAGAACAACTTGTAATGAAAGAACTTCAATATTTCCACTATCCCATGGGAGTTGAGTTTGATATAACAGAAACCTACAGCTACCCTGATAAAGTACCAAGTGCATTTGGTGGTAGACCAATTGCGGCAACTGGCACCATTGAGTTTAATACAATTAGCAGAGAAGACAATTTTTGTACGTTTACTTATAAGCTAGCTCTAGATCCTGATGACACCAAAGAAATGATCAAGCAAGTATTTAAGAAAATGGGAATCTCAGGAAAAGATGCTAAGAAATTGCTTGAAAAATCTATTATTGAGATTAACGACACAAATGAGTATGCCTACTACTATTACCCTGGAATTCCACACAAAATTGAAGCTCTTAGAGAGACTCAATTCAACCTTTTGGGTAATAATGGAAAAAGAGTCGATAAATTAGTTATTGAGTTAATTTATGATGATGCTGCCCAATAGTACATTCAAAATCGAAATAGTTACCAAATGAAATACCTAGTAATCGTTGCTTTATTATTCGCAACCCAGCATTCGTTTAGTCAGAAATACTATAAAAAAATGGCTAAAGAAATTTGCAAAGAATTTGATAAGACCGAAAATCAAAGTAGAGCTGAACTAGAGCTATTATTTGCAAAAACCACTTTCAAATATGCCGAAGATATCAAACGCGAATATGGCGTTGACATAACTGCCGATGGAAGCAAAGAAGAAGGTTATAGCGTTGGAAAACTAGTAGGACAAAAAGTAGCCGTTGAAATGGCTCAAGAATGCCCATACGCTTTAATGATGATGGCTTCTTCAATGAAAGAGAATGAAAAATCTCCAAAAAAAGAATATACGGTTGACCCTACTGCTACTTGTGAAAATGTAAAAACAGGTGAATTCTATTACTTAGGTTCAAGAAAGGTAGATACCACCTTTGTAACATTCTCAAAAGGCTACTACGTTGAACGAACGAATTCTGGTCATTACTATTCCATTTATTCACCCGTTTGGAAAGATGATTGTACACTTTCTCTCACTTTGATTGAAACAAATAACCCTGTTTATTTGAATATTTATAAAGTTGGGCAAGAGCTCACTTATCAATTGGCTCAAAATTCTGAAGAGTCTATGGTTTTGAAAAGTCAGAGCGATGAAGATTTCTACATCGAATACATAAAAATAGATCATAACTCAACAGATAAAGTTCTAGAAATAGAATAAGTCTCGGCATACAATTATAAAAGCCTTCAGGTTATTCTGGGGGCTTACCAACCTCACCTCCATAGCTCACTTAACACATGCAGAACTAAATGTCAGCGCTAACGAGTTTTTTTGATACATCCACCCAAAACAAAGTCTTCCTCTAATCCCCATATTGATGTATTAATATCAATGAAGACAGTATCACAACCACATTGTTTTACTCTTTTAACTACCTCTCGAGTATAAACGGCCTTAAATTCTTCGATTGAAGAAACTTCTTTCTTCTTGTAAAAGGCCATTTCACAGTCTATTCTCTCTTTTACTTCTAATGAAGCAACTAGTATAACAGGTGAAGTAGATTTACAACTACTAACCACTATGAATAGCAATATTGATATTGTGCTTATTTTCATTTTTCTATTATCTCGATCGGGACTGCAAGCCAAAGAAAACGGGGCATAAATCTGAGCACATTAATATCAATCTACTTCTTGAAATATTTTAACAAAAATTTCAATTGAATTTTCATTGCTTCCACTATGTAAGTATATGATTTTTTCCTAGCTAAATCCGTCCATTTCAAGTTTAGATTCTACAGCTAATTTGAATCTATTCATAAAATCTCTAACATCGTTTCCTTCTTGAGACATTTCGATACCGAAAATTAATAACCGTAATCCCTCAACACTACTTACTCCATACATTGCTGGTCTTTGACAAACATGGAGAACAAATTCTTTGAATTCCTGTAAATTACTTATGGCCATATCACTTTATTTCATTTGCACATTTCCGAAGAAGTTTTCTCACTCACATAACTACCAATTTCCTTACTTCTTACTAACTTCAAATAATCCACTTTAAAGATTCGATCAAAAAAGGTGATGCCTAAAACAAGTGTTCTATTATTCTATCAAACTAAACTTGCACAGGACCCTAAGTCCGCTCTAATGGAGAAAGATTATCATAATATATGATGACTTTGGGAACACCCCGTTTACTCAGATTCTATACCAATCATTATACCAACACTAGAATCATAGAATACAGTTGCAGGTAAAACTCCTTTGTATGCTTCGAGCTTAACTTGCCTAATAATCTCATCTATTTCCGTTTCATTAAAATGCTTACAGTCGATATTTTCAGCAATCAAATAATTCGATGCTACCAAAATAGTGCGGAACTCATCGAGTGGTTTTGGTTGCGACCATGTTTTTCGTTCATTCTTTTCAATTACTGCTACGTCAATGTCATGAGTAGGATCAACATAAGTCTGATAATTTATGAACAGTAACTTCTCCCCGTTCTCTTCCCTTATTTCGACCATTGGTTCACCATTATCAACGACAACAGTGTTGTCATAAGAAATATTAGAAATACTGAAAAAAATTGAATCATTACTACAAACTAGATTGATAGTAATAAAATCATTTGAAAATGATGCCGTATTAAATTGAGCTTTCAGACCTAAAAAGGGTAATAATAAAACTGCATATGATAAAATCTTTTTTAAAGAATTACTAAAGAAACCTAACTGTGTCATGTTTACTTGAATCATTACTTTTCTTAGAGAAAATTCCATTTATTTTACTTTGATTTTACATAAACCTCCATTCCCTAAATATTTTCTAGCTATAGCGAATACTTTCGGTCCTTTCTAACTAGTAATAAAATCCAACTTCAAAACTAAGTCCATAGATTATCAGATATATCTACGAAATAAGATAAGTAACTCAAATATTACAACAACTGTTGCTACTATTCTCAAAATGACCACAGCACCAATCAGAACCTGAATAAACAATAAAACCCCGCTGCCGCGAGTTTACGAACCGAGCTAACGGGATCTACTACTATGTCCTGATTTCAAAACCTTTTCTCTGTATAACCTAACCTCTTTATTTGTCAGTACATTACGAATCTTAGTGTCGTTTATTTAGTTTTCAAAAGAGAATCTGCACGGAACACTACTGGTAAATAGATTCTAGGTATCTGTAAGAAACATTTTCGTCATTATAATTAGCAGGACTCCATTCCGTGTCTTTAAACACTCTCTCAAGAATTCCTTCTAACTCTGTAGAACAATCTTCACTAGCTATCACCTCAATGTTACCCAAACGCCCTTGATTGTTTACTGTAACCCAGAATCTCAATGTCTCAACATCGTGTAGAAAATCATCTAACATACCTAAAGAATCACACTGGTGGTAGTATAAAGATTTGTTAATCAACTCTGCACCTTTACCATTAATAAAACTAGAATTAAGCAAGCTACAGAATACCCCATCTTGATATTGAATACCCCTTAACAAATTTGTATCAGATAGATATTGTGAAACATCATCATTTAACAAAATGAAGACACTATCTCCAAGGTTTCTTTTTACGTACTCCTCTAATCCTGAGAAATAACAAGAATCATATTTAGAATTGATTTCTGCTCTATAAACATATACTCCATAATTTTGCCATATTGAATACCTCATAGAATTTCCCAAAATACCAGATGCCCCTATGTTAATCTCTAGTGGACTACAGGTCCACTTCGAAAAATTAAATTCAAGCGTACACTCCTTCTTTTTACTAGATTCAGTACACGAGAATAGTACAGAAGCAAACATGAGGTAGAAGAATAATCTCTTTAAATTCATATTTTATGGTTAAAAAGTTATTATTTCTACTGGTTCTGACTTCAAGTTTTTTTTTCGTGAAAGTGCTTTGTATATCTCAAATCTAAAAGAATACATTCATTGCTAGTGCTGACTTTCAAGTCCGAGCAAACAAGAGTCATGGGGTTAACTACTTTTTACACTCTAACCTATAAGTCTCAGCAGAAAAAGACTGTTCCGGAACATGGTTAAGACTATCGATTACTTCATTTATCTCTGATTCATCTTCGCAGAATGCTCCAAAATTTCTAATCTCATCACCTGCTTCAATATCATGCAAGCTACATGTGTAACAATTCAAACTACTCAATAAATCTAAACTGGAAGTCAGATAATTACATACCTAAATCTCTAAAAGCCAACTTTGGAACACGACCGATTCTGCATTTCTACTAGTAAACAGGTGATGTCAGGCGGTTTTCTATAACAAAGCATTTTTTTTCGCCATCAAAATAACTTTTCGCCTCATATACATCTGTCTTAGCCGTATCTCTTTTAATAGACTTTAATTTTAATTCTACAGGAATAAAAATAGGTTCAGAATAATTAACTTCTACCTTCAGTGTATAAAATACTGCTCGACTAAAATTGTTTTTAACAATGTTAGATGCAACATAGTGTTTCCTTAAGGATTTTAAGGATAATGAATCATCAGAAACAATATCCACCTTACTTAGGAAAGCTTGCTTATAATCACTCTCCTCAAAGTAAAGAACCAGCATAAACGAGCCTCTTACACCACCATCTCTCATATCCAAAGGATAACTTAGAGTTGAAAGAACGCATCTCATGAACATTGGACTTCCTAAATCACACGTGATACTACTTGGAATAGACGAACTATAATTAGTATCATAGATTAAACTACCGTCTTTTGAATACAGTAGATTATCATCTAATGATTGAGCTTTGGCAATATCAATCATTAATACAATTATCATTGGAACAATGATAGAGTTAATCAAGATTCTCAAAATCATACGTTCCCTTAGGGTTACTTCTCTCTCCATTATCAACTCCTTTCTCTTACCTTTTCATTTCTCTCGCCAGCTTTCGCCTATACGACTTTCTCTTCTGGTGAAAATATCTCAACGCAGAATTCATAGTATTCATATCTACAGCATTTCGGGCAATATCCATCTCAAATGCTACTCCAGATTCTACTGGTTTGGAACCATAATTTCCAAATGCCCCTGTTCCGTAGCCATTATCACCTGATTGCTCAACTACTTCATCAGTAAATCCATCATAAAATAATCCATTATTTTCAGCATTGCGATAAAAACTTTCACCATTTCGCTGTCCATCTTTTAACTCTCCCAAATGAACCAACTCATAAAGTATTGTTGTAGTTATCCAAAAGCTCAAATAAGCATCTGTCTGAGAATTATATCTTGGATCATTCATAAAAGTGTCATTTACCAAAACTCTAAATTCATCATCTCTCGAACCTTGCCCACGCCTATTCAACCATACACCTGTTCTAATATGATCAGATTCATATTTACCAGCAACAAATTTGTATGTAGAATTAGGTAACTTATTGCTAAACTTTAACAAAGGCCCTTGCCCATCCGTTAAAATCCATTTGATTTCCTCTTCAGATAGTCCAGAATGCAGTTTAAATCTATCAAGTAGATAAGTGTCTGTACCATTGAATAACTCTGCCTTTAATCTATCCACCATCGTTCTTAGCCTTTTTTGTTCAGCATCAGTTCCTTTGATGACAAAATTCCCGTCAACATCAATATTCAATACAGGATTTCCTATGGCATAAGAATAATCTGATTTTGAAGCATACATTGCTGCAAACGGATCCAACTTTGACCATCTCGCTAGTCGACTATCATACATTCTCGCTCAGAAGTCTAAGCTATTGCCAGAACCAGCTATTTCATCATCACGCTCCATACCATTGAACCCGTGGCGATACTTGTTTCCACTACTTCCCTGTCTACCTGGCATCGTCATCCCAAATGGGTAGTAGTCTTGGTTTTACATTACTTATGCTAAGATAATTCCTAGATCTTAGACCTACTCAATAAACGAATAAATATTCTTTTAATGCATATAGTTGTTTTTTTCATCTATTGCATGTTTTGAGAGTTTTTGACATAATAAAGGGCTACGCGTATGCACAACTCTTTCGCTTTTTACGCTATCGTTTGAACTGGACTAAATCTCTGCGCTAACGGGGGCCGATAAATTAAACCTTTTCAGATAAATCATCATCGCTCCACCTTTCATAATCATATAAAAATCAACATCATATGATCTATCAAATGTTAACTTGATGTCGTATCTATCTTCTTCTAAGTTGCCTAATGCAAACCCTTTTATATTCAATAAGCCGAAAATAGTATCATCCGTTCTTTTTTTATCTTTTAATTCCATCGACTCATCAAATACGATATTTACCTTATTGGAATTTAACTCTTGCATGGCTATGTCTAACCCAAAAGTTTGATCCTTTTCATATACCCTCCTTACAGGATTTAAACCTATATGGTGAAACGAATCTGAAGTCATCACTCCTGTCTCTTTCAGGGATACTCCCCTATAACCCGGTAATTCAAATGCATAAAGAACAAAATTTGTCCCGTGGAATATGGAAAATTTATTCTCTTCAAACCTCCAACAATCTCCTATTTCCATAGAAAACCCATCTACTACAATTTGATCCAGATCAACTGGTTTTGTACAACTTACAAACTTGAACTTCTCTGATTCAGAAATATGAGCATTCAAGATGAAGGCTAAATAACCAATTACTAACACTAATACCAAACCTAATCCAACAAGCCATTTTTTCATTTTATGTTATGATATTTACTAACCCTTTGAACCGAAATTTAGCCTCCGAAAACAAGGTTTACCCATTTCAAACTAATTATTCTTATTCAATCACAACCCAGTAATTACTTTCCAATCTACTAAACTCGACTCAGCAACTCCGATTCCAATTAATAGTAAAAACCAATACCATTTGGACTTAAACAAATCAAATTGGAAAAAGGGAAGTACAAGACATACGATTGAAGTTGTAACTCCAACAAATGCAATTCCTAAAAAAACACCTGCTGTTGTTTCACCTCCTGAACCACCGAAAATACCGTATAGAATTGACAGGAAAACTCCCATGATATTAAATGTAACAATGTAAAAAAGTAGTTTCATGGTCATAAATTATCGTGCCTAGGGCCGCAAGTTCAAGAGAACGAGATACTCATTAAAGTACTAAGGTAAAAGAGCTTTTAACTCAAGGGAAACTCAAAAAACTTCCTCTCCTTTTCCGGTATTAACTCATTTAGCAACTTTATTAGTTCATTAACTTTTTTATCAACATTCTCAGTTTCCTTGATCACATAAACTCTACCATAGGTAGCATCTCTGATAATTACTATTCGTCTAATAAAAAAGTCTGTCCTAGTAATGTTAGGATTCCTAGCAAGCGCATCGTACAACTCTAAGTTAACCGAAATAAAGTTTTGAAGTTTTAATAGTTTTTTCTTGTCTAAATCATACCATGAAACCCTCAAAATATGAGAATCTGTTCCTTCCTCGAATAAGCTGTAATTCAAGGATACTAGACCATCCTGTTCAAGTTTTATTATTCTTTCACTCGACCCTTTAGCAGTTGTCATCACCTCTAAATACTTGAAATCAAAAGGATTGTAAGGAGGTATCGCGAATATTTTTCCGATATGTAGTATTATAAACAATGTGAATATTAGTCTTAGCATCATTCCAAATTTTGAAGTGTAAAAGTTTCTTTTCTAGCAAGAAAATTTGATAGCATTATTCTCTTCCTCTTTACAAAGTACCCACCCCGCTGCCGCACGTTTCCAAACGCATACCTTCATTATTCCAAAAGTCTGATTGGACTTATATTATCTGGATTTCTGCTGGAAACAAGAATTAATACACGTTTTCCTATACACGGGTTAGTCTTTGAGAAACAGACTCTAAAACCACTTGGAGCATTAACCACTTCAGAAAAAGAATCGCCTTTTATTTTATATTCAATTCTTAGCGTATTGTTTCTACCTCTATCAGCTTCAACAATTGTTCCCTCAACTTCTACACCATTAAACCAAATATCTACCCATTGACTACTAGCGTAGATTCCAATTAAACAAAATGCAATGATTCCTATGACAAAAATTGGACTTATTCTCTTCATAAAAAGATCTTGATAATAGAACTCTTCTTTTATCCCCAAAGATCCTAAAACTGATATACCTATGAAAGTAATGGATTAATTCATCTCCCTATCTAACGATAGCAACTTGTTTTAACTCTCTGATATCAAACACATCTGCATCTAACTCTAATAGTTCCCCACTTAAATATTCTTTAACGAGCGTAAAACTAACACCTTCAAATTGTTGTTTTAATAGTATCAATTGTTTTTTCGTTCTAGGAAATCCAACAAGCATTAAGGATTCATTTCTTTCGTAAATCCTATTCAATTCGGGAGTTATCACAGCAACAAACTCATGATCTTCATAGAGGTAATCTTCACTAGTTTTAATTGAAGATCTCATTTTTCCTTCGATCGATTTTTTGATCAATTGTGTAATCCCAATAACTGGAACAACTTCATTCTCTAGTTTATAAATCAAACTAGGAGCAGGATTAGCACATACAAGAATTAGTTCTTTCATTGCTAGTTCTAATTTCTTCGCCATGTGTTTTATCGACTACGCAGGACTATATATGATGCTAACGGGCATTTATCAAGTTACCTATTTGTAGGTAATTCTATACCCTTTTATCTCACCATTACAAGCATTAAGAGAAATGAGTAGTAAATAGTCTACTTCATCATTTTTAACATGAACAAATTTGATATTCTTAGAACCTATCATCTTAAGCTTACCGTCATTAGATACTACATCGATCTCGGTTACATCAGTACTTGCACACAGTTGATCCACCGATCTAATCATAATCTCAGAATTATCAGCCAACTTTAGTGAGATCGGCTCACCTCTGATAGATTGAGAAACGCCTATATCACGGGTCGCATTTTCAACCTTATCAACCTCATCAAATTTGTTATCACTTACTTTAAACCGCCTTATCTCAGCCGAATTAGATAAAAAAGAAACATAATAATCATTTTCAACTTGTGAAATCGTGATTTGGTTAATCTTAGAGCCAACAGCACCTCTTGAATAAAGAGTAGATATCGTCACTTCGCCCTCTGAATAATAAACTACCTGTGGGTCAACAAAATAATTTGTTCCATCTTCAAAGTATTGCCTAATGCCAAGATAATTACCAGCAGAATCAAACTCATTGTAAAAGCCAGACCCTCTATTTTCTTCATTGCTTGACTTAACCTCTTCTCCCCAAAACTCAGTTTTGACTTGATCAAGATTCTGCTGACTGAAGCAAGACGAGCTCGCCAGCATAGCCAGGTATATAAATAAGTTTTTTTTATTCATTTGGCGTAACACTTTTTACACCTTTAGGTACTAGTCTAAGAGGTGCTTATTCTCTATTGTAAGTTATCCTCCGCTGTCACTCATTCTCAAACGATTAATAACTACCTCCATTACCTCTTTCGGGATTTCATTGAAGAAAGTGGTCAATATCCCAATTACTTCCCACTCCCCAACTCTACTCCAAGAGTTAGGTAGATCATTCTAGGGTCTGCTGGAATTACACCAGGACCAGGGTAACCGGTGGCGCGTCTCGTGAAATATGATTCGTCTAGCACGTTGGTTACACCACCTTCTATGCTCCACCATTTGTGCTGATAGCCTAAAGAAACATCGGCAATGTTGTAGGCTGGAATCTCACCAGAAATGGCTGTAGTTGGTGGTTCAACCGTATTGTAAGCATCTGTAAATTGCGCTGCTACATAGGTATACTGGAGAGTACCCTTCCAACCTTTGTGCTTGAATTGAATCCCCGTTTTCACATTTACGGGTGGCACAAGCTCTACATCGTTTCCTTCTATCAACGGATCGTCTGATTGAATGTATGTTGCATCTAATAGCCCTGCATTCACAAATAACGAAACAGCTGTTTCAGATTCTCTTTCAATCAATAATTTGTAGAAGTCTAACTCGGCATAAGCCTCTACACCAAACGATCTAGAATCACCTACATTAGTTCTGATGCGCTGTTCTAAAAAAGTCACCGAATCAACTCCTGTTACAAACCCAATACGGTTGTTGTATGCTAAGTAATACAATCCAATATCGTAATGGAAAACGTTATTTAGGCTTCCTCTAATTCCCATATCTGCGTTAAAGCCAAACTCATCGCTTATATCTGGATCAACCACCATGTTTGGGTTGTCTATCCTGATATCGCTAAAGGTAATAGCTCGGTAATTTTGAGAGATATTGGCATAGGCTTCTGCTCCTTCTCCTAATCGGTATCCAGCACCAATCCCCGTTAATACAAAGCTTCTATCTAAGGTTCTTGCCTCGTTAAAACGTTGTTCGGCAATTATCTCTCCTGCAAAGTTTCTGGTAATTTGTTTGTACCAGCCTTCTGCATCGGTTTGTATGTACTCAAATCGAATACCCGGAGTAATACTCAAACGATTTGTTGGCCTGAAAACATGTTCTGTAAAGACAGCCACATTCCAACTTGGGAAGGTATAATCTGATCCTTCTAAATTATCTGGGTTCAAAAATTCGAAATCTGGTCCATCTCCATCGCTCGCATCTCCTTGTTGAGCGCTTGAATTACCTCGGTAAACACGTACTCCAACCAATGCATTAGCCGATTGCTTGAACAAGGTGTAGTTGTGTAGCAACCGTGTTTCGTTACCAAAATTCTCGTACTCTCCGTTGATGTAGGTTCTATTTCCACCAGCATCTTGACGGTTAATGCGACTCAAATTACCCAAAGCCTCTCGCGAAGCGATCAACCCAAAATTGCGAATGTCGATACGAGTTCTATCAGATAAACGACCTTCAAAATGCAAGGCCATTACATTCCATTTTACTTGGAACCAGTTTCTTTCTCGCTTACTAATAGAAGGATCATTTTCAAACTCAGCATCTGTTAAACCACCTGGTTGATGAGCTAGGTATTGCATGTGTGTATACTCACCTCTCACCTTCCACTTTTCGTTCAACTCATGATCTATTCCTACAAAGGCTGTGTGCTGATTTAGCTCCGAGTTTGGTCGCCAACCATCGCTGTGTTTGTATTGGTAAAATGCTGATACACCTGTTCTTCCTTTGCGCGCATACCCTCCGTGAAATGTACTGAACAATCCGTAACTACCACCTGTAGCTCTCCCGAGATACTCCCATCCATCTTTCTTTGGTGCAGATTTCAATACAAAATTGAGCATACCACCAAACTGAGTACCATATTGTAAACTAGCAGCGCCTCTTACTAATTCAATACGCTGTAGCGCCTCTACTGGCGGTGTATAATAGCTCTCTGGATACCCAAGTGCATCTGCCGCAATATCGTATCCCTGTTGACGTGTATTAAAATTCGAAGTTCTATCTGGGCTTAATCCTCTAGCTCCAATACCAAGTTGTACACCCGCTTGATCGCTTTCCCAAATGTTTAAGCCCGGTACTTTGGCATATACTTGACGAGCGTTATTGGTGGCTTTGTTTCCTGCTAAATCTTTCGGTAAAATCACCTCATTCTTCTTAGCTGCATAAATAGCTACGCCATCTACCGAAGATAAACGTGCCATGCCCAAACCAGTAGACTCTCGATGGCCTTGAACGGTAACAGCATCTAAATCAACTTCTAGTTGTGCTAATTCAAAATCAATGTTCACATTAGTAGTAGAAACAACTACTTCTTTCGTGGCAATTTGAAATCCAACAGCATGCGCTTGAACTGTATACGTTCCAGGTTTTACGTGTTTAAAAACAAAATCGCCCGATGGTGTGGTAAAAGCTTGCATGGCGCCAGGATGTAATAATACTAATGCCTCTCCTACAGGTTTCTCTTCTGCAAACACGGTACCTCTCAACTCTACTTGGCACCAAGCTAACTGAGATGCAAACAAGAATACTATCAACCACCAATACTTCATTCTGATATCAATGGATTTATCCAGGTTTTGGGAGCCCAAGAATCTTCAATTTTCGTCAAATCTAATTGTGGATCGAACAATAGTTGACTTGGTCTTCCATTCAATGTAACCCATGCTTCGCACCTCACCGAAACATCTTGAAGACCTTGATCTTCATATACTTCTTTTAAGTGATGAGCAAACTGAATAATCATATCTGGCTGAAAGCTCATTTGTTTTTCTTGATGGGCATTTAAGAATTCGCGATTATACACTTCTCCTTCCTTTCCAGTGTCACCATCTTTTACAAAAAATTGCGCTGTACCAGCTTTTTCCACCAACATAACACGCCATCCAAAGCGATAAGCTTCTTCGGTCCAATACATGTTGCCTGGATAAAAAATGAAACGCCAAGGGAATAGCACTTGAAAGGCTACAAACAACAGTATAACCGATATTCCGATTCCTCCTAAACGAACTGTTGGATTGGAAGGTGAAAGACTCTTTCTACCAAATGGAGGAATGCTTCCTCGGATGAAATTGATGATACGTTGATGAAATTCTGGTGAGAAAAACACCAATACGATGATGCTCATTACTAATGGAAATACGCCAATTTGAAACAACCAAGCTGTAACTCCATGAAAAAACAAAACTGCAGCGTAGGCTATTAACCGCGTTCTTCGCCACATTAAAAAGAACACAATAAAGGTATCGTATAGCATTCCTGCCCAGCTGAATGCATAGCTCGTTTCGGGGTAATTAAATAACCATCCTATTACTGGTATATCAGAATTTGCTGGTAGCCACATGCGCAGTGGCAGCGCCTGAAATAACCAATCGTAATTCAATTTGGCCAAGCCTGCATACACATATACCACCGCAATTTGGAATTGGATTAAACGAAGCGGCCATTGTGGTAATTCTTTCAATTCGGAAACTCGTCCTAAGCTTACATCAAGAGAAAAACATCTATTTAATGGCAAGAATATGATGATTCCACTCATTAAACTGATGAAGTAGTAGTGATTGAGATAATAGGTAAGATCTATTAATTCAAAATAGGTAAAGAGCAGGAAAAAGCATACGGCCGCCCATCTGTAAAACCACCCTAACATAATGAGAATAGCGGCTATAAACGCTATTACATGTAAGGTATACATCCAGAACTCTGGGAGTGGTTGAACCCAATCAAAGCCAAAGTAAGTAAAGTGAAAGGTAGGCGTAACAAAGTGATCTTCAATCCATCCGAAATACCAAAAACGAATAGTATTGAATGCCATTAGTAACCCAAACAGCACCCGGAACATGGCCGCGGGTGCTGCTGATATGGGTTTATTGGCCCAAGTTAACATATGTTGGAACCATTGTTTCATTTAGTCACCATCTCCACTATCGTAGGTAATGGTTAACCCAATTCTAGAAGACAATTCACTCTTAAAGAATCTTGTATGTTTTGATAACTCGGTATAAAACGTTTCAACCTCAGTTGGATTTGAAACTACCAACTCATCCAAAGGTCTATCTGGTAATGCGTTGTATGCAGCCCAAACAGCATTCCATTGCTCTTTAGTTTGAGCCAATACAGCATCACCTCCAACTGTAGTCAATAAGAAATCATCAAATCCTACAGCTTGATCTCCTGCTGGTAAAACATCGCCAAAATACATTGCTTCTATATGTAATAGATGCAAGCGAATTAGTTCTTTACTCTGCTTACTATGGTAACCAGCTACTTGTTCTGGCGCAGGTGATGTTTGACCAGCTCTTAGACCTGCTGGCACACCTACCATGAAATTTTTAATCAGTTCATAGCCTTTTAACCACTCATTATACATCACGGTAATACTGCTTGAAGAACCTGTTCCATTATCTTCTGCGAATCCAGTACGGTATGAACTCCATCCGGTTACCATTTCATCTACCTCTTCAGATAGATTACGTGCTACAGATCTTGAATATGCCGCATAGTTTGCATCAGAAAATTGCGTTAATGCATTTGGTTGAAAAAGCAAATACTCCAAACCATAAATTCCACGAGAATCTCGCTCAAAGTTGGATTGAGCTGTATCTCCGTTGGTAATAAACGTTGTGATTTTTTGCTCACTTGCAGGAAAAGTACCGACATTTTCTGCAAACGAACCAAACAACGTTTCTCCTGGTCCAAAATTGAAGCTGTAGCAATTAGAGTAAGCTTCAATAGCTGTAACCCATGCAGTTTTAGCAGCTTCTAGATTTTCGTTGCTCGGATTCTGACTTACCTTATTCACCGTGGCTTGAAGCGATTTTGTAGCAGCATCAAACGCTTGTAAAGAAGGATGAATAATCTGTTGATCGTAATGAGAAAGTAAGTCTGTTCTGTTAAACGATGTTGACGATTGCGAATCGTCTTTATCATCATCGCAACTAACGCACAAAAGCACTGCCCCTAGTTGGAACAGTGCTAATGATACTCTTATGATATGTTTTTTCATGAAGTAATTATCTTCCTTCTTCTTTTACCCAGTTCTTTCTGAAACCTTCCATGTCTTCATCAGAGAAGCTGTATACATCTTGAAGTTCATCTAAAGCTGTAGTAAGTTCACTTAATTCATTTGCAGCATCAGTAACAAACAAATATGAAGTAGCTGCTTCTCCAAATGGCGCTTTCATGTGCTCAAGTGCATGTTCAGCAGCTTCATCAGAAAGCATTCTATCGTTAACACTAACAGAAGAAACTCCACTCAAGAATCCAACTCCTTCTGAATAAGCATGCATACCATCTTCGATAGTTGCATCATCAGGACTTGTTTGAGAAAGCTTATCTACAGTAGCATAAAGATAGTTGATTGTTGTTGCAGCCAACGCTTTTTCCCACTCTTTCATCAAGTTATCTAAAGCCATTATTTTTTGTGAATTGTAACTAGAACCAGCCTCAGCATACGTTTTTGCTTCAATGAAATATTTCTTCATATTTAAGTATAAACCACCAGAAGAAGGAGTTCTTCTTGCAGCATATTTAGCAGCATACTTATCAGGGTTTTCATCTACTTTATCAGAATTAGGGAATGCTGGAGTAGTTCCAAACAATGCCACTAATCTGTCAATATCAGCAGCTGTAATGCTGGTACCAGAAGTATTGATAATTCTATTCGCTTCGTTGTAAAGAGCAGCTCCAAATAGACCTTTTTCTACCACTTGAACACACTCTAATCCGTAAGGGTTGAATACACGACCTTCAAAATGTCCACCATCATTATTTGGTGCAGTAGACCAATCATAATTTCCTGAACCACTAGCAGTTACTAATCTAGGTAATTCAGCATCTACAACTCCTTGGTAAGATGGAGATGTAGCTGTTTTTAATGTTGTGTTATCCCAGTTTGCAGTTAAATCACCGATTACAACTGTATTTCCTTTATCTGCAGCTTTCATTGCAGAAGTAAAAGATCCTAATGTTGAAGTCATTGTCAGCTCAGCCGCTGCATTAGTTTCAAAATCAGCACTTACATACTCAGTTGGGATAACTATACCAGATGATACTTCGTTATCATCATCGTCATCATCACATGCAGTGAAGAATGCCATTGAGCCTAAAGAAAGAAGTGCAGCTGTTTTCCAAGTTCTCATGTCTTGTTGTTTTTATTTGTAATAAGTCTAAATAAAGTGGCGCAAATGTATTCGAGGACCATAAGTTGATCAATACCACATTTTAGGTATTTTGACTAATTATCCTCAAATGAAACTTGCGTTAATCTTTGAACCAAACATTCCATATTGTCCTCATAACCACTTACATTTGCAATCCTTTTACCAAACAACAATGGATACCTCTCGATTGATATTGATTGAGCAAATGCTCAATAAAAATCCAAATGATGATTTTCTTTTATATGCTGCTGCATTAGAAAATCATAAGACTGGTGATGTAACAAAAGCCATTCAATTGCTTTCTCGCTTACGAGAACGCTCACCCGATTATTTAGGAACGTACTACCAACTTGGAAGCTATTTTGAACAAGTTGGCGATGAGGATAAGGCTATTGAAGCTTATCAGGCCGGTATTCCTGTCGCCAGATCTCAAGGCGATGTAAAAACAATTGGAGAGCTTACAGAAGCTCTTATGCTTCTTGACGCAGAGTACGAATAGCTACTCTAAAATAATTTAGGCAAACCATTATATACTGCTTCGTGCATGATGGTAGCGTGGTTTAAATGCGGAAAGTACTCGTAAGAAACCTCTACACCTTCCGTTTTTCTCATCTTCTGGTATAGTGATTTAGCTACACGTTTCATAACCCTACCCTCTTTACCTACAGCAACATACACTCGTTTGTTACTAGTAAAATTTGTTAAGCTCAAATCAAGTAACGATTCATTATCCCACCACAAACTAGGGCTCACAATTAGGTACTGATTGAATAGATCTGGAGATTTGAATAATATTTCAGCTGCTAATAGCCCACCCAAGGATTGACCAATAATAGTACTACTACCAGAAGTTTTGAATCTACTCTCTATCAATGGCTTTACCTCTTTACTTAAGAATTCTATAAACTTTTCGGATCCCCCGTTATCTGGATTAATCTCCATAAACTCAGCCTCTTTAGAAGGATATGTAAAATCGTGATAACGATTCACATTCGTTATTCCAACTACTATGCAAGGAGGCATTCTGTTCAACCAAGAAAAAGATGAGAATTGTGTAATCCCAGCGATGTGTAAAAAGTCTTCATCCATAGAGCCATCTAACACATAGACTACTGGATAAGTATTAGTTGAATCAGGTGAATATCCTAACGGTAAGTATACATTCAGTAGTCTTTCTTGTTGGAGAGTCTCAGACATAAACTGTAGCGTTTCCCCAATTACTAAGGAATCTGATTTAAACGATTTGTGGCTTTGAGCAAGAGTTGTGTTGTAGGTTAGAAAAGTGATAAAAACTACGAGGGATAATGAAACGCGCATTCATCTAAAATTTGACCTTAAAACTAGTACAAACAAAAAATCCCGCTTTATTCAAAACGGGATTCTCTGATAATTATGTACTAATGATGCCTTATTATATACCAAACTCTCCTTTGATTTGCTCAACCCATTTGGTTACGCGCTCTTCCGTTAGTTCGTCTTGATTGTCTTCATCAATAGCTAGGCCCATGAATTTACCGCCTTCTACCTCAGCTTTAGATTCATCGTGCTCATAGCCATCTGTTGGCCAATACCCAATTAACTTAGCTCCTCTTTCAAGTGCCTCAACTCCTAAAATACCAACTCCATCAATAAAGTAGTTACTGTATCCATATTGATCACCCAATCCGAAAAATGCAATGGTTTTTCCTTCGAAGTTCAACTCTTTAAAGTCTTCAAAATAATCATCCCAAGCACTCACTAATTGACCATCGTGCCAAGTTGATAGACCAATGATCCATTTATCATACTTATTGAAATCATCTGCATCTACATCATACACATCGTAGATTTCAATTATATCTTCTCCAATTTGGTCTTTAATCATTTCAGCTACAGCTTCTGTACAACCTGTATCAGACCCGTAGAACAATCCTATTTTTTCCATGATGAAGTATCAATCTTTTGTGAAAGCAAATCTATATGGCTAACGCAGATATGCCTATGATGTTTGTCACAAATCTTAGTTATTAAACAAGAATTTATTGGGACGGATTAAATTCTCCTTAACGGCATAAATTACCAAACCAGCTGTATTATTAATCCCCAGCTTGTTCATGATGTTTTTACGATGCGTCATTACCGTATGAGAACTCAAGCACAGTTTCTCTGCTATTTGCTTATTAGTTTGCCCACCAGCAACCATTTGAATGATCTCTATCTCGCGCATTGAAAGACTTATAGGGTCGCAACTCACAAAAGCATCATGGTTGTGTTCCTCACCTATAACATCTAGAATCTTTCCACAGAAAAATCGTTCGTGATTCACCGCAGCCTTTACACTATCGATTATTTCATCGTGACTACAGTCTTTCTGAATATGGGCGTTTACGCCAACCTTCATTGCTTCTCGAACTTGCTCTTTGTGTGTAAACTCTGTAACAGCTACAACAGCAATATTTGCATGCAAATTCATAAGCTGCTTAACGTCTTGAATATTGAAGCCTGGCGAGGTATAATCTACCACAACTACATCTGGACGCACATCTGGAAACTCTGCTAACATAGTTGATCCAGAGTCTACTTCATGAATTACCTGAAGCGCATCATCTGTACCAAAAATGGATTTCAATCCTTCTTTCGCGATGTAGTTGCTATCTGCTAAAAGTATTCGAATCAAGTTCATTTATTTAGACTAAGTCTCAATAGGCAAATGTAACACACCAATTCAATCCATGAAAAAACCTACTGAAAAAGTAATTCACAACTACTTTTTATTCTTGTAAGGAACGTCAAATGTCATTCCTTCTCTAGCAAGGTATGTGTGCTCAAACACCTCTTTTGCTTCATCTAAATGATCTTGAAAATCGAAGTAACGTGCACTATAGTGACCAATAATCAAACTGCCTACTTGCGCCTTCTTAGCAATGGTTGCAGCATCCTTTGCTGTACTATGCTTTGTATGCTTTGCTCTTTCTTTTCTATCCTCTAAAAATGTGGCTTCATGATAAAGTAAGTCCACTCTATCTATTATTGGTAGTATGCGTTCATTGTATTGTGTATCTGAGCAATACGCATAACTATACGATCGTTTTGGAGGGGTCGTTAAAGCACTATTAGGATACACCTCTCCTTTTTCATCAACGAAATCAGCTCCATCTTTGATTTTAGGAATCTGTTCAAGGGGGATGTTCAACTCTCCTATTCGCTCACGAATTAATTTACGCTTGCGTTTCTTCTCTTTGAATAAAAACCCGTTGCACGGAATTCCATGGTCTAACGGTATAGTATGTACCTCTACTCCATCGTCATCATAGATCAACTTAGATTCTCCAAAATCAAGCGGATGGAAAGTCCATGGATAGCTCAGTTTTGTATCGGCTAAATCTAGTTGCAGATTCAATACATCTAGTAACTCTGGTGGACCGAAAATATCTAACGGAATATTCCTCCCCAGCATGTGCATGGTATTGATTAATCCTATCAACCCGAAATAATGATCGCCATGTAAGTGACTAATAAAAATAGCCTTGATTCGCTGGAGCTTAATTTTATTCCTGCGCAGTTGCATCTGCGCTCCTTCACCACAATCAACTAGATAACGAGATTGATTAATATCAACCACTTGGGCTGTAGGATATCTAGTTGCAGTAGGTATGGCAGAATTAGCTCCTAAAATTGTCACCGATAGCCCCATGCTATCGGATTATTGAAAACTTCTGATTGAATTGTTTTCCGTCAATCTCAATATTCAACAAATAGTAACCAGCATTCCAACTTTGACTAGGTAATTCAATTGAGTTTACACCAACTGAACCAAGTTCTTGAGACTGGTATACTACTCCACCTAAAACATTAAATACTCTAACAGATACTTCTGATTCTGAACTCATATTGAATCGAACATTAGCCGATTCTTTTACTGGATTAGGATAAACAGTTAATCCAACTTGCTCAGCAGTAAGGTTTGCTACGCTATTAGGCTCAGAAACTATTACAGTTATTGTTTCTGTTTGTGGCAATGTTGTAGATGCTGTATGAACTGTAATATCTAAGATAACGTTATACGTACCAGCTTGATCAGGAGTTCCAAAAATTGAAACACAACCTTGCTGTCCACCTGGTGTACTGCAATTAGAGTTTTGACATTGATAGTTTATTCCTGATGGCAAGCCGTTAACGTTACTGATGGTTACCGAATCAATATCAACCGTTAAGATAAATATTGTTGTATCTGCCGGTACATTCAACGTAATGGTTTCGTCATATGGTATTCCAACCTCCAGATTCGTGTTCAAGTCTTGAGGAGATGGAGTAATTAGATCTGTCGTATTTGATGCGTCAGGCGTACATTGTGCCCAAGCTGATCCTGTTAATCCAATTAATGTTAAAAGAGTAAAAATTCTTTTCATAAGCTTATTCTTCTTCGTCAAAATCTAAATGTACACCAAGATCTCTTTCTACCTCTTCCATAAAGATCAGATCTTGCGCTTCGGAGATAGATGGAACTTGTTCAATATTAGGTAAAAAATGTCCTAAATCATCATCTAGGCCAGCAATCACAAAAGAGTGTTCTCCATTTTTCACATGCTGAAACCATTTTTCGCATGTAGCTACCGACCCTTCATCAAATGATTCTGTCTTTTTCAAACTTAAGACTACATTCCAGTCGTCATAGTTAGAGACGTACTCGTTAAAAATGGTTTGCACAACTTCTTTAGAAAGATTGGCTATATCGCAATGCACAATTATGTGCTTATCACCTTTTTCAATAGAATAGTTACTCATTAACCATGTTTTATTTGCTCGGCTAATAAATATAATACAGCCATTCTAACAGCCACACCATTTTCTACTTGGTCTAGAATAATGGCTTGATTTGAATCTGCTATTTCAGAACTAATTTCTACTCCGCGATTAATTGGCCCTGGATGCATTATTACCAAATCTTTTCGGTTTAGCCGATCTAACCTATCCATGGTTAAACCATACATCATGGTATATTCTCTAAGCGAAGGGAAATATTTAATGTCTTGTCTTTCTAGTTGAATACGAAGCATATTAGCTACATCACACCATTTTAACGCTTCATCTAAGTTATATTCAACCCTCACTCCTAGCGATTCTATGTATTTAGGCATCAACGTTCGAGGACCACACACCATTACTTCTGCACCTAGTTTTTGTAAGGCAAAAATGTTTGACAGTGCTACACGGGAGTGGAGAATATCTCCTACTATCAATACTCTTTTTCCTTTAACCTCACCTAATCGTTCTCGTATAGAATAAGAATCTAACAAAGCTTGTGTAGGGTGCTCATGTGCTCCATCACCAGCATTTACGATACGTGCATCTACTCTCTCTGATAAGAATACAGATGCTCCTGGATTAGGATGTCGCATCACTACCATATCTACTTTCATAGATAAAATATTGTTTACTGTATCTATGAGAGTTTCTCCTTTTTTAACCGAAGAAGATGATGCTGAAAAGTTGATTACATCAGCTGAGAGTCGTTTTTCAGCCAATTCAAATGAAAGCTTGGTTCTAGTAGAGTTTTCAAAAAATAAGTTGGCTATGGTAATATCTCTTAATGAAGGAACCTTCTTAATTGGCCTATTGATAACATCTTTGAAATTATCGGCCGTGTTAAAGATGAGCTCTATATCCTCCGGAGTTAAATACTTAATTCCAAGTAAGTGAGGTACACTTAATTCGCTCATGACTGTTCCATTGTATTCAATTCAACATGTCCGCTATCTCCATCCCAAATCACCTTAATTCGTTCTGAAGCTACGGCATCAACTGTTCTGCCTATGTAGTCTGCCTGTATAGGTAATTGCCTACTAAATCTACGATCAATCAGCACTAAAAACTCTACCGATTTTGGGCGACCAAAGTCCATTAGAGCATCCATTCCGCTCCTAATAGTTCTACCAGTATACAATACATCATCTATTAAGATGATTCGCTTGTCTTCAATCTCACACTTAATCTCAGTAGAGTTGACTGTTATTGGCGTATCTCGTCTTCTAAAATCGTCTCTGTAAAAAGATACATCTAGCAACCCATGATTAATCTCTGGATTGTTTTGAATGTCTATTAAACGTTTGTGAATGATTTTAGATAATTCGCTTCCGCGAGGCTGCAGACCAATTAATACTGATTGAGAAAAGTCGTTATGATTCTCAATCAACTGATAACACAGTCGATTGATTGTAAGATCGAGCTGTTTAGGATTGAGGAGTTCTTTGAGTGCTTTCATGAACCTTGCAAATATATTCAAAGCACTACATGAAGCCTACACTTATGCTACAAGAAGCGTAAATACAACTATACACTATGCTTAACTAAATGTGCTTGGTACACTCTAATACCTGATTCTCAATTTTTCGAACAGAAATGCCGCTCCTAACCCTACCAGCATAAATCCTGTGACTACACCAAATACATATTGATGCCCTTTAATACCCGAATAGGTATCTAGTAAATAGCCCATTATTGGTCCAAAAAACACATCGGGTGCATAACCAATTACTGATACTATTCCGATTGTTGTACCTGTTACTGAAAGAGGAATATTTGACTCTTTAAACAGTGCAAAGTATACTCCTCTTACCGCATAAATACCAACGCTTATGGTTGCTATATTTAACAACCCTACTACCCATGGAGCATCCGCTACCACACCAAACACAATAAATGTAGATGCTATAATAATTAGCACAAAAGAATACATGGCGGTTTTCGCGTAGCCTATTCTATCAGAGATTATTC
>DIYR01000068.1 GCA_002429085.1 Flavobacteriales bacterium UBA6049
TATTAGAGACATTGCAATTCAAGAAGATGAAAACGATTTGGTACTAGCCACTTTTGGTAGAGGTTTTTATGTACTAGATGATTACACTCCTCTACGTTCAATCTCTGAAGAAGTAACAGATAAGAAAGCTCACATCTACCCTATTTCTGATGCGGTAATCTATGCCGAAAGAAGCAAATATGGTTATGGTGGAACAGGATTCCAAGGAGCTAGTTTTTGGAATGCTAAGAATCCAGAAATTGGAGCCACATTTACCTATTACGTTAAGGAAGCTCCTAAAACATTAAAAGCGCAACGTCAAGCAAGAGAAAAGGACTTGTACAAAGAAAAAGAGGCTATTCCTTACCCTTCATCAGATGAGTTATTGGCCGAAGACCGTGAGGAGAAACCTTATCTGCTTTTCATTATTAAAGATGCCAATGGAGATGAGGTAAGAAGAATTACGAAAGCTGCATCTTCTGGCATGAAGCGTTTAACTTGGGATGGTAGAACTACTGCTTTCGGAAACGTAAACACCAAAGGAGAGCCTTTAACTAAGTCTAGTGCAGCATACTGGGCTATGCCCGGAAACTATACTGTTTCTATGTATCAAAGTGTTGATGGTAAATTAGAGATGTTGGTAGAAAATGAAGCATTTAACTTACTATCATTAAACCAAAACACTCTTCTTGTACCAGCAGGTGATAAAATTGCTTTCCAAAAAGATTTAGAGCAATTGAGAAAACGCGTATCGGCAACAGCCAGATTTGCTAACACATTGGCGACTCAAATAAACGAAGCTAAAGCCGCTGTGCGTAATACTCCTAATGTTCCTATTTCAACGTTAGAAGAATTAAGGGCTATGGAATATCGTTTGCTAGATATCAACCTTGTATTGAATGGAAATAGCTCATTGAGCAAACGCGAGTTTGAAACAGAACCAGGAATTCAAGACCGAGTTGGAACAGCTATTTGGAACAACTATTACAACATGCAGGCTACAACTGGAATTCAAAGAATGGATTACAACATTGCCAAGCAAGAAATAGAACCTGTAATAGACGAACTGAAAACACTTCGATCTGAACTAAATCAGATTAAAGGAAACCTCAACTCATTAGGGGTTCCAGAACTAAGTGGACAGTATCCGCAACTAGACTAACAGCAACAAAGCCCTTCCTGGAAACAGTGAAGGGCTTTTTATTTACCGCACCTCTTCGGTATGTAAAAGAATGTAGTTCATCTCGTCTACATTGTTGTCATTTAACTGAAGTATCCCTTTAAAAGTAACAATCTCATCTAGTTCAAACCTTCTTGGTTTGCCATCAAATTTTAGAGCCATTACACTTTCTGGCCCAGCATTCCCACAAAAGAAACATGCAGAATAAGGATATGCGGAAAGCACATATAAGCCTTTCTCTAAATCTACCGGAATAATATGTCCTTGGATTTGAATCTTCTTTCCCTCTAACATCACTATGGTTTCACCAAAAGTTGGAAACCATAAATACTCATCTATATCTTTATAATAACGTGATTCAAACTCTACATCTGACAACGTTTCCCAATCGATGATTTCTTGTGCTTGAGCAGATTGCACACCTACCCAACAGCACAACAACACGCACCAAATACTAGCTCCAAGTTTGCTTAAGCTCATGTGATAAATTCCATCGTTTAGTTCGCCACCAAGATACGATAGCCGCCAATATAGCAGCTCCCAGAATACTGGCTATGAAATAACCGTTCCAATTAGCTAGGTGGATAGATTGTAACATAACATGATAACTAGCTATCACTTGAATCATAAGTAACGATACAAGCGCTCCAATTAGTAATCCAAAAGAGGCAACCAATACACCTTCTACCAACAATAACCACAACGATAAATTACTAGGAGCACCATGCATACTCAATGCTATCAAATCGGCCTTTCTGTCTTTAGCAGACTGCAATAGCACAAAGAATACGAGGATAACGGCTACTCCCCCTATCAGCCATCCAATTGCCTTAAATAAACCTAGTACATCACCAAACAGTGATAATAACTTGTTCACTTCAATAGCTGGAACAGCTGCCTGAAAGTTTGTCCGTTCGTTAATTCTTCGTGGCAAAGTAAGCTTTGCCATAGCTTGCTTTACCGTAATTAAGTAAGCTGTAATCTCTCGCTCATCTCCATGTTGATGATGTTCTGCCCAAACAGTACTCAACTGACAAATAAGTAGCTGATCTGCCACTGAATTAGATTCATCTAAAACTCCTACCACCGTATATTCATGATCATGATGATGACCACCTTGCACCTCTCCATGGCTTCCTAAAAAATAATCGCCTACTTCTAAACCAGTGGCCTCTTGAACACGAGATCCAATGACTACTTCGTATGGTTTTGTTGGATAGTTTCCTTGACTCAATTTAGTCTCATACAACTCAAAGAATAGCGAGTTAGTACCTAATATACGATAGCCTTTGTGCGTATCTCCGTATGCCAATGGCACCTTAACAGCTATGGGCAGTTTAGCTAAAGCAGTTTCTGCCTCATTCCAAGAAATGTTACCAACTGGAGCATCTGCATGAAATACATTAGCCAATACCAACTGCAACGGACTTCCCTTTGCCCCTATTACCAAGTCTATTCCAGATGATTGCGAAGACCAAGAATCTGCCACTTCATTCTCAATGGCATCTGTTACCCACACCAAAGAAGCACTCAACGCAATTACAATAACCGTGATAAACGGATACCACATATCTCGCTTCCACTTACGGTATATCATCTTCCAAATCATAATTCAATGGTTCTATTGAAAAATGAACGAATACGATGATCATGACTCACAAAAACCACCATTGTTTCCGCTGAAATCAGTTCTTGAATAGTCATCAAAAGTTGCTCGGTTCTTAAATCGTCTAAGTGGCTACTAGCCTCATCTATTAACAACAAATCTGGTTGATGAATACAGGCCAATAAAAGAGCCAAGCGTTGTCGCTCTCCCCCACTTAACTGATGCGGATAATGTTGCGCCTTGCTCGATAAATCTATTCGCTTTAATGCTGAATGAATGTCAACCGATTTATTAGCCCATTTCAATTTGAGTTCAAGCAGTTCTCCGCACCTTACATCTTTAGGAAAAACCGGGTATTGCAATACCATTCCAATATGAGTGCTCCTCCATTGATGTAACCGATCTTTTGATAAACCTGAAAACTCTGTTTCTCCTAGTTTAATGCTTCCTAAAGATGGAGTTAACAGCCCAGCTAATAGATGCAATAGCGTTGATTTTCCAGTACCAGATAATCCATGAATCAAACACTTATCACCTTTCTGCAAGTGTATATCTGGAAACTGAAATTGTTGTTCAGGATAACGAAACTCAACGCCAACTGTTTGAAGCATTCTGCAAAAATGGAAATTAATCGATTTCCTAAATGAAACTTTATTGCATTTAACTAATTTTGCATTGTGAAGAAATGGTTTGTCCAATCAGATTGGCTTGGAATCTCTGCTGCAAGCCTCTGTTTGATACACTGTTTAGTCTTTCCTGTGATTATGTTACTGGGCGGTTCTGTTCATCATACTCACTCGGAATGGCAAGTGTATGATTTTGTGTTTTTACTTGTTGGCCTAATCGCTGTTGTTTTCTCAAGTAAATCTAGTGATGTTACTTGGATGAAATGGTTGATGTGGTTTACATATATTTCATTGGCGCTTGCGTTGTTCTTGCGCCATAATTTTCATTGGCTTGAGTATGTAGCGTATGCTTCATCATTCGGGTTAATTTGTGTACACGTTTACAATATGTACTTAGGAAAAAGTTGTAAAATTCCTATTTCGTAAGTGCAGCTAATTTGCATATCTACACGCTGTTGGTTTTATTCGCAGCGAGACTAATTTTAACTATATGACTATAAAATCTATGCTCGTAGCAGGAATGGTAACTGCTACCATAGCTGTTCAAGCGCAAGACACACTGCGTAATCGAGAAGGTGGAAATTACTTATTCACTGTAAAGCACGATATTGAAGCTACCTCTATTAAAAACCAATACCGTTCTGGTACGTGTTGGAGCTTCTCTGCTCTTTCATTCTTCGAATCTGAATTAGATAGAATGGGCAAAGGAGAATACGATTTATCTGAAATGTTCGTAGTGCGTCACACATACAGCGATAAAGCAGAAAAGTATGTGCGCATGCATGGTAACTTAAACTTTGGTGCTGGTGGAGCATTTCATGATGTAACATACGTTTGGAAAAAGTATGGAATGGTGCCAGAATCTGCTTACACCGGACTAAACTACGGTACAGAGAAACACGTACATGGCGAACTAGACCAAGTTATGAGCAGCATGGTTGAAGCTGTGATTAAAAACAAAAACAGAACTCTTTCTTCTGCATGGCATCCTGCCATTGATGCTACTTTAGATACGTATTTAGGAGCGTTACCAGAAGAGTTTGAGTACAAGGGGAAAACGTATACTCCAGAGTCTTACTCAAAAGAGTTAGGAATTAACCCAGACGATTATGTAACGCTATCATCGTTTACACACCATCCGTTTTATGAAACGTTTGTGTTTGAAGTTCCAGATAACTGGTTAGGAGGTGAAGTATACAACGTACCGGTTGATGAGTTGGTAGAGGTTATGGATAACGCATTAGAAAATGGCTATGGTTTGGCTTGGGCTGCTGATGTGAGCGAGAAAGGATTCTCTTTCCGCGATGGACTAGCAATTGTGCCAGAAAACGAAGCTGCTATTCAACAAAAAGGAAGTGATAACAACCACTTTAGCGATGCAGGAGCAGAAAAGATTGGAAACCAATTCAAGTCTCCTGGCCCAGAAAAAGAAATTACACAAGAAATGCGTCAAGAAGCATTTGATGATTACCGCACCACTGATGATCATGGAATGCACATTACAGGTATTGTAACAGACCAAGATGGAACGCCTTACTACATTGTAAAAAACTCTTGGGGAACCGGATTTAACACAGGTATGGATGGTTATTTCTTTGCAAGCGAAGCATACGTAAAGTATAAAACCATGAACATCATGCTACACAAAGATGCACTACCTAAAAGCTTGAAAAAGAAATTGGGCATCAAGTAATCTTTCGCCTTACTATAAAATAATGTAGGTATTGCACACATAGTTTATGTATCCATCTATTAGAGATTTTTAGCGAAACATAGATTATGTACTTAAAAGGATACGATTTACGTACAAGCCGTTCATTCAGTCAGTGATAAGCCCGCAGTAGCCGGAAGTGCGTGTTTTCAAGGAAAACACAGGCATGTAGGCGTAACAAGTGGCTGGTGCGCAGCAATCACCTCTGAATTAACTTGACTTTTTT
>DIYR01000042.1 GCA_002429085.1 Flavobacteriales bacterium UBA6049
TACTAGAGCTGAAATAGAACAAGCCGCAAAAATAGCCAACGCACACGAGTTTATTTCTCAATTAGAAAATGGATACGATACCAACATCGGAGATGGTGGAGGTAAACTTTCCGGGGGACAACGGCAAAGGGTGAGTATTGCGAGAGCCATATTGAAAAATCCACCAATCCTTATTTTAGACGAAGCAACCTCTGCACTCGATACGGAGTCTGAAAAGTGGGTTCAAGATGCATTGAATAATTTAATGCAGAATAGAACTTCGGTAGTAATTGCCCATCGATTGAGTACCATTCAAAAAGCAGATCAGATTTACGTAATCGATCAAGGTGAAATTGTTGAGCATGGCACGCATGAAGAACTCTTGAGCTTGAATAAAGTGTATAGAAAACTATCAGATCTACAATCATTTCAATAAACAACTATGAAACATTCGTTACTACTTGTACTTGTAAGTTTACTGACTATCGCTACCCAGGCTCAGATTTCAATTGACTCAAGTGATATTGGTCATGTAGGAGATAAGGTATATTTTGGAACAGATACTCTAGTAACTGGAGTTTCAGTCTCAGCTGGTTCATCAGTTGCTCAAACATGGGATTTTTCAGGTTTAGTGCAAGATGATTTAGATAGTGTAGAATTTGTGAATCCAGCCAGTACTCCAAGTGGAGCTATATTTCCTTCTGCAGATATTGCTCTTTCACAAGATGGAGGCTTTGCATACTTGAATAAAAGCAATGTAGCATTAAACCTTATTGGGTTAGAAGTAGAGATACAAGGAGTTGTTTTACCAATTAGTTCAGATCCATCTCAAACATTGTTAGACTTTCCATCCACTTATGGATCAAGCATCAACCAAACGGTTATAGTAGATACTACTGCTGAAGATATTTTTGTTGGAATTTTTGATTCTATCCGATTAAAAAGAATAATCACTACTTCATTTGAAATAGATGCCTTTGGAAGCTTAACAACACCTGATTCTATTTATTCGGATGTGCTTAGACAAGCGTCTTCTACAACTAATAACGATAGTATTTGGACTTACAGTGCACTAACAGGGACGTGGAATTTATTTCTGAATGGTACAACATCCGAATTCCAGTATCAGTTTTTTACAAATGATGCTAAAATTCATGTCCTTGAATTAGAAGTAGATGCATTAGGAGGAAATGTTGTTAGCGCTCAGTATCAACTTGGTTCAAAACCGGTTGCAACGGCAATTATTACTAATGCAAGTTGTTTTGGAGAAAATGATGGTTTTGTAGATCAAGAGGTTTTAGGCGGAACACCACCATATACCTACCGATGGAGTAATGGCGGTACTTCTCAAGATATGGGAGGGTTAACTGTAGGAACATATACAGTTACAATTTACGACCAATTAGATAGTTCAATCTATCAGTACAACATATCTGAACCAGCAGAACTAGTAGCATCTGGAATTGTTCAGGATGAAACATTCGGAACAGATGGTGCCGTGAATATAACTGTAACTGGTGGAACTCCAGCTTATGCATTTAGTTGGAGTAATGGTTCTACAAGTGAAGACTTAACAGGTGTTAATGCAGATAGCTATACAGTTACTGTAACTGATGATAATGGTTGTACTACTGTGGAAGGATTTACAGTGGGAAACAATACCAGTACATTCGACTTGGCTGAGAAACTATATGTTTCTATCTATCCAAACCCGGTTTCCGATAAATTGATTCTTTCTTTTGGTAAAAGAGTGTCTATTTCTTCTATTCGTATTTTGACGATTCTTGGAAATGAACTCCTAACCGTTTCTGTTGGGAATGAATTTGAACAGTATAGTTTGCCAGTACAAGAGTTACCAAATGGGGGGTATATCTTAGAAGTTTCTGGTTCAAATGGAAAAAGTACACAACGATTTTTGAAGAACTAGTCCTGCAGAAAATAAGGACCCAAAAATTTTGATAATAGGATAGGAAGAATAATCAAAACAAAAACGATGTATACCTTTAAGAGGTTGTCGCCTTTGAAGCTAAAGAAGGAGGTAAACTCTTCTTTAAAAAGACCTACTCCTTCTCTAAAATCTTGTTTAATAGTTCGCCACTCACGTTTAAAATCTTGAAACGTTTCTCTTTGGTGTTCTCCCTTAGGTTGTTGGCTTGGTGTACTCACTGAGCAAATGTAACCGAATGGCTATACAATTAGTATAAGAAGTTGTTATACGGATACTTAGCTGCGTGCATTTCTTTGATTTCTCGATAGAAGATTTCGCGTAAACCATCTAAATTTTGACGATCTTTTGCTGAAATGAAAACACAAGGCCCTTCTGTTTTGGCAATCCAAGTACGCTTCAGCTCATCGAGTGAGAGAGGTTGTCTTTCATTACCTCCAGTATAGTCAAATTCACCATCGGCCAAGCTATTATACTGATCAATCTTATTAAATACCATAATCGTGGGCTTATCGGACCCATCTATTTCATTCAACGTTTCTTGAACGGTATTTACGTGATCTTCAAAGTTCGGATGGCTAATATCTACCACATGAACTAATACATCAGCCTCGCGAACTTCATCTAATGTGGATTTAAACGATTCAACTAATTGATGAGGAAGTTTGCGAATAAAACCAACGGTATCAGATAATAAGAAAGGTAGGTTTTCAATAACTACTTTACGTACGGTAGTGTCTAGCGTTGCAAACAATTTATTCTCGGCAAAAACTTCAGATTTACTCAGCGTATTCATGATGGTGCTTTTCCCAACGTTAGTGTACCCAACTAGGGCAACACGAACCATTTGACCACGATTTTTACGTTGAGTAGCCATTTGCTTGTCAATAGCTTGTAGCTTCTTTTTCAGAACAGTAATCTGATTGCGAATCATTCGCTTATCAGTTTCAATTTCTTTTTCACCAGCACCACCACGTGTTCCAGTACCACCTCTTTGTCTCTCTAGGTGAGTCCACATACGAGTTAAGCGTGGAAGTAAATACTGATATCTAGCTAATTCAACTTGTGTTTTAGCTTGAGCCGTACGCGCTCTACTTTGGAAAATGTCAAGAATCAATAAGCTGCGGTCATAAATTTTCACCTTTAGCTCTCGCTCAATGTTACGAAGTTGAGAAGGAGATAAATCGTCATCAAAAATGACCGTATCTATTTTAAAATCTTTTACATAGTCTTTAATCTCTTCCAGTTTTCCACTCTTTACAAAAGAGCGAACGTCTGGATGATCCAAACGTTGAGTGAATTGCTTTTTTGTAATAATACCAGCTGTTTCAGCTAAAAAAGCAAGCTCTTCTAAATATTCATTTACTAATTGTTCTCCTTGATTGGGAAGAACAAGCCCAACTAAAATGCCAGTTTCAGTAAGGCCTTTGGTAGAAATACCTTTACTCATTAATTAATATACTGCCAAGGAATTCTAATAACGATTAGTACCAATGCAATTCCAAAGAAGATGAAAACTTGCTTGTATCGTTTATCAGAATCTGTTTCTCGTTTAATTTTTGCTCTCCCGATAGTTAGTAGTGTGATGGCAATAAGCATTGTTAACGGATGTTCAATCATTAACAATCTTGAGTAGCTATCTTTCATCACATCGCCCATGTTACCAAACATTCCGAACCATGGACCTACGAAGTATAATACAAAACCCAATAGTAATTGAGTATGGGCGAGTATCATGGTAATTAAGGTTAGCTTTTCTTCGGTGTTTCCAAAAGCTTGTCCTTTAGATTTCATCACAACAGATCTTCCAACAGTGTAAAGTAGCCCTACAAGAAGAAGAACCATAATGAAATAGTGCGCAGATTTAATGAGTTCGTACATGTTTGCTGATTTTGGTGACGAAATTACATAATCGAATTATACTCAAAGAGAAATGATAGGAGTATTCAGTTGATGACAATTAGTTCAAAATCTCAAACCTTACATTTGTGTGTTTGTTCGATTAACTATGCATAAATTCTATTTAGCTTTTTTCTTGTTGCTATGTTCCTTCATAGGACATGCTCAAGAATATTTCCCTACAAACGGAGTAGACGATCCATCTACTACAAGTTATTTGTTTGAAGGGGCAACCATACAGGTATCACCTGAGCAGCAACTCACGAATTCAGATATAAGAATTCAAAATGGGAAGATTATAGCCGTTGGTGAATTATCTCCATTGCAAGGTGAAGTAGTTATTGACGTAACTGGTAAATACATATATCCTGGTTTTATTGATTTAGATAGTGATTATGGTTTGCAAAAATCAACCAAGAAGAATAAATCTCATATTCCTCAATATGAGACTTCAGTAAAAGGCCCATACGGATGGAATGAAGCTGTTAAGCCAGAAGTAGATGCAGTACAACATTTAACAATTGACATGAGTAAAGTTGAAGCGTATCACACAATGGGCTTTACAAGTGTACTCACTCATCATCATGATGGTATTGTTAGAGGTACTGGTGCATTTGTTCATCTTAGAAAAAGCGAGCTTAACAAATCAGTAGACAGATCAAAGGCCTCAGCTCATTTTTCATTCAGTAAAGGAAGTAGCCAACAACAGTACCCATCATCATTAATGGGGGTTATTGCTCTTCTGCGTCAAACACATTATGATGCTGAATGGTATAATTCAATCTCAGAAAAAGATCATACCAACTTATCCTTAGAAGCATGGAATCAATCGAAAGGATTGCCATGGTTTTTAGAAGTAAAAGATGCTTTGGACATTCCCCGTGCAATGTTGCTTTCAGAAGAATTAAACCAACCATTAATCATTAGAGGTGGAAACGATACGTATCAAGTAATTGATCAAATTGGAGCGCAACAATTAATAATTCCTCTTACTGTACCAAAGGCGTTAGATGTTGAAGACCCATTAGATGCTATGCAGGCTACAACTGCTCAATTAAAGCATTGGGATTTGTCTTCTTCAAATGCTGCAATACTTACACAGCGAAGTGTTCCAATTTCTATTACATCCAATGGTATTACAACATCATCTGAGTTTTTCCAGCAGTTGCAACTTGCCGTTAAACATGGCATGTCTCAAGAAGAGGCCTTAAAAGCCTTAACTACTGTACCTGCTAGTTGGATAGGAAAAACTGATATAGGAGAATTAACAGTAGGGTTTCAGAGTAACTTTTTTATCACTAGTCAATCCATTTTTGAACCAGATGTAGAAGTATTGGCAGTTAATGTGCAAGATGAATTTGTTCAGTATCAAGATTTCACTTCGCTGAACTTGTCGGGCTCATTCAATTTGAATATTGAAGGAACAGTTTACCCTTTGAAGTTGAAGAGTAAAGGAAAAAAACTAGAAGGATATGTTTTAATTGAAGGAGATACTTTTTCTGTAAAAGGTTCTTTTACTAATGAGGAGGTAAACTTCTATCATTCCTTACCCAAAAATGTATTACATCGTTATAGTGGAAAGCCAAATTTTAAAGGGAAAATCTTAGACGGGCGTCTTCAAACTTCGTCAGGAGACTGGAAAGTGTGGAGCGCAGTTAGGCAAGGAGATGCAGATAAGAATTCCCAATCAAAAGATGAACTAGAATTTGTGCAACCTGAAAGACCTTGGTTTCCAAACGTTGCTTTTGGTTATGATGTTCGGCCAGAAAGAAAAGACTATTTCATCGATCAAGTAACCATTTGGACTTGTGATTCTAATGGCAAGTATTTAGGTGATGTGGTAGTAAGAGATGGAAAGATTGCAGAGGTTGGTAAGAATTTAGCACAAACTCCAGATCTAGAATATATCAACGGAAAAGGAATGCATCTAACACCAGGGATCGTTGATGAGCATTCACATATTGCTATTTCAAGAGGTGTAAATGAAGGAACACAAGCTTCTTCTGCAGAGGTCAGAATAGGCGATGTTGTCAACCCTGTAGACATCAATATTTATCGGCAACTTTCAGGGGGAGTAACAACTGCTCAACTGCTGCATGGGTCAGCAAATCCAATAGGTGGGCAATCTGCTATTATTAAGCTAAAATGGGGAACGAGTGCAGAAACAATGAAGATTGGTGATGCGCCTGGCTTTATCAAGTTCGCATTAGGTGAAAATGTAAAACAAAGTAATTGGGGCGATTATCAAAAATCACGTTTTCCTCAAACTAGAATGGGGGTAGAACAAGTGTATTACGATCACTTTAATAGAGCAAAGAAGTATAACGAAGTAGCTAATCCAGCTAAGGAAAAAGGACTGTTGAGTTTTTTCCAAAAAGATGAAGCACCAACTTTTAGAAGAGATTTAGAGCTAGAAGCGTTGGCCGAAATTCTTGATAGTACTCGATTTATTTCGTGCCACTCTTATGTACAAAGCGAAATTAATATGCTAATGCATGTAGCAGATAGCATGGGGTTCAAGGTAAACACCTTTACTCACATATTAGAAGGGTATAAACTAGCTGATAAACTAGCCGAACATGGTGCAGCAGGAAGCACTTTTGCAGACTGGTGGGCATATAAATTCGAAGTAAACGATGCTATTCCGTATAATGCTGCCATTTTGCATGAGCAAGGTGTTCTAACGGGAATCAATTCGGATGATGCAGAAATGGGAAGAAGGCTAAATCAAGAAGCTGCTAAAACTGTGAAATATGGAAGCGTAAGCGAAGAAGAGGCGTTAAAGATGGTAACGATTAATCCTGCAACGATGCTTCATTTAGAAGAAAGAATTGGGAGTGTTACACAAGGTAAAGATGCCGATTTAGTGCTTTGGACTGGGCACCCGTTGTCCGTTTACAGTAAAGTGTTGTTTACCATGATTGAAGGAGTGATCTATTTCAGTCAAGATCAGCATGAAGAAACGATTGTAAGAATGAATCAAGAGCGTGATCGAATCATTCAGAAAATGATCAAAGCCAAACACAATGGCGCAGAAACTGAAAAAGTGCAAGTAAAAAATCCAAAGTTATATCACTGTGATACGGATGAAGATGAAGGGCATTAGTTTAATATGGATGCTGATAATTGGCACTAGCCATATGTGGGCTCAAGTTCCAACTCCAACTACAGATCAAACACCTAAGAATGTATTGATACTAGGTGGTATCGCACATATTGGGAATGGAGATAAGATGGAGAATGTGGCTATCTCATTGAAGAATGGCTACATTGATTTTATTAAATATCAAATGGGCTCACGTATTGATCGTTCTCAATACGACACGGTTATTCAATTAGAAAAAGAGCACATTTACCCAGGTTTTATTGCAACTAATAGTACTATAGGCTTGCGAGAAATAGATGCCGTTAGGGCTACATTAGATTACGATGACGTGGGAGAGTATAATCCTCATGTAAGATCAGCAATTGCCTATAATACCGAAAGTAGAATTACCCCAACCGTAAGATCTAATGGAATATTACTTGCACAAGTTACTCCGCGAGGAGGGGTAATTAGTGGTACATCTTCAGTTATGAAATTAGATGGTTGGAATTGGGAAGATGCATTGCAAGCCGAAAATCAGGGTGTTCACTTGAATTGGCCTCCTCAATACACTGGTGGTGGCTGGTGGGCAGAACCAGGTGTTTTGAAAGAGAATGATAAATCTGAGGATAAGATCAAACAAGTGTATGAGTTTTTTAGAGAGGCTCAAGCTTATGCCGCTGATACAGCTCCTAATACAATGAATTTGCGTTTACACGCTATGAGAGGAGTGTTTAATGAAGGTCAAATTTTATATGTACATGCTAATCGTGCAAAAGAACTTAGACAAATAGCGCAACTCAAAAAAGAATTCCATCTTCAAAATGTGGTGATTGTTGGTGGGTATGATGCCTATTTAGTGCCAGAAGTACTCAAAGATCAGTCAATAGGAGTGATGTATAGAAGAGCACATAGCTTACCACTTCGTCCTGAAGATCCTGTAGACTTACCTTATCGTATTCCTGCTATTCTGCAAGACACAGGAATCCTTTTTTGCTTAGACATGGGATCAGGAGATATGGAGGTAATGAATCAACGTAATTTGCCATTTCTAGCTGGAACTGCAGTTGCTTATGGGCTTACGTATGAAGATGCAGTTGCTGCTATTACTGGAAATACAGCAAAATTGCTTGGAATTGATGATGAAGTTGGAACGTTAGAAAATGGTAAAGAAGCCACTTTATTTATTTCATCTGGTGATGCGTTAGACATGAAAAGTAATCAGGTAATAATTGCATTTATTAAAGGAAATGCAATTGATTTAAATGATCCACAGAAAGAGCTGTACCGAAAGTATCAAGGAAAATACGGAGCTAGATAAGCTTCCTTTTTTTATACTTCAATAACTTGCGATCATGGGGAAGTTGTTCAGCATACGCTGTCTTTACGCTACTGTAGTTGTTTGCCTAGTAATGACGCTTTTTCTGCCTAGTCAGTTTGCCATTATTAGTTTGGTTACAGCTTATGCATTCACAATTGTTGCAGAGCTAATTACATGCCGAATTAACCCTAAAAAATTACTGGGAGGTTTCAGAGTAGCTCATTTTGTAATCTTCACCATTCAATTTGGTGTATTGATTCTCTTTTTGTTGAAAGGTATAAGTCAATTTGTCGTTTGGATCAATTCAGCTTTGGTCATTATAGTAGCAATTATTGGATGGTTTGAATCAGTATCATCTCCTCGTTTGCAGAATTCTGTGGCTTATATTGGGCATTCTAGTGTTTTTTTACTTGGCGCATTTTTATTGTTTCAAGCTGAATTAGATAGAAGAGAACAGTATGAGCTAACTCGTTTAAATCAAGAATTAATTTCCTATCATGATCATTGGAGTACTAAGGTGGACTCAATAAGTCAAGCAATTAAGAGAAGAAATCCAGATCCAGTATTAAGTATTTGGACAGATTTACGAAGAAGCAGTGAACTGAGTGACCAGTTAGCATATTCTAGAAAAGTAATTACTGAACATGTAACACATGATTTCTTTATAGAGCCAGATCAGCTATTGAAGAATAGATCTTGGGCGTTTAATACTGATGTTAGTACTGAATGGTGGTTGAATGATAGCCAGGGAGCAGAAGACGATTATAAATACAATGGATTAAGAGATGCTTTTGAAGACGTAACTACTTACCAACGATTCCGGTTGGAAAGTCTCAATAATTGGTTAGTCGAAACAGCAAGTTATCAGTGGTTTCTTTCATTGGAGAACAGATCTACAAATCTATCGGCTATTGAATCAACTCAAGGGTTGCTATATCTAATGGGAACCATTGATGAAATGATTGCTCACAAGTTGAACTTTTTTGAATCAGAGCAATTTGAGAGTTCATTTAATTCAGGTGATACTCAACTGGCAGAGTTATGGCGAGAGTTTCAAAAAGGAAATGAGCAAAAGAACCCGGTTTCTTCAGAATGGCAAATTGCAATCTTTATACTAATAATTAGTGCATTATTCCTGTCGTATTATTCCTTCAAAATACTTGGAGCGTTGTTTATACTGTTTGCCATTTTTCTTTTGATTTCAGGGGTAAGTATTGTTAGTGTGATTTGGTTGCCTCTTATAGTTTTTGGTGTAACTTCATTCTTTGTAGATGCAAGAAAAGAAGTTCCAAATCATGAGAAATCTCTTAACTCTTAAGCTTTTATTCTTCTTATTGTTATCGATTATCTTTTCGAGTACAACATGTGATAGAGGAGATAGGATATGGACATTACAGTATCGTGTTGAGGTAATTTCGGGTAAGGGAGAGTTTACAGCTAAGTTTTTGAGTCCGTCTGGAGCAGATGCTCAAGTGGGAGACTTAGCAGAAACTTGGGAATCTCAAGTATATAATCGTGTAGAAACAGGTACTAGAGTAAGGTTGTTGGTAGAGAAAAACAGTGGAAATCAAGAGTTGAGGATAGAAATTTTAAGAGACGGTGCCGTTCATGAATCTGGGAATATTGGCGCAAGTGAGATGTCTTCGGTAATTTCCGATTCGTTATAGTTTTTTGCTTTAACCGATTTCTTCTATCGAACGAACGAAATCTTACATTTGCCGCAAAATCTACAATATGCGTTTAGCCATTATTCTTTTCTCAGTATTAACACTTTCAGCTTGTTCAAGTTTGGAAAGTGCATCAAAGCAAGCAAGTAACCTGGTAAATCTAGATTCTTTAATTGGTAAAAACTGGCAGTTATCGAAACTTGTTGGAGTGGATAACCTTTCAAGTGTTTTTGGTGGAGGACTACCATCATTAAACTTTACTGGCGATGGTAAAGTATCAGGCTCTGATGGGTGTAATAACTTTAGCGGAGCTGTTCCTAAAGATGATTTAATGCAAGGTAAATTAGACCTTTCATCATTAGGGAGCACTAGAAAAGCTTGCGACTCTAAAGGCCCAGATATGTTGAACAATGCGTTTAAGAATGCATCATCTTTTTCATTGAAAGATAATAAGCTACAGTTATTAGATTCAGCTAAAGGATTGTTAGCAGAATACGTAGCGAAGTAAATACTACCCAGAGTTAGAAATCATAGGTGATTAAAAAAGCCTCGATAAATTACTTATCGAGGCTTTTTCTTTTTGAGTATAATATTCTATTGAGCAACAAATCCAAGCTTCTCTCGTACTCGGTTTAAAACAGGTCTAGCTACAGATCTGGCTTTATCCGCACCTTGCAGTAAGATGCTTTCGAGCTCATCACGATTATTCATGAAGTAGTTGTATTGTTCACGTTGAGAAGTGTATTTCTCTAGTATCAGTTCTAGAATTGCTTTCTTAGCATGCCCATAACCAAACCCTCCTGCTAAATACTTTTCTCTCATCTCTGTTGTTTGCTGTTCATCAGCTAACAAAGAATAAATAGCAAACGCGTTACACGTATCAGGATTTTTGGGTTCTTCTAATGGTGTGCTATCTGTAACAATACTGTTTACCTGTTTTTTTAACTTCTTTTCAGGAAGAAATATATTGATGAAGTTGTTTCTAGATTTACTCATCTTATTGCCATCTGTGCCCGGAACAAGCATAGTTTCATCTCGGAGTTTATCTTGTGGAATAACAAAAGTTTCTCCTAATTGATGGTTGAAACGATTAGCAACATCTCGTGTGATTTCAAGATGTTGTAACTGATCTTTTCCCACTGGAACAAAATCAACATCGTATAATAAGATGTCAGCAGCCATTAACATAGGGTAAGTAAACAAGCCACCATTTACATCTTCTAAACGATCAGCCTTGTCCTTAAAAGAGTGAGCCAATGTCAAACGTTGATAAGGAAAGAAACAACTTAAATACCAAGAAAGCTCAGCTGTTTCAGGTATATCGCTTTGTCTGTAAAAAACCGTTTTATCTGTATCAAGTCCACATGCTAACCAAGTGGCTGCCGTGGAGTGAGCATTCTCACGCAGTAATTCAGCATCCTTGATTTGTGTGATTGAATGCAAATCTGCAATGAATAAAAAAGACTCATTCTTTCCATGTTTAGCTAAATCAATAGCTGGCTCAATGGCTCCAAGAATGTTTCCAAGATGAGGTGTTCCTGTGGCTTGAACTCCAGTTAAAATACGCGACATGTGTGTTGTTTTGTGCGGTAAAAGTAGCAAACGAAGTAGCTTGTAAGCAAGCATAAAAAAAGGTCGATAGTTTATCGACCTTTTTTGTGGTGATGGACAGAATCGAACTGCCGACACAAGGATTTTCAGTCCTTTGCTCTACCAACTGAGCTACATCACCATCCTTTCAAACGGATGGCAAAAGTAAACTTTTCTTTGTTCCTACAAATAGAAATGAAAAAAATCATCACTCAAATCTTAGAAGATTACATTTGTTGAATAGTGATTGTTGCGATAGATATAGGGAATACTTTTGTTAAACTTGCTTGTTTTCAGCAAGGTAAGGTGCTGGGGTTTCAGCGTTACGCCCACAGTGAGTTCTACAAATTATTTACGGAGTTAAAATCATATCCGGATATTCAGTTGATCGGAGTAAGTGATGTAACGGGTCTTTCAGATAACTGGACAGAGTTGAATGAAATAGCATCAGTAGTTAATATAAATTCAAAAACTCCTCTTCCTTTTCAAGTAGATTATAAAACACCCAGTACTTTAGGAACCGATAGAATTTGCTTGGTTGCTGGAGTGTTAAAACAACTTGAACAAAATCAAGCAGCCTTGGTAATTGGAATGGGAACTTGCATTACGTACGATTATGTAACAGAAAAGCATCGCTATGTGGGAGGCGCTATATCTCCAGGGTATCAGATGCGATTTGATGTATTACATACGCTAACAAAGAAATTGCCGTTAGTACATCCAAATACGAAAAACACAATAGTTGGATCTGATACCAACTCGAGCATTAAATCTGGCGTTTATCAAGGAATTAGGTTTGAATTAGAAGGAAGAATAACTGATTTTTTAGATTCAAATTCCACAGGAAAAATATTCTTGACAGGTGGAGATGCAGAAACATTTGTGGGTGGACTTAAAAATAGCATTTTTGCAGACAATTTTTTGCTCCTAAAGGGCATTAACGAAATAGTTGAATATCAAGCATTACATTCTTCATATAGCAATTAGCGCGTGTGCTATTGTTGTGAGCTTTTGTGCTCAGGGTCAAGCAACCACGAATTCACCATACTCATTTTATGGTTTAGGAGATAGAGTAAGCGAAGGAATGGTTCGTTCCATTTCAATGGGTGATACAAAATATGCGATCTCAGATGCTTTTCACTTGAATCCATCTAATCCAGCTTCGTATTCTAATCTTAAAACTACCTCTTTTAATATAGCACTTCATTATCAGGTAAATAACCTTACTTCAAATGCTGGGACTCAACGTTATGATGTTGCTGGTATGAGGTATTTTGGATTGGGAATGCCAATTTCAAAAAGATTTGGAGCGGCTTTAGGATTAACTCCGATGACCCAAATGGGGTATGACATGGATGCCACAGGGGCAACAGAAAATGAAAGTGTTAGGTCAATCTATACTGGAGAAGGTGGTTTAAGCAGGGTTTTTATTGGGCTAAGCTATGAGCTTCTAACAGATTCGGTTCAATCATTACGAGTTGGAAGTAATTTATCTTACATCTTCGGCCCACTTGAATATAATTCGCAAACCAGATTTCCTGAAAACTCCTCAACATTTACATCATTTAGAAGAACCCGTTACAATCTAAGTGATATCAGTGCTGACTTTGGTGTTCAGTATAGAAGAGATTTAGCTAGAAAGAGACACCTTGATAGGTATGTGATTGTTGGGGCAACGTATAACCTAGGTGGGGATATGCGAACGAGAAGTGAGGTGTTTGCAGGATCACTTGATGGCAACATCATTAAAGATACTGTTGTTTTTACTCAGGATACAGGGAATACTTATATACCGCATCGCTTTGGTGGAGGTGTAGGTATGGAGTTTTACAATAGAAATACTAAACGCAGGTTATTTATAAATGCCGATGTGGAATATGGCGCTTGGAGCCAAATGACTAGATTGGGCGAAAACCAAAACCTTCAAGATTCTTGGAGAACTGCTTTTGGTATGGAGTTTACACCAGACGATGATGCTATTAGAGGGCTTTTTAAAATCATGAGCTATCGAGCAGGAGCACATTATGGCAAAACCTATCTAAATGTTAACAACCAAGACATTTTTGATTATGGCATAACCTTTGGTCTTGGTATTCCACTGGTTAAATCTAAATCAGCATACGCACGGTCTTCATCCATAAATATTAGTTACGAGTTTGGAGAAAGGGCATATGATAACACTGGTTTAATTAGCGAGCAATACAGTAATTTCTTAGTTGGAATAGTTTTGACACCTAGTTTCTGGGATAGATGGTTCCAAAAGAGAAAGATTAATTAATAAGTATTTGATTTATAACTAAATAACGATGAGAACAAAAGCAACCTTACTTTCTTTATTTGCAATTCTAGCAGCCTTTGCTACCATGGCTCAAGGTAAGTATGGAGCAACTCCTGAAGATAGTACGAAATGTATCGAGGCTACTTCATTGTATTCTGAATACTACAAGCAAAAGGCATACGCTGATGCAAAACCATATTTAGTTCGAGCTATTGAAATATGCCCAAAGTCTTCTAAAAACTTGTACATCAAAGGAACCAAGGTGTTCAAAGAAATGATTAAAGCTGCAAGTACAGATGAAGAAAAGGCAAGTATGCTAGATTCATTAATGTGGGTTTACGATATGCGCGCTGAGCACTTTGGTCAAAGAGGGTATGTTCTTGGAAGAAAAGGATCAGACTTATTACGCTATGGTAAAGCAGCTAAATCATTAGAGGCTTATCATATTCTAAAAGAAGGATTTGAATTGAGCGGAGATGATACAGAGGCAGGTGCCTTGGCAGCATATTATCAAGCAGCTTACTATTCTGTAGCTCAAAAGAAGTTAGAAAAAGAAGTTCTATTAGAATTATATCCTCAGCTAAATGGTGTGTTGGCAAAAAGAGCTGCAAAGAATGGAGAGTTAACTAAAGCAGAAAAAAGAGCTGTTCAGCAAATTGATGACATCTTTAGTAAAGTGGCAGGATGTGATGATTTAGTAGAGATTTATACGCCAAAGTTTGAAGCAAATAAAACGGATACTGCAGTTCTTTTACAAATCATGGCATTGTTCGAGAAAAGAGGATGTACTGATAGAGAATTGTTCTTGCAGGCTTCAATTGAGGCAGATAAAGCAATGCCAAGCGGAATATCTAAAGTTGCAATTGGTGCTGCTCTACTGAAAAAAGAGCGTTACTCGGAAGCAATAGGGTTCTTGAAAGATGGAGCTAACATTGCACAGAATGATGATGTTAAAAAGAGAGCATACTTATATTTAGGAGAAGCACAGTTAAGAGTGAAAAATTACCCAGGAGCTAAGAATGCAGCAATGAAGTTGTTGCAGTTAGATCCAAATAACGGTCAAGCGTATATGATTATAGGTAATGCTTACTTTTATGGTTCTTCTACTGTAGGAGATAATGCATGTATGAAAAAAGGTGGTGTTTGGGCATCCATTGCCAAGTTTAGCAGAGCAAAGTCTTTAGATCCATCTTTGGCTGATGCAGCAAACAAAAAATTAGGTCAAGTAGCATCTCAATACCCTTCTAAAGAAGATTGTTTCTTCCATGGTATTACTGATGGCCAAACCGTTACAGTAGGTGGTTGGATTAACGAAACAGTTACTGTAAAGACACTGAATTAATATGCGTCTAGTACGTAATCGCATACACATATTAAGCATCCTTGTTCTAGCAACAGGGATGCTTTTTTCTTGCAGTAACTCCAAGAAAGAAATTGAACGAATTACGTATTCAGAGGATTTTCCAGATGAAACCACCCGCGATGCTGTTATTCGCTTTTCAGATTCTGCTCAGGTGATGGTGATCCTAACCGCACCAATAATAAACCGTTATTTAAATGAGGTAGATCCGTATACGGAGATGACAGAAGGAATGCATGTTGTCTTCTACACTGATTCAGGTACAGTTGATACGGACATATCCGCTGATTATGCAAAGCATTTGCCAGAGCAAAGAGTAATCGAAGCAGAGAACAACGTAATCGTTAAAAATGCAAATGGAGATATTCTAAGTACTGAACAACTAACTTGGGATATAGGTGGAAAACGCATTTTCTCAAATGCATTTGTTAAAATCACTACCGGAGAAGAAATTATTTATGGTGATGGTTTAGAGTCAAATCAAGAATTCACTAAGTATCAGATCAAGCATATCAAAGGGATAATAAGCGTAGACGAAGAAAATTCAAGCGATGAAGACGTACAATAAAATCATGGAGTATTTCTGGTTGTTTTTAGCAACTGTTACTGCTGCGCTTGTAATTTACTGGATCGCAGTGCAAGGCTGGGAAGAGAACAAGTATCTCACAATTTTCCCAGTAATGTCAGGTATTTTATATTTAATGAGAAGATTTTACCGCAAAACTCAAGAGCGTACCTCAAACGGTGAGTGAATTTTCTACTTTTGGTAAAACGCTTTGCGTAAAACATGGACTCAAGCCAATTTTTGGTAATCTTTATTTCTCTTCTTCTATCTGCCTTTTTCTCAGGTATAGAGATAGCTTTTGTATCTGCCAATAAACTCAAGGTTGAGTTAGATAAAAAGAGCGGCAATTTTCCTGCAAAGGTTTACAGCTATTTCATGAAGCACCCAGGTAGATTTATTACTACCATGCTTATGGGTAATAACATTGCCTTGGTTGTTTACGGAATCAAGATGGGAGATTTACTAGATCCGTTTTTCTTCACGTATATCCCAAACTCTGTTGCAGTATTACTGATTAAAACTATAGTATCGACTATCGTTATTCTTGTAACAGCAGAATTTCTTCCGAAAGCAATTTTTCAAATCAACCCCAACAGAACACTAAATGTATTTGTGGCTCCAGTAGCAATTGTTTACTATGCTTTGTTTCCATTAGTTTGGTTAATCATGTCTCTCTCAGATTTTCTTTTGAGAGTTGTGTTTAATGTTCCTAAAGAAGAGCAGAAACCTCTATTCGGAATGGTAGATTTAGACCATTTTGTAAGAGAAGCCACCGCTACCGCAGCAGATGAGGATGAAATTGAAAATGAAGTTCAGATTTTTCAAAATGCGCTAGATTTTTCTAGTGTTCGTTCTCGCGATTGTATGATTCCAAGAACAGAGATTGTTGCGTTCGATATCGAGGATGACATTGAGGAACTTTGGAAAACCTTTATTGATACTGGGTTATCGAAAATTGTGATCTATAGAGAGAACATAGATAATATCATTGGCTATGTGCATTCTTCAGAGTTGTTCAAGAAACCCAATGCCATCAAGAATATTTTGCTTCCTATTTCTATTGTTCCCGAAACAATGGCTGGGAGTGAAATCCTAGAATTGCTCATTAGTCAGAAACGAAGTATGGCAGTTGTGGTAGATGAATTTGGAGGAACATCTGGGTTGGTTACCATGGAAGATGTAGTTGAAGAAATTTTTGGTGAAATAGAAGATGAGCATGATACGGAAACGCTTATTGAAATAAAGTTAGATGATCTCAACTACAAGTTTAGTGCACGTATAGAAGTAGATTACCTAAACGAAGAATACAAACTAGACCTTCCTGAGAGTGATGAATATGAAACGTTAGCAGGTTTAATAATATCTAATCATGAGAGTATTCCAGAAGAAGGAGAGACTATTCGGGTAGGAAATCATCTGTTTAAAATTATTGGAGTAACCGATCGAAGAATAGATTTAGTTCAACTCACTCAAATACCTACTGATTAACTCTTTTCCATATTTAACTGCGAGTTGTATATTCGCAGCCCACAAGTAAAAGATACACATATAGATAATGGCTGTAATTGGTAAAATTAGAAAGCAATCTACGTTTCTGTTGATTGCTATTGGTGGCGCAATGGTGCTTTTTTTGTTAGGAGAGCTTTTAACCGGAAGTTCTATCTTCTTCAATGGTCCTGATACCGAAGTTGGTGTAATAAACGGATCTAAGATTTCCTATCAAGAATTTGAATTGAGATTACAGCAAGCACTTAGAATGCAAAGTGCTAATGGTGGTTTAAATGAACAACAACGTGCGCAAGTTCGAGAACAAGTTTGGAACGACTTAGTTCGTGAGTATGCATTGAAACCAGAATTCCAAGCATTAGGAGTTGGTGTAAGTGATGATGAGTTATTCGATATCATCCAAAACGACCCTAACAATGCAATGATTCGTCAATACTTCTCAAATCCGCAAACAGGTCAGGTATACGAGCAATTCCGTTCACCAAATGGACAATTGAATACGCAAGCCGTTGTAGACTACTTCAAAATCATCTTAACTACAGATGTAACTGAAAACCCTGATGTAGCAAGTGCTAAATTGAATTACCAATTATTCAAAAAGAGCCTTCGCGAATCTGTAGAGAACGAAAAATATGCAAGCTTGGTTGAGAAAGGACTATACGTTCCTCAAAGCCAAGTAGCTATTCTTGAGCAAGAAAAAGGAAAACAAGTATCTTTTAAATATGCTGTTAAGTACTTCGCTTCAATGATTGATTCTGCTTACGAACCTTCAGAAAGCGAAATGAAAGCTTATTACAATGAGCACAAAACAGATGCTCAGTTCAAGCAAACAGAAACAGTTCGTTCATTAGATTACTTAGTATTCAATGTTTCTCCAACGGCAAATGATATTCAAGCTGCCGAACAAGAATTAGTTGGTTTAAGAGAAGATTTTGCAGCATCAACAGATGATACATTATTTGTGAACGAATCTAGCGATACGCCATTCAATTTTAGATGGATTACTTCTGGAACACTTCCAATGGCAATAGATACTGTTGTATTGAATGCTATGCAAGGCGATGTAGTAGGGCCATTTAGAAATGGAAATAAATTCGAGTTATATAAAATTGAGATTGCTAAAGTTGCTCCAGATTCTGCTAAGGCAAGACATATTTTAATTCAGCCAAATGCTACCGATGCAGATTCATCAATTGCTAAGGCAACAGCAGATAGCTTACTCAAAGAGATTAAAGGTGGAGCTGATTTCGCAGAATTAGCAACTACTTTCTCTGTAGATCCAGGTTCTGCTTCAAATGGTGGAGACTTAGGTTGGTTCACAGAAGGAAGAATGGTGAAGCCATTCAACGATGCTTGTTTCGAAGGAAAAGAGGGAGATATAAGTATTGTCCAGACTCAATTTGGTTTCCATATTATTGAAGTAACAGAATTGACAAATCCTGTTCAAAAAGTGTACGCTGGAATTGTTGACAACAACATTGAGCCTTTAGAAGAAACGTATCAAGCGGTTTATAACAAAGCTTCAACTTTCCAAATAGAGAATAAAAACGGTGGAGAAGATTACGAAGCAGCAGCACAAGAGTTTGGTTTAATGCAAGCTCCTGCTATTCGTCAAGCAGATCAAACAATGATGGGCTTAGATAATTCTCGTCAGATTGTTCGTTGGGCTTACGAAGCAGATTTAGGAGATGTAAGTACTGTATTTGATTTAGGAGACCAATACGTAATTGCTCGTGTAAACCAAATCAAACAAGAAGGTACATTACCATTCGATCAAGCAAAAGACATTATTCGTGCTGAAGTAATCAAAGAGAAGAAGGCAGCCGAAATTATTGCAGATATTAATGGAGTAAATAACCTGAAAGAGGTTGCAGAAAAATTAGGTTCACCTGTTCAATCTGTGTCTTCATTACAATTTGATGCATATTCAGTTCCAAGTATTGGTGTTGAACCAAAATTGATTGGAAAAGTATTTAGTGTAGAAGCAGGTAAAATGAGCGTTCCAATTCAGGGAAATACAGGGGTGTTTGTAGTACAAGTAGAAGATTACAAAGAGCTTCCTGCTGATGGAACAGCAAAGCTTCAGTTAGAGAGAGGTTACCAGAGTCGCGCCTCATTTGAGGCATTGAATGCAGTTCGTGAGAATGCATCAATTGAAGACAAACGCGCATCCTTTTATTAATCGTCTGAGAGGCAAGCAATAAAAGTTTGCTGAATTATAAAATTATTGTAAGTTTGCAGCCCTTTTTGAGGGCTGTTTTACTTTATATGCAAATAGTTGATAGCAATGGCTTTAGACACGCTTAGTTATAAAACAAAATCGGTAAACGCTGAAAGTGCCGATAAGAAATGGTTAATAGTTGATGCAAAAGACCAAACATTAGGTCGTTTAGCATCAAGAGCTGCTTTTGTGCTTAGAGGAAAGCACAAAGCAACATTTACACCTCACGCTGATACAGGTGATAACATCATCATTATCAACGCTGATCAGGTGAAAATGACAGGAAACAAAGAAGAAACTAAAGAGTACATCCGTCACACTGGATATCCAGGTGGACAGCGTGTAGCTTTAGCGAAGGATTGGAAAAAAGCTGATAAATCAACACGCATTGTTGAAGCAGCAGTAAAAGGTATGTTGCCTAAGACTAAATTAGGTCGCGCTGTATACAAGAACTTATACGTGTATGCTGGCACTGAGCATCCACATGCAGGTCAGCAGCCAGTTGAATTTGACTTAAACACGATTAAATAATGGATGTGATCAACACATTAGGAAGAAGAAAGAGCTCTATCGCTCGTGTTTACCTTTCAAAAGGGAAAGGTGAAGTTACCATCAATGGTCGTCCAGCTAAGGAGTACTTTCCGGTACCAACATTGCAGGTGAAATTGAACCGTCCGTTCGTATTAACTGAAACCGAAGGTCAGTATGATGTTAAGGTTAACGTTGGTGGAGGCGGAATCAGCGGTCAAGTAGAAGCTGTACGTTTGGGTATTGCGAGAGCCTTGGTTGAAGAAAACGAAGAATTTAAGCCTTTGTTAAAGAGTGAAGGATTGATGACTCGTGATCCAAGAATGGTTGAGCGTAAGAAATTCGGTCAGAAGAAAGCTCGTAAGAAATTCCAGTTCTCTAAGCGTTAATATCTGGAGATTTGGGGTTGCTGACGTTCAGCATCTAAACCATCCAAGACAGCAAGCTGCAACTTGGAGGTTGCTCGAATTGAGTAAAAAAGAAAGTGAACAATTTTTAAAATCTAAACATGGCTCGTACAAATTACCAAGAGTTATTAGAAGCTGGTGTACATTTTGGACACCTTACACGTAAGTGGAATCCACGTATGGCTCCATACATCTTTATGGAGAAAAACGGTATCCACATTATCGACTTGCATAAGTCAGTAGCAAAAATTGATGAAGCTGCCGCAGCACTTAGACAAATGGCTAAGTCTGGTAAGAAAATCATGTTTGTTGCTACAAAAAAACAAGCCAAAGATATCGTAGCAGAAAAAGTGTCTAATATCAACATGCCTTACGTGGTTGAGCGTTGGCCAGGTGGTATG
>DIYR01000107.1 GCA_002429085.1 Flavobacteriales bacterium UBA6049
ACAGGAATGACAAATATTCGAGATGTAATTCCTTTTCCACGCACACCTGGAAACGCAAACTTCTAGTTACTAGACAAATAAAAAGGGAGCCCTCGAGCTCCCTTTCTTTTTTACCTCTTTTTAACAACAAATTTCGTACCAATTTTTAATTAAGTTTCCTATTTTCGAGTTATATACCCGTTTTTATGCTTACTCAAAAACTCGAACAGAAACTTTTACAAAAGCTCTCTCCTCAGCAAATACAGCTGATGAAACTGCTACAAGTTCCTACAGTTGCTATTGAACAACGCATCAAAGAGGAGCTAGAAGTAAATCCAGCTTTAGAAGAAGGAATGGATGAAGCTTTTGACGAAGCAGAACATGATGAATACAGCGATGCATACGAAGAAGCTTCTGATGCAGAGCAAGAATTCGACTTTTCTGATTATGTTGATCAGGATGATATCCCCGACTATAAACTTTATAGCAATAATCACAGTAAAGACGATGATGATCAAGTAATTCCAATTAGTGGCGGCAAGACCTTCCACGATATTCTTGAAAATCAGCTTCGCTTACATCCATTAAATGATCATCAAAAAGAAGTTGCACAACACCTTCTAGGAAATATTGATGAGTCTGGCTACTTAAGAAGAGAACTCTACGCTATTGTTGACGATTTGGCATTTACTCAAAACATCATGACTGATGAAAAAGAGTTATCTGATCTGTTACAAATCATTCACACTTTTGAACCGGCTGGAGTTGGTGCAAGAAACTTACAAGAGTGCTTAATTCTTCAACTAGAACGAAAAGACACTTATGATGAAGATATTCATAACGCCATTGAGATCCTAACTCATGCATTTGATGCGTTTACAAAGAAGCACTACGATAAGATCATCACAAAGTTCAATTTGACCGAAGAAGACCTAAAGTTAGCTATTGAGCAAATTCTCAAGCTTAATCCAAAACCTGGAAATAGCATGAGCGAATCTTCTATCATTCTTGAGCATGTTGTTCCCGATTTTATAGTTCGCACTGAAGATGATGAACTACAGTTGACCATTAATGGAAGAAATGCGCCTGATCTGAAGGTAAGCAGACAATATTCTGAAATGTTCGAAGATTATGCTAAAAATAAGAAAGGAGCAACTAAAGAACAGAAAGATGCATTGTTATTCGTTAAGCAGAAGTTAGATTCTGCTAAATGGTTCATTGATGCAATTAAACAACGTCAGAACACTTTGTATTTAACCATGAGTACCATTATGGAGATACAACATGACTACTTTATGACAGGAGATGAAACGAAGTTAAAACCAATGATTCTGAAAGATGTAGCAGAACGCATCAACATGGATATCAGTACAGTTTCTCGCGTTGTAAATAGCAAATATGTGCAAACACCTTTTGGGACATTTTTATTAAAAAGTTTCTTCAGTGAAAGTCTTAGTACAGATAGTGGCGAAGAAGTAAGTACGCGAGAGGTAAAGAAAATTCTGACAGACGAGATTGAACAAGAAAACAAACGCAAACCTCTTACTGACGAAAAATTAGCTAGTATTCTGAAAGAAAAAGGCTATAACATAGCTCGTAGGACTGTTGCCAAGTACCGTGAACAATTGGATATTCCAGTTGCTCGATTAAGAAAAGAACTGTAATGCAATACTGGTTTTCAAGGGTTATCTCATTTTTACTTCACCCGTTACTCATGCCCACATATGGCTTGTTGATTCTATTCACGCAAGTTCAAACTTACTTTGTATACGCTTTACCAGAACAATCAAGGTTGTTTGTGCTAGCCATGGTGTTCATCAACACTTTTGTAATTCCAGGGCTTTTCATGCTATACCTATATCGAAAAGGAAAAATCAGTGATATTCAGGTAAGTAAACGAGAAGAACGATTCTTGCCATTGGTACTCACCACTATTTTATTCATGAGTACCTATTACCTATTAAAAAGTATTGGTTTGAATAAAGTTATTCTGCTAATGATGATCGCGGCAATTTCTGCAATCATTGTTGCCTTTATCATTAATATTTGGTGGAAGATAAGCATGCACCTAGTTGGCGTTGGCGGCCTAGCAGGTGTTTTTTACGCTCTATCCTACATATTTCAGCTTGACATCACAGTTACTATTACTGTGTTATTCTTATTAGCTGGTATTGTAGCCTTTTCTAGAATTCAACTTAAACAACACACCCTAGGACAAGTAACCGCAGGTTTTGCTTTAGGCTTTAGTTTTGGCTTTATGGTATTAGCGGGAACCTACCCTCATTAGAATGGAAGGATGGAAACACCTATCGAAAGCTGATTCTGTGTACGCCCTCTTCCTTCATTTATCCAAGGTGTAATAGAATAAAATGCGGTTAAATTTACTTTGCCATAACCTACTCGAATATGTGTACCTACTCGATACTGATTCATTTCAGGGAAGATATATGTCTTATACTTATCTCGATCACTATTATTGAACGTCATTTTATCATGAGTATCAATCAAATAACCAAACTTAGCACCAACCGCTACTTTCCAACGGTATCCACTTGGTGACTCCTCAGACCTCCATCTAAATTCTACTGGAACCTCAATGTATGTAGTCGAAATTTTATTGTTTCTATAGTTCGTATCTACCTTATTCCAAACCATCATATCACGAGATCTAGTAGAATCATATTCTACTCTTAATTGACCATTCGAATAATAGCTCTGTGAGCTAATTCCTATCCCAATCGCTCCACTAAAAGGACTTATTTTGATAGGTGCATCATACATTAAGTGAACGTTTACTCCATTGTTGTACCACTTAAAATCGATCTCATCTGGGTTGTTCAAAAGGGTTTCGTATGTCAAATCAACAATTAGTTGATCTTCTCTTTCACGTTTCTCCTTAGTTTGAGCCGAAACAGAAAACTGTAACAACATCATGAATAAACTAAATAGCGCTAATTGCTTCATTATCTTTTTTCGATTGCGCCACAAATGTAGAACTTCTCACATCTTCTTAGAAGAATGAACAAACTTTGCTACATTCATAGACGTTTTATTTAGTACAGAATCCAACAAGATGTTACAACGACTAGTCTCTATCCTAATTGTATTTTCAAGTATTTCGGCATTTGGACAAAAGCCATTTCCATATGGGCGTATGGATACTATTGTTGTTTCCGAAAACGGAACAAGCCTAAAAATGCCTTGGACTGGAGGATTAAACAACGCACAATTTCAATCCATAGACCTAAACTGGGATGGTAAAAAGGACATAGTTGTATATGATAACGCCTCTAATGGATACGGTATTAAAACTTTTATCAATACGGGGCAAACTGGAGAAATGAAATACACCTATGCTCCAGAATATGCTTGGCAGTTTCCAGCTGGACTTAACGTTAGAGGTTTTTTGATTTTAAGGGATTATAACTGTGATGGATTAGAAGATTTATTTACGTATCGAGAGGGTGGGATAGCTCTCTACAAGAATGTTGGAAATTCTACAATTGGTTTTCAGTGGCAATTAGTAACTGATTACATTCCTGCAACTGTTTTTGGAGGTCCTAGCGGAGTATACTGCACAATAACTGATATTCCATCTATTGAAGATTTGGACGGGGATGGGGATTTAGACTTTGTAACAAGTGCTGTAGGTGGAATTTTATTCTACCGATATAAAAACATTAGTGACAATTGCGATAGTTTAAAACTTGTAAGAGATGATGGTTGCTGGGGTAATTTCTACGAATCCTCGTTTAGTAACGATCTAATTTTCAACGCTACCTGTAAAGGTGGCTCTGGTAGGAAAAGTCGCCATGCAGCTTCTACCATCCTAGCTATAGATTTAAATGGTGATGATTTAACCGAAGTTATATTGGGAGATTCTGAATCAGATGGACTCACTGTGGCCTATAACACTGGAACAATAGATAATGCTCAAATGACCTCTGCAGATTACGACTTCCCAGCTAATGATACTCCTGTAGATATTAACGAGTACAATGCTGCGTTCCATATTGATGTGAATAACGACAATGTAAAAGACTTAGTTGTAGCACCTCATTTCGAATATTCTGAAGATACTGCTAACAGCTGGCTATACTTAAATTCTGGTAGTTCTTACGATGTAGATTTAACCCTAGAAACAAAAGGTTTTCTTGGTGAAGACATGTTAGATTTCGGTTCGTTGAGCTACCCTTCATACATTGATGTTGACCAAGATGGGCTACTTGATATTTTAATAGGTCATATGGGTTACTACGCTTCATATAGCTGGACAACGTACCAACCTGGATTCAAAAGTCAGTTAGCTTACTTGAGAAATGTTGGGAACAACAATTTTCCAGAATATGAATTAATAGATAGAGATTTTAATGGATTATCTGCTGAAGACCGTTTTGGTTTGTTTCCGACTTTCGGAGATCTGGATGGTGATAGTGACGATGATATGATATGCGGCACCATTAACGGCCCACTTTGTTATTTCGAAAACATAGCACCACTTGGCTCTACAGCACAATTTGTATTAAGTGATACAAATTATATGTCAATTGATCATGGGTCTTTTTCAGCACCAGAATTGTATGATTTAAACAATGATGGACTGTTAGATTTAGTAATTGGAATTAGAAGTGGCATTCTCAAATATCACGAAAACACAGGTAATTCAACCACTCCTCAATTCTCAGCAACTCCAACAAATGATTCATTAGGTGGACTGGAGTACTACAACCCTCGAAAAAATGGATTTATTAGAGCTTCTTTTGGGGTATCAGATACTACCAACAAACCATTCGCATTTGTAGGAACTCAAGATGGAGTAGTTTATATATTCAACGATATAGAAAACAACCTTCTAACTGGAGATCACTTCAACCAAATAGACTCATTACGAACTGGTGTTCAATTAATTAATGTTGACGTTGCAAATATTAATTTCTCTGACAGTCTAGAGTGGATTGCTGGAGAGGCTCCAGGAGGGATTTCTCTTTGGGGAAGAAGTAGCAGATATGTAGCTCCACCAGAAGATACATTAGGGGTTGATGATCTCACTAACACAATCAATTTTACAGTGTTCCCGAACCCTGCAACAAATCAAATTTCAATCAGGTCAAATGAAGAAATCAACGATGAAGTAACTGTTTCATTAGTTGATTTAAGCGGTAGAGTACTAGTTAACAAGCAATTAAGCAAGCTAGAATCAAATCAAATAATTACACTAAACACGCAATCAATTTCATCAGGAATCTACTTGTTAACACTTTATAGAAATTCTGTAATTAACACAAAAAAAGTAATTATCCGAAAAAACTAACCACCATAATATCAGATAGTTACCTATTGCAAAAACAAATTCTAATTCCTACATTTCTTCCTTCAAATCAATCAATTACAAGGGGAAATTGGATGAAACGAATTGCACCTCTACTTTTGCTGATAGCTGCAGCTATTTTTTTTGTTGTAAATAGTCAGATAATTTCTGAAAAACTCTCACCAGAACAAGAAGGAGAATCGAACAATATAAAAGCTGATTCTGCCCGATTAAAAGTAGTTGTCTAAGTGTACTAACTGTACCTGTATTCAATAGCAACAGAGCATGTATATTCTGTGTTCGTTATATCACCCCACCCAAAACCTCAGCAGCTTTCTCAGCGGTAATATCCCGTTGAGGCATACCGAACATTTCATAGCCTACCATAAATTTTTTGACGGTAGCACCGCGTAATAAAGGAGGATAAAAACTCATGTGCCAGTGCCAATGATCTTGGTTTCCGTTGTTTATAGGAGACTGGTGAATTCCGCTGGAATAAGGAAACGAGCAATTAAATAACTTATCGTAGGCCTGGGTGATTTTTGAGATGGCTTCGGCAAAGTGAAGACTTTCTTTTACTGTGAGTTGGCTTATGTTAGTTTGGTGTTTTTTGGGTACAATCATGGTTTCAAAAGGCCATACTGCCCAAAAGGGAACCAGAATTACAAAATCCTCATTTTCAAATATGATACGTTCTTGTTTTTGGAGTTCTTGCTGAAGATAATCTCCTAATAAAGAGCGCTTATTTTTTTGATAGTAATCTAATTGGTGTTGGTCTTTTTTGGCTACTTCATTCGGAATTCCCGACTGACTCCAAATCTGTCCGTGAGGATGTGGATTAGAGCAGCCCATTGCAGCTCCTTTGTTTTCAAAAATCTGAATGTAGCGGATAAAATCCTGTTGGCTTAAATTGTTAAACTCTTCCTGCCAGATATGTACCACCTTTTCAATTTCGGATACTTCCATATCAGCCAGCGTCTTGGAATGATCCGGACTAAAGCATACTACCCTGCAAATTCCTTTTTCGGAAGTGGCTTGTAGCAAACCATCATCGAGAGAAAAATCGGGAGTTTCCTTTTGCAGCGCAGCAAAATCGTTGGTGAATACATAGGTGTCTTTATAATCAGGGTTTATGTCTCCATTGGCACGTTTGTTTCCGGCACACAGATAACACTCAGGATCGTATGAAACCTTGATTTCTTGCTTCACTTCTTCCTCCTGCCCCTGCCAGGGTCTTTTGGCTCTGTGAGGAGAAACCAACACCCATTCTCCCGTTAGGATATTAAGGCGTTTATGCGAATAGTCATCCAAATTTGTATTCATTTTCCCTTCATTCATAATTTGTGATCAAATGTGTGCCCTCTCCTATGTTTACTGAATAAATGGTACACTCCTGATGAAATTCAGCCTTGTAGGATGGCTGAATATCTTCTAAAAAACGTTGCTTTTTATCCGTATGCATCAAATTAAGCGTACAGCCACCAAAACCACCACCAATCATCCGTGCTCCGATAACTGCATCAGAAGCTTTGGCTGCATCCACCAAAAAATCCAGCTCTGCACAACTCACCTCGTATTTGTTCGATAAACCATCGTGCGAAGCAAATAGAAGGCTTCCCAAGGCTCCCATATCGTTCTCCATCAACGCCTTTACTGCCTGTAAAGTCCGCTCGTTTTCTTCTATGATAAAAGCCGCTTTAACATAGTCATCTGCCGATAATCGGGTCTCCATTGTCTTCAAATCTTTCACCGAAAGATCACAAAGAGCTGCTACACCAAACTGTTGTGCCACCTTTTCACATACAGCTCTTCTATGATTGTAAGCACTATCGGCCAGATTATGGTGTACATTGGTGTGAATCAATACCCATTCATAATCACCCAAATCCATGGGATAAGCTGTTGAAGTAAGGGTACGACAATCCAGGTGAAGTCCCCTGTTTTTTTGCCCAAACATGGAAGCATACTGATCTAAAATTCCACACTTTACTCCTGCAAAATGATGCTCCGCCCTTTGTGAAATAAAGATCATTTCCTTTCGGGAAATTCCCAATTGAAACAAATGGTTCAATCCAAATACCACAGCATTTTCAAGTGCAGCAGAAGAAGAAAGTCCAGCTCCTATTGGGACATCTCCTTTAAACACCAGATTGAAATTAGGAAGATCTACTCCTTTTTTTTGTAACTCCGCTACTATACCCAATATATAATTCTCCCATCCTCTTTTAGCCAATGGTTGCAGAGTGTCATGAGTTGAAAAACGATATTCCTCCTCAGCATCTAAAGCAACAATGGTAGAAGTATCGTCTTCGGTTGCCTCAACAGCCAGGTATATTCCTTTGTCAATCGCAGCAGGAAAGGCAAATCCATCGTTGTAATCGGTATGTTCGCCAATAAGATTAATTCTTCCTGGAGAAAATATCAGTTGTGGATTTTGCTGGAATGTTGTTTTAAAATACCCAATAAGTTGCGCTACGATCTTATTTGCCTTCATCGTTTATGAAAAATAGAAATACGAGTAAATAACAATGATACAAGCAATTCCTCCGGCCAATTTCACATGTTTCCAGGGAACAATATCCACCGCTTGGGTATAAGGCAATTCAAAAGCTTTGGTCCTTGGATTCAATTTCCCGATAAGGAGCATTACCAATACATTGAAAACAAAAAGTAGGGCCATCACATGCAAAAAATGAGGATAGTTGTCTTCGCCTACCACAAAGGGTTTTAGAATAAACTGAGAAATACTGTAGAGCACCACACCAGAAGCTATCGCAATTTTTGCTGCAATAGCGGGTACATAACGGGTAAAATAACCCACTACTATAATGGTCAGAATCGGAATAGAATAACAGCCATTTACTTCCTGTAAATATCCATACAACCCATCCGGTGCATTGGCTATTAGCGGAGCAATGAACATAGACAATACGGCCAATACAATTCCAAACTTTTTACCGGCCCAAACTACTTGTTTTTCACTAGCTTCCTTATTAATATATGATTTGTAAATATCTAATCCGAATAGGGTAACGGAAGAATTGAGCGCAGAGTTAAATGAGGATAAAATTGCCCCAAACAATACAGCAGCAAAGAATCCAACTAAACTGGCCGGCAGTACTTTTTTAACCAGTTCCGGATACGCTTCATCTGGATTTTCCATTGATTCCCCAAACAGGTAAAAAGCAATTACCCCTGGCAATACCACAATTAAAGGCCCCAATATTTTTATAAATGCTGCATAGATGAGCCCCTTCTGTCCTTCTTTCAGATTTTTTGCTCCTAGTGCTCTTTGGATAATCGCCTGATTGGTTCCCCAGTAAAATAGTTGTACCAGCATCATTCCGGTAAATATGGTACCAAAGGGAATCGAAGAATCTTTGTTTCCAATGACATTGAATTTTTCAGGCGCTTTCTCCATCAAGGTACTCATACCTTCAAACAGATCTCCTTCGCCTACCAGCATCAAACCAAATACGGGAATCAGCATTCCACCAATCAACAAACCCACCGCATTGACTGTATCTGATATAGCAACGGCTTTCAGTCCACCAAAAATGGCGTATACAGAACCGATAATACCAATGCTCCAAACTGTGATCCACAGAGCGGTTGTTTTGCTTACGCCTAATAAATCCGGCACATCAAACATGCTGTTCAGCGCCAATGCTCCCGAATACAAAACGATAGGCAGTAACACCACAACATAGCCCGACAGAAACAAGCCCGAAGTAATGGTTTTGGTCATTTTATCATAGCGCGTTTCCAAAAATTGAGGAACCGTTGTGATCCCACCTTTCAGGTATCGGGGCAACAAAACGACAGCTGTTACTACCATTGCGATAGCTGCCAGCGTTTCCCAGGCCATCACCAGTATGCCTTCTTTAAAGGCTGCTCCATTTAAGCCTACAATTTGCTCAGTAGATAAATTAGTCAGCAATAAAGAACCCGCAATAACAATTCCCGTGAGGCTTCTACCCCCCAGAAAATAACCTTCTGATGTATTCTCATTGGTACGTTTGCTTTTCAGGTAGGAGATAACTCCAACCAGCAAGGTGAAGCCTAAAAATGTAAGTATCTGCATTGTTATAGGTTGTTTGTTTTATGTGGAGTTATCGTGAATGAATAGGAATAGGATTGATCAGCCGAAATGGTGTATTCGTCATGCACCAATCTACCCCATGAAGTATCGCCTCCAACTCCCATTTGCAATAAATCAATATTCCATTGTACAATTTTTCCCAATTGAATATCTGCTCCGTGTTTTTTGGTCACGGGTACCAATCCAGAAGCAGATTGTGCTCCATCATCACTACTAAAATCCAATTCTGTCATAGAAAATGGCCATACGCTGGCATTCAATAATTGGTCAGATTTCATTTTCAAATCCATATTTGGAGATGAAAGCTGCATCCAGCGCACATCTGTTTTGTTTCCGGTTTCCTGCGGACGTGAATAGGCGTGAAACTGATCGTTCACTTTACCGGAATACACTCCTGTTTTCTGTCCTGTTTTACGATCCCAATAGCTTTCTTCTGGTCCTTTCCCATACCACGAAACTTCTGTAAACGATTGCGAAAGCGTGAGGTACATGCCCAATCTTGGAATATTAGGGAGACCTTTTTGCAGGGGAGTGAATGTGTAATCTACTTTTAACTCACCATTGGATTTTAGGTGATAATCCACCACAACGGATGCTTCTTTATTTGGAGTGGAATAACGCACTTGAAAACTGACTTTGTCTTTCTTCTGCTCTGGCTTAACTGTCAATTCAGCGATATAATTGTAAGTTGCTTCTTGCCAGATTTTCGCCCATTTATCCATTCCATTGCCCAAATCATTATCTGTAGGAGGCCGCCAGAAATTGGGACGAATAGGTGCTTGGGTAATGGTTTTGCCATTTGCTACCCAGGATTGTATTTCTCCCGATTGTGCATCAATTTTTAAAACAACCTGATCGTTTTTGAACTCAAAGGACTGCCCCTCTGAAACAATGGCCAACTCATTTCCTTCCTGAGCGTGTACTTCTTCTGATTGGCCTTTTTGCACTACAAACTGATCCCAAGCTATTTCATGTTCTTTGGGAATAAGTGCAGTTGCCTCTTTTTGCAACAGACTTATTTCGAGTATGTATTCCTTGTTTTTATGCCATTTTTCAGGAAAACCAATCAGCTTAAATTGCTGTGTTTGCTGCGGCTTTACTTCTACTGTCGTGATGTTTCCTTCTGAAACAGGTTTTCCATTTTCCAATACTTTCCATACTATGGATTTATCGGAAAAATCTGCGAAGAAGTTTTTGTTTTCCAATTCCACTACTCCATTACCAAGATAGGAGAATTGCGTTGGTTCGTACACCTTTTTCACTTCCGACAAATGTGGATGTGGGTTTCTGTAAGGATCGACTAATCCGTTATTTAAGAAATTCCCATCGGTAGGTAAATCCGGATGGTAATCATGACCATAAGCCAGATAAGGTTTTCCATTTTCGTCTTTGTATTCAAGCGATTGATCCACCCAATCCCAAATAAAACCACCTTGTAGATTGGGGTATTTTTCAATGATATTCCAATAGTCTTGCAAATTCCCCACAGAGTTCCCCATAGCATGACAATACTCGATCATAATAGAAGGCTTGTCTGACTGAGAATTGGCGTGATCGATCAGATACTCAGGTTTTGGATACATGGGGCAGTACAAATCGGTATAGGCTTCTTTTCCTGCCGGTTCGTACTGTACAATTCGGGTACTGTCGTTTTCTTTTAACCATTGATAAGTCGTTTTGAAAACCTCCCCTTCTCCGGCTTCATTTCCCAAAGACCATGAATAGATGGATGGATGATTTCTATCGCGATAAAACATCCGTTTGGTGCGCATCATATGAGCCGGCAACCAACTCATTTCATTACCTATTTGTGTTTTTTCATCAATGGCCAATGGATGGCTTTCTATATTGGCTTCATCGATTACATATAATCCATATCGGTCACACAAATCCAACCAGTACGGATCGTTTGGATAATGGGAACTACGCACTGCATTGATGTTGTTTTGTTTCATCAATGTGATGTCTTTTAGCATGGAGGTTTTAGAAATCATATGCCCTGTGAAAGGATGTGTTTCGTGCCGATCTACTCCTCTGAAATAGATCGCTTTTCCATTGACCAACACCTGACTATTTTTGATTTCAACACGTTTGAATCCAATCTTTCTGGTGATGTATTGATTGTTGTTCACTTGGGCTTCATCTTCCAGGCTTATTTTCAAGGTGTACAAATTCGGAAGTTCAGCCGACCATTTTTTCACTTCTTCCATGACTTTTTCAATGTGCCATTCTTTGGTACTTTGAGCAGGAATTTCAATGGTTTGAGTAGTTTGAAAAATCGAATTTTCTTCGTCCAAAATCTCTACAGAGAGTTTTCGTTTGGCTGTTTCTGTATGATTGTTGGTAATGGAAATGGTTCCGTTAAAAAGTCCATCGGTATAGCTATTATCCAGATTGGTATTGGCATAATAATCAGCCACAAATACTTTGGGCTGCGTATATAGATATACCTCGCGTTCTATACCACTCATGCGCAACATATCCTGGCTTTCCAGATAAC
>DIYR01000052.1 GCA_002429085.1 Flavobacteriales bacterium UBA6049
TTATCGTTTGTCTTTGGCGCTCAACATGAGTATCAAATCCATCACGCTTAACCTCTTCCATTAGTTTTAAGACTCGATCGTAACTTTGATTGTTTAACGTACTACAAGTACAGGAACCTCTAAATAGTGTTCCAGCATGGGAAGCTGGATTAATAAAGTTCTTGTTTAGTCCGTTTTCTTTGAGTTGGATTCGTTCATCCCCACCTGAAGTGAGTAACTCCTGTAGATTATCCATCGAATTCCTAAAATTTTTTCAAAGCTAATTAAACTTACTTGTCACTAGATGTAATATTGTTTTTTTGGTATTCGTTACAAGTGAAACATAACAATTGGCTCATTTCTTATAACTAACAGGTCTAGTCTTCATGGGTATTTTTGAGAAACAGGGTATTTCTACTTCGATTGGGAGCTATGTTGGAGTAGTTTTGGGATATGTAAACATGGGATTTTTATATCCCAATTTGCTCCAAGATGAAGACTTCGGCTTGATTAGGCTACTTATTTCAGGCACAGTAATGCTTTCTTTTTTGGCAGAACTAGGTTTATCAACTTCTGTTATCAAGTTTTATCCCACCTTTAAAAATTCAAAAAAGGAAACATCTCGATTATTCAGTCTAGTACTTTTAATTGGAACAATATCAGTTACAACACTTTGTATTTTTCTAACCTACACTTCTGATACCTTTAAACCATTTTTTGATAGCGACTTTGAATTATTCTTAAGTCATAATAGAGAAGTTGTAATTATGACTGTTGGAATAACCATAAGTGAAATCATATTTGGAATTTCCAGAGCTCAATTACAAAGCACAGCACCAGTTTTTATCAAAGAAGTTTTTCTCAGAATAGCTCAAACTATTCTGATATTATTGGCTGAATTCCAGAAAATATCTTTTGATCTTTTCGCCTTAATTTTTGCACTATTATATCCTCTTCAAGCAATTGGCACAATTATCTTCCTGAAGATTCAGGATAAACTTCATTTAAGTTCTAAACTTCCTAGTAAGACTAAAATCAAAGAGGTAATAAACTACTCTTTATACATGGCTATGATGAAGATCCCAAACAATGCCATGTCTCACATAGATGTGATTATGTTGGGATTGCTTACAAACCTTAAGGATGTAGCTGTTTACAGTGTGTCTGCGTTTTTATCCAGTTTGGTAGTTGTTCCTTCAAAAGCTTTAAATCAAGTATCAACACCTATTTTATCTCTCGAATTTCAGTCTGGTAATCTAGACGAAGTAGACAAAATAATCAATCAAACATCAGGAACAATCTTCTATGTGGTTGGGTTCACATTAATCTATGTCAATAGCATAACTCCTATTTTAAATAACTTCATCGAACTAGATAACATTGCATTAATGGTTCCTCTGACTTTTATTTTAGGCATAGGTAAAGCTATCAACTCAATGTCAGGTACTTTCATTGGGCTTCTATCTGTATCTAATCAACACAAAAGAGGATTCTGGATAAGTTTTATTACTCTGCTATTTTCAATACTATCGAACTTGATTTTAATTCCTCCGTTCGGAATTTATGGTGCAGCTTATGCCACTGCATTAACACTGATATTTTTCAATATTGCTAAGTTAATTGCGGTCTGGTACATGCTTCGAATAACTATTTTAAACAAGCGCTTTGTTTTGTCGCTAACTTATATTGCAGCCGCAACAATTAGTATTCATTACATTGATTTAAACCAACAGTATATTGAACTCTTAATCAAGGTTTTAGCCACTACATTCTTTGGTATTATTGGAGTCTTGGTATTTAATCTAGCTCCTGAACTCAAGCGTGTGATACTGCGTTACTTATCGCTAACGAGAAAGTAATTTAGTAACCTTGAAAAGGTTGTTTTTGTAGTGTTTCACATTAAAATAAGGTACTTGAATAGCGCCAAACGATCTAAAATATTTTTCGATAGATTCAATCATGCTTCCTTCGAAATCGAAAACTAAGCAACCACGCTTTTTTGCATTCAAAATCGCTTTCCACATCAATAATGAATTAGCTCCACTTACACGCTTATCAGGACTAGATCCTCCTAGAATATAATACGTAGATGTCTCATCAAAAACTAAATATATGGCTCCATACAAATTCCCATCACTATCGTAAGCAAATAGTATTTCTCTAGAACGGTTATCAGCACAAGCTCTATCTAACCTCAAAAGTTGCTTTGTTGAATATGGTCTTTTTACACCTCGATGATCAAATACTTCTTGGTTCAACTTATCAAACAACTCAATATCATTCGACTCTTCAATTCTTATATTTAGCTTATTCTCTGCTTTTCGTATTGATCTTCTAATTGTTGAATCTAATCCGTTCCACAAGAATTCATCACTCTTCTTTAAATCAAGCTGATAAGTATACCTCGTGCTTTGCTCAAAGCCATGCCAATAAAGAGGTAACCAATTTGTAAACGAATGATGTATTCTCTGGTTTAAGTAACTGTAGCTTGGTAGCTTATTTATGAGTTCTGTTAAAACCTTCTTTTCATAAGAAAGCTTTGATGAGTATTTTTGATCCTCTGGGTAATTTAAAAACGGACCTAGGTATGTGGATAAGATAGGCATTCCAAGCATCCGCATTCCTAGCTTCTTTCTTTTTATAAAAACCCATGAACCCTTAAAGTTGATATCGTCTTCCTCCAAAACTACATCCCAAGCATCAGCTGCCACCGCGTTTAACCACCATGGCATCATGTAAATAGGAAGTACATTTTTGTGCTTTTCGGCTATCTCGATATACTTTTCTTTATCAGTCATTCGCGTAAATTGATTCTATTGCTTTTCTGAGCTTGACTTCAACTTGTTTATCAACCTTTACTTTTTTACTAGCAGTAAAAGGCTGAGGGGCTACTTTTCCTACAACTTCATCTAGGCCAAAAGAATCACCAACTAATGTTAGAATCTTATCTGGGTTTTGACATAAGTCTTCATATGATATTGACAGAAATCGATCAGATGAGATTGTTCTGAAACCAGATTTAATGGATTCTTCAATGTCATATGCTTGGCGAACAATCATTTCCTCTTCAGAAAGGCTCAGTAAAGATTCGAAATTCTCTGGTTTTATACTCCACCATTCACCTTGACTTATTCCATTCTTTTTTCTTGCTAGGTAAATTGACTGGACTATATGAAAAGGATCGCGAGTAATATGAATGAATCTTGAATTGGGTAATAGTTTAAGTAGTAAATCCATTCGAACACTTGCATTCAAGTTCTTGAATACAAAAGGTGATTCATACTTAACGGAAATCCCATTTATGTACTCGTATAAGTATTTCTTAGACTCTAAGTCAACTTCATCAAACTTGATTGCATGCTTACTCTTGGGTAAGACTTTATACCAAAACCTAGCAGCTTCATTTGGGGCCATCCATCCCGAAGAAAGGGTATTTCCAAACTTTGAAGAAAACTTCGGGGTATACTCCTTCTTGAAAAGGAACTTCTGAAGTTTAAAGCCAAGAAAAAGTGAATGAGAAAAGATGTTTGTAAAATTCGATATGTAAATCGTATGAAACCTAGAGATTAGCAATTCATAAAAAAAAGTTGATCCTGATCTTGGAGCACCAACTATAAATATAGGACCATTATTAGCTTGAGATGCATTCCATCTTGTTCTCGATCTTTTCTCATACCTCATAAAAAATCGGCATAAAAACAACTCGTAAAGTTTAGCAAACAGATCTGGAAGATAAAATTTTGCTTTCATCTTCAACAACCAACCACGTTTACTCTTTACCGCCATTTTTATAACTGATTCTCTCTAAGAACTAATACCAAATTAAAGTTTAGACTACAGCTCACTTCATCTCTGACACTTAATTTAGTTTCATGGCTACTTGAAAGTAATTGTTTACTTCTCCAATTACCTTATACTCAATATAAAATGATGCTACCCATTCTGTAAATGCCTTATACTCATGAAGAGGAACATTAAATTCATCAAACAAAAGAATATCTCCTTTTCTCAAATACGGAGAAATTGTGGTTAAAACGAACAACGTTGAAGAGTACAAATCTGCATCCAAATGAATTACTTTCTTTTTATCGGAGTTGTACGTCTTTAGAAAGTCATTTAATGTTTTCTGAAAAATCCCTTGGTAGAAACTATGTCTAGTATCATCTATTTCAGGAGGATGATTACCATTAGACATATCTCCTTTTTTGAAAGCCCCCCAATCTTCTGGTAAACCAGTAAATGTATCGAAGCCATAGAAAGAAGCATCTTTATGCTTGATATTCTCAATCCACCATCTGAATGAATGCCCTTTGGCAACTCCAAACTCCAAATAGTCTATCGCTTGATCTTTGATCTCCGTATCCACTACATGCTTATACAAGCCATATCGCTGATTATAATCAAAGTTCTTAACAGGAAAACTCGTATATGATAAATCTCTATGCTCAGAAATCCACTTGGACAAACCAGAAAGGTGCCAAAGAAAATTGAGACCAGAAGAAGGTAAGTACTTATGAATCTTATTCTTTAGAAGAATATATTTAATCTTTCTTAATAGCTTAAAATTGCTCTTCATCGTTGTATCAATTGGGTCTAAAGAAAATGATTTGATAATAGGCTAAAGAGAATTTCTCAAATAACTTGAGGGTGTAATACTTTCAATTTTCTCTTCTTTCATAAAGGTTAAAATAGATTTTAGTAGCCCTAAATATCCTTTGAACTTCAAATCTGTATAAAAGTTATTGTGCCACAAAATATTATAGACGGTATTCTTACGGTGCTGGTCTAAAAAGTCGAGTAATTGTTTTTCGGCATTATTAGGCGTCATCTTCATATATGATCTAATGGTTTGATCCATCAATAACAATGGCGCCACCGTCACAGAATGACTTCTACTTTCTTGGTAGTTATAAGGCTTGAAGAACCATCCGTAACTGTTTCTGAATCCGTAATGCTCTGCAAAACCTAAACTGGTATCCATCAATATACCTTCTTGATCCATTTTTGTCCAGGCATCTTTTACTGAAAATCGTAAAAAATGATATCTATTGAATGGTTTAATCAGATCCGATTTGCCCATCTCATAAGAGAATGATAATGCTTTGCTAGATTTATGAATTCCATTTACAGATCCCTGTTGTTCAACTTTCAGAAGAAGTTTTTCTTCTCTCTTCACATTATAATCAGAGTTATCGATACCATCTTGACCTTTTCCGTTTTCAACCAGCCAAAAGAATGTTGATTTCACATCATACTCATCATTGATAGCTAGTAATTGATCAATATTTCGCCAAGTAGGTTGTCCGATAATTTGCTTAAAAACTACTTGTAGAAGTTTCTTAAACTGCTTATTCTTTAAAGCCCAAAATCCGTCTTGCAAGAAACCCGAATAGAGTTCATCAATATCATGTCCTAAAAGTAGTTGGCTCTTCCACT
>DIYR01000009.1 GCA_002429085.1 Flavobacteriales bacterium UBA6049
AACCAAGCCCAACCAGAACCAAAACGAGTTGCAGCAGCATTTGCAAATGCCGTTTTAAACTCATCAAAGCTTCCGAAAGCTGCATTAATGGCATCAGCTAAATCTTCAGTTGGAGCGCCACCACCATTAGGGCTCATTACAGTCCAGAATAGGTTGTGATTATAGAATCCACCACCGTTGTTACGAACAGCACCGTTGTCACAGTGATTCTTCATTAAATCTTCAATTGACTTTCCTTCTAATTCAGTTCCTGCAACTGCAGCATTTAACTTAGAAGTATAACCAGCATGATGCTTACTGTGGTGAATTTCCATAGTTCTTGCATCAATATGTGGTTCTAGTGCATCGTATGCATACGGTAATTGAGGTAATTCAAAAGCCATAATTCTGTGTTTTATTGTTTATTGATTGTGTAACAAACTTAGACAGATTTGGATTTCTGGGTGTTGTAGAAAGATTAATTGTAGTTATACTAGGATTATCAAAACCTCAAAGACCATAAACTGTTTCATTGGATCGCTAATGCTCAGGCTGTAAGGTGTAGCGGAAAATGATCTTAGGCATATCTAAAAATCATACTTTTGCCGCCATGTTTGACGAAAACATATTCTACGCATTCGCATTAACTCTCTTTGCAGGGCTTTCAACAGGTATAGGAAGTGCTATTGGTCTTTTCGCAAAAAAGACGAATTATAAGTTGTTGTCTTTCGCCATGGGCTTTAGTGCTGGGGTAATGATTTATATATCGTTTACTGAGTTATTAGGAGAGGCTTTTAACTCGTTGCAAGATTCAATGGGCGAGAAGCTGGGAAGCTGGATTGCTATTCTTTCATTTTTCGGTGGAATTGGATTAATTGCCTTGATTGATAAACTTGTACCTGAACATGAAAACCCTCATGAATTCGATCACACAGACGATTTAGGAAAGCCAGAGGATGAAATCTTAGAAACAAAGAAGCATAAGAAACTACTCCGAACAGGGTTGTTTACCGCTTTGGCGATTGCTATTCACAATTTTCCTGAAGGGATGGCAACGTTTGCTGGGGCACTAAAAGATTTATCGCTTGGTATTCCCATTGCTATAGCCATTGCTATCCATAATATTCCAGAAGGGTTGGCGGTCAGTGTGCCCATTTACTATGCAACAGGAAATCGTAAACGCGCATTTTGGTATAGCTTCTTTTCTGGATTGGCAGAGCCGCTAGGGGCAATTGTAGGGTACTTTTTATTCTTACAATTCTTTAACGATACCATTTTCGGAATTGTGTACGCCAGTATTGCAGGTATCATGGTATTTATTGCACTAGATCAGTTGTTGCCTGCCGCAGAAGAATACGGATCTCACCATGTTACCATTTATGGCTTGGTATCTGGAATGGCGGTGATGGCAGTAAGCTTGGTACTATTTCTTTAAGAAGCTCTCCAGTGCATGGTGAGCCATTGAGTCAAACGATCTTCATCTGTTTGCTCTAGTAAGTTTCCTTCAATGCAAGTGTGTATGGCTCCAGTTTCTTCACTCACTACAATTGCTAACGCGTCTGTTTGTTCAGTTAATCCTGCAGCAGCTCTGTGTCTCATGCCAAATTGCTCTTGCAGGTCTTCTTGGGTAGATAAAGGCAATTGACAACGTGAAGCTCTAATGTGTTGATGAGAGCAAATTGTAGCGCCATCGTGCAATGGACTATTCTTCTGAAAAATGGAATTCAATAGTTGAGATGAAAGCTCGGCATTTAGAGCCTGTCCTGTATTGATGATGTTCTCCAATTCATTTTTACGTTGCAGAATTACCAGAGCACCTACTTTGTCTTCAGCCATAGTAAACGTTGATTTAACAACAGATTGAATACTAGATTGATGATTAACTTTTTCTTCTTGAAACAAAGGAATTCTCCAGTTTCTATCTTTAAAATAAGCTTGCCACAAGCTATTGCTGCCAAGTTTAATCAGAAAGGTTCTAATCTCTGGTTGAAAAATGATGATAACAGCAATTACCCCAATACCAATAAACTGCCCAAGAATACTCGAAACCAGTTCCATTTGTAATGCAACCGTAAATCGCCAAAGCACCAAAATGAATAAGATGCCTACAAAAATGCGAATAGCAGCAGTGCCCTTAATTAAGTGATACAACTGGTAGAGTAGAAGCGCTACAAGAAGAATGTCAAGTACATCTAACCAACGTAGTGCAATGAAAGCGATAGAACTACTCATGTACTTGTTGGTATTGTTCTACTAATTGAATGCATTGCATAGCCTCTTTTACATCATGAACTCGTAATAGCTTAGCACCGTTCATTAATGCAATGGTGTTAAGTGCACTTGTTCCGTTCAGTGCATTTTGTGGACTTGTTCCCAACACTTTATTGATCATGCTTTTACGCGATAAACCGGCCAGAATAGGAACATTGAATAGCTGGAAGTATTTAAGTTCTCTAAGCAACTGAAAATTGTGCTCAACACTTTTGCCAAAACCAAATCCGGGATCAATAATGACATCAGCAACACCCATTCTTCTCAATCTACCTAATACCTCACTTAATTCGAAAATAACATCTTGAGTAACGTTATCATAAGTAGGATTGTCTTGCATTGTAGCTGGGTCACCTTGCATGTGCATTAAGATATAAGGAACCTTTAGGTCTGCTACAATTTGCAGTAAGTCGGGGTCAATTCTTCCGGCTGAGACATCGTTTACAATATCAGCTCCAGCAGCTACGGCTTGTTTGGCTACCTCTGCACGATAGGTATCAACTGAAATGTATGTTT
>DIYR01000145.1 GCA_002429085.1 Flavobacteriales bacterium UBA6049
GTTACGATCAATTTGGTCATGCAGGCGTTAGTGGTGCTGCTGGAGGCGGTGGTTATGGCGGTGCTGGTATGTCTATGGACGACATCTTCAGTCAATTTGGCGACATCTTCGGTTCTGCCTTTGGTGGCGGAGGAGGATTTGGTGGTGGCGGTCAGCGTGTAGCGCGTGGATCTAACCTACGTATTCGCGTTAAGCTAACCCTAGAAGACATTGCCAATGGTGTTCAAAAAAAGATTAAGGTCAACAAACTAGTCAATGCACCAGGCTCAACGTATAACACCTGCCCTACTTGTAAAGGGATGGGGCGCGTTACACGCGTAACCAGCACCTTCTTAGGGCAAATGCAAACACAATCTACTTGTCCAACCTGTGGTGGCGATGGTCAAGTAATTGATAAAAAAGCTCCTGGTAGTGATGCTAACGGACAAATCAGACAAGAGGAAGTAATTGAAATAGATATTCCTGCTGGTGTTGAAGAAGGCATGCAATTAACTGTTCGCGGTAAAGGAAATGCCGGGCCAAAAGGTGGAGTACCAGGTGATTTAATTGTGTTGGTTGAAGAAGTTCAACATGAACAATTAGCACGCGAAGGACAAAACTTGCACTATGATTTATTCTTGAACTTTGCTGATTTAGCATTAGGAACTTCTGCTGAAGTACCAACAGTTGAAGGCAAAGCGAAAATCAAAATCACAGCAGGAACAGAAGCTGGTAAAATTCTTCGTTTACGCGGAAAAGGACTACCAAGTGTAAACTCGTATGGCAACGGAGATTTATTGGTTCACATCAATGTTTGGACTCCAAAGAACTTGTCGAGTGAAGATAAAGCTCTATTAGAGAAAATGCGAGAAAGCAAAAACTTCCAACCAAATCCAGATGGAAACGAGAAGAGCTTTTTCAGTAGAATGAAAGAGTATTTCAGTTAATTCAACACTCTTTACTATGCTCAGTGCATAGTTCATAGATAACTGTATTTTAGACCTGCAATTCGCAGGTCTTTTTTTATACCATGGAATACATACTAGAAGTAAAGAATGTGTCTAAGCAATACGCTAATCATCAAGCATTAAACGATGTGAGTATTGCCATTCCAAAGGGAATCATCTTTGGACTACTTGGGCCAAACGGAGCTGGAAAAACCTCTCTTATTCGCATTATTAACCAAATTACCGCTCCGGATTCTGGAGAAGTATTGCTCAATGGCGAGCCTCTTGCGCAAGGTCACGAGAATAATATCGGTTATTTACCAGAAGAACGAGGTCTTTATAAAAAGATGAAGGTGGGCGAGCAAGCTATGTACTTGGCCATGTTGAAAGGCATGAATAAGAAACAAGCTAAAACAGCTCTAGACGAATGGTTCAAACGATTTGAAATTACAGATTGGTGGGATAAGAAAGTGGAAGAGTTATCGAAGGGAATGGCTCAAAAAATACAGTTTATCGTTACAGTACTGCATGAGCCAGAACTGTTAATACTGGATGAGCCATTCAGTGGTTTCGATCCTATCAATACCAACTTGATTAAATCGGAAATCCTCAGATTAAAAGAAAAAGGAACTACCATTATTTTTTCTACACACAACATGGGCTCTGTAGAGGAGATTTGCGATGAAATTGCACTCATCAATCAATCTCAAAAGATTCTGGATGGTGGTGTTCGCGAAATCAAACAGCAACACAAGCCAAATATTTTTGAATTAACGTTTAAGGGCAATATGATTGGTTTTACCAATGCACTTTGGACAGGTTTCGAGCTCATCGACCACAAAGAGGTGGAGGATGGTATAACAACCGCCCGTATTCGTTTATTGAATAATCATACACCAAATGATTTGTTGAATGCGGTATTACCACATGTTGAAATAGTTGGATTAACCGAAATTCTACCTACCATGAACGAAATCTTTATTGCTACTGTAAACCAAGAAAATCCTGCCGAAGTATGAACAAAATAGCTCTCATCATAGGTCGCGAGTATCTTTCTCGTGTAAAGAAAAAATCGTTCATCTTACTCACTTTCTTAGGTCCACTATTGTTAGCAGCTGTAATGGCTTTTGTTATTTGGATTGGATTGAGCGAAAACTCAAACCAAACCATCTTGGTTATTGATGATACCAAAGGTGCTTTCAGTAACATGGATGCTGGTGAAAATTTCAAGTTCATGTACATCGATGACTTGGAAATAGATGCTGCTAAAGAAGGATTCAACGATTCTCAATATACCAGTATCTTACATATCCCACAGGGAATTTTAGATAATAAACGACCTCTACTCTACTTCAAAGAACAACCATCTACCATGATGCAACGTTCCATAGAATCGCGCGTAGAAAAAGTAGTTGAGAACGAAAAACTCAAGCTCTATGGCATTGATAAAAACGACTATAAGCGTGTAAAAACCAACTTCGATTTAGCACTTATTAAGTTTACTGAAAGCGGAAAAGAAGAAGAGGTGATGACCGAAAAAGCTCGTGTTGGATTTGTATTCGGAATAGCTATTTATATGTTCATCTTTTTATATGGTGTACAAGTAATGCGCGGAGTAATTGAAGAAAAATCTAACCGTATTGTAGAGGTGATCATCAGCTCTGTAAAGCCCTTCCAATTGATGATGGGTAAAATCATAGGAATTGCACTAGTTAGTTTGACCCAATTCTTATTATGGATTGTTTTATCCATCACCTTTATTTCTGTAAGCCAATCTTTACTCTTTAAAGACAAACTGCAAGAAGTATCAACCATGCAAATGCAAACCACTACAGAACTAGCAGATTCAAAAGCATTCCAAGAAGCAGATGTTGACATTACCGATTTGACTAATCCACAACACCTAATCAATCGTATCAATTGGGGGTTAATGATTGGGTTGTTTATGTTCTATTTCCTAGGAGGATATTTGTTGTACAGCTCGTTGTTTGCAGCCATTGGTGCAGCAGTTGATAGCGAAACAGATACCCAACAGTTCATGCTGCCCATTACCCTCCCCTTGCTCTTGGCATATTTCTTATCGTTTACAATTATCGAAAACCCTGAAAGTCCAGCGGCATTTTGGGGATCCATTATTCCGTTTACAAGTCCAGTTATCATGATGGTTCGTGTAGCCATTGGTTTAGAACCTGGCGAATATTGGCAGCTATTTTTATCAATGGGTCTGTTGATTGCAGGATTCATTTTCACCACATGGTTAGCTGGAAAAATTTATCGTACAGGTATTTTGATGTATGGTAAAAAGGTGAATTACAAAGAAATCTGGAAATGGATTCGCTACCATGACTAAACGCGCTGCTGTAATTGACCTCGGAACCAACACTTGGAATTTAGCTATTGCTGAGCAGGCAGAAGATAAGTTACGTTGGGTCTTTAGCGATAAGGCAATGGTGAAACTAGCCGAGAATGCCTTAGACGATCATTTGATCAAAGAAACCGCTAAGGAAAGAGCGTTTGCAGCTATTAGACAACACATTACTTCGATTGAATCTCACAATGTTCCGTTAAGTAATGTGGTAGGGTTTGGAACCTCAGACATGCGTTCATTCATAAACGGAGGTACTTTGGCCCAAGAAATTCGTGATCAGTTTGGCATTCAAATCAATATTATAGATGGAGATGAAGAAGCTTCCTTGATAAAAAAAGGAATTGCTCAAGCTGTTCGTTTACCTAAAAACGAGCCTTATCTGTTGATGGATATTGGTGGTGGAAGTACTGAGTTTATTTTAGGGATTGGAAACAAAACACTTTGGCAAACAAGTACCAAACTGGGTGTAAGTAGATTGAAAGAAAACTACCAACCCAACAACCCAATGGCACCTATTGATGTAGATATGTTGACCTTTCATTTTGATACTGTTCTTGCAGAGCTGAGAGAGCAATTGTCTATCTACCCTGTTACCAATTTAATTGGATCATCTGGTTCGTACGAATCATTAGCAACCATACAACTCGAGCGTTCTAAAAGCGATGAAGTACTCAACAATCATTTTGAGTTATCATTAAATGATGCCAACACTATGCTTCAAAAACTCATCATATCGAGTTATGAAGATAGATTAGATTGGCCAGGGCTCCCTACCATGAGAGCCGAAACTATGCACATTGCTGCCTTACTGATACAATTTGTAATAGGCATGGTATCTCCCACTCAACTGCACATTTCGTTTTATGCATTAAAAGAAGGCGCAATGCTTTCTTGGATGAATCAAATTAGAGAATAATGGCAACCACAGTTTTAGTCATAGATGATGAAAGAAGTATCCGAAGTTCAATCAAAGAGATTTTGGAATACGAAAACATGGAGGTATTAGAAGCAGGTGATGGAGCTGAAGGTCTTCGAATGCTAAAAGATCAAGCTATTGATTTAGTGTTATGTGACATCAAAATGCCGAAAATGGATGGCATGGATGTATTGGATGGACTCCAAATCATCAAGCCTGAGATTCCTATCATTATGATTTCCGGACATGGAACTGTAGAGAATGCTGTTGAATCTTTGAAAAAAGGAGCGTTTGATTTCATCGAAAAACCAGTAGATCTTAATCGATTATTGATAGCCGTAAAACATGCAGTGAATCAAACCAATTTGGTTGAAGAAAATAAAAACCTCAAGAAAAAAATATCTGTAAAGGCTGGAAGTAACATCATTGGTCAATCAGAACCTATTACTCAGGTAATTGAAATGATTGATAAGGTAGCTGATACCGATGCACGCGTATTGATTACCGGACCAAATGGTAGTGGAAAAGAACTTGTTGCAAAACAACTACACGAAAAAAGTAGTCGTAAAAAAGCCCCATTTGTTGAAGTAAACTGCGCTGCTATTCCAGCAGAGTTGATTGAAAGTGAATTATTCGGCCACGAAAAAGGTGCCTTTACCTCTGCTGTGAAACAACGCAAGGGAAAGTTTGAGTTGGCTGAGGGAGGAACTTTGTTCTTAGACGAAATTGGTGATATGAGTGCCTCTGCTCAAGCAAAAGTGCTGCGAGCATTACAAGAGAAAAAGATTACACGCGTTGGTGGCGATAAAGACATTAAAGTAAATGTACGTGTAGTTGCTGCTACTAATAAAAACCTGAAAGAAGAAATTGCGGAGAATCGTTTCAGAGAAGATCTGTATCATCGTTTAGGAGTAATCTTAATTGAAGTACCAGCATTAAACAATCGTAAAGGTGATATCCCAGAATTGGTTAATCACTTTTTGACTTTGCTTTCTAAAGAACAAGGCAGCGCTCCAAAAAGTATAGATGATAAGGCCTTGAAATTGTTGCAAGAATACGACTGGACAGGAAACATCAGAGAATTGCGCAATGTGGTAGAGCGTCTATTAATTCTAAGTGGTAATGAAATAACGGCCTCAGATGTTGAGCGTTATGTGAGGTAACTAACATACCATATACTAATGTAGTTTCTAATTAATGAAGACAAATACATTCTCATTCAATCAAATTCTACTAACAACATTTTGCCTTCTTACTTTTCTATCTGTATCAGCTACTAACAAAGACAACCCGTCAAGCTTAACCTATGACGAAGCAATAGCGTACAGTGCCAAGTGTTTTGAATTTGGTGTTTCTCAGCAAACGGATAGCGCCATTTATTACGGACAACAGGCTATTGATTATTTCTCTGAGTTTGATGAAACAAAAAAAGATCTCGGAACAGCCTATTTCAGAATGGGTGTCACCTATTCGTCATCGCTAAATTATGAAACATCTATACCTTTCACAGACAGTGCCATACACTATTTAGCTTTAGTAAATGATTCTGCTATGCATGGATACGCCTTGAGAAATCAAGGAATCAACTATCATTTCACAGGAAAAGAAAACGTTGCAGTTCAATATTACTTCAAGTCACTCAGGATTTTCGAATCCTTACGTCATAGCGGATATCTAGGGATGATAAATATTGATTTGGGTAACTTATATGCTGATCTACAAGGTTTGGCTGAGGCAGAAGAATATTACACTAAAGCCATAAACCACTTAGAGCTCTGCGATTGTGCTCCAAACGAACTATCTAATGCATATAATGGCTTAGGAAACGTTACAAGCGACAAAAAACAAGATGCCCACGAACATTACAATAAGGCATTAACGTATTACAAATCAGTCAATGATCATTCTGGCTATGCCATCGTATTAAACAATATTGGTAAGAATTATTTGTCGGTAAGACAAGATCAAGACTCGGCTAAAAGATACTTCCATGAGGCAAGAAAGATTGCCAAAAGTGAAAATTTAGATTATGCACTTTCTGGCATTTACATAAACATTGGATCTATCCATACTGATGAAGGTAATTTTGATTCAGCCGAAGTAAACATTCAAAAAGGTATTGATTTAGCTCATCAATACAATCAATCAGATATCTTAAGAAATGGATTAAATGAACTTGTTGAACTGAAAAGGAAAACTGAAAAGTATCAAGATGCTCTAATTGCAAAAGACTCAGCATATCGTGTAAATGAAAAGATACTGGGAGATGAGCAATTAATCTCAGCTAAACTAGAACAGGTAAGACACAACGTAAGTAAGTTAAAGGCAGAAAATGAACATTTAAAACGTGAACAGGAGCTTTCTGCAATCATTATTTCTCAGAAGGAAAGCAGGAATACCATTCTATTCATTTCCTTGATATTGGTTTTACTTCTACTTCTTTTAATTAGCCTAAACAGAAGTAAGCTCAAGTCATCAAAAAAGGAATTAGAAATAAGTAAAGCTTCGCTTCAAGAGAATAACGAATCATTGAAAAGGCTCAATACTTTTCAAGAAAGCATTTTATCAGTCATTGGACATGATCTTAGAGGTTATTTGGCAAGTAACACTAGCTTAATTCACTTGTTACACCCAAACACGAAGCAAAATGAATTGCTAGAAATGTTAGAGACAAGCAATTCTGCTGCATTAGATATTCTTAATGATCTGGTTAATTGGAGCCGTACTGCACAAACAGACAAGCTAGAGTTGGAATCTCTCAATTTACTGGAGTGTGTAAACAATAATGTTCAGCAATCATCTATCTTCTTTGAGAATAAAGGAATTAACGTAGTTACTAATATAGATCCGGCCATACAGGTTTTTGCATCTAGCGAAGCCCTTGATGTTGTATTACGAAACCTTCTTACTAATGCCAGTAAATTCACTCCTAGAAACAAAGCCGTAACTATTAATGGTATTGCTGTAGAAAAAGATCGCGTTGAAGTTCAAATCATCAACGAAGGAGATTCTATTCCAGACGATGTAATTGCCAGTATTCTAGGAGGATTTAACGTAACAGGTACCTTAGGAACAAATAATGAAAAAGGGCTTGGAATCGGACTTCAAATGGTGATCTTCATGTTGAATTTCTTAGACACATCCTTACAGATCAAAAACCTTGAGAATGGCCCATGTGTATCTTTTAAGCTTAAGTGTAGCTATGGAAAGTCTTAAACTTTCCAAAACCTATTCTTACCTACTACCGATTGTATAACCTATTTTAAAATCCAAATTCATCCATGGATAAAACGTTTCTGTAGGAAAAAAGAGTTTTTCTTCTGAAGTATAACTATCAGGATCATCTACAATGCATTCTACTCCACCACCAAGCATTAACTCAAGGGTGATTCTTCCAGATTTATCTGAATTCCAAAAAACTTTTCCTCCAACATTTAAGGTTAGCGAGCTACGATAAGCATTGGTATAATTATGTTGCCCTTCCATTGAATAACTGGCTCTTGTTAGCTTATTATCCCACTCTGTACTTAAGAACAATCCATTGCTTGGATTTAGGTTTTGACTAAACAAGTACTTCCGTAGTTCAGAAGTTAATCTAATACCATTCAACCTGTCATTAGAATTCCCCTCTTTATAAACTTTTTCTCCAGGCTTTTTAAAAATGTAGCCTACCTCTTGAGTAAAACTCCACCCATTTTTCTGAACCATTTCTAATCCTAAAGAAACTCCTAAACTGTTGGTTCGAATATCTCCCAAAACAGAACTTACCGGATATTTTAATATGTATTCTTTGTTCTTAGAAGAAGTATAATCATATTGAGCAACGGCCTGATTTAGGCCGACTGAAAAAAAAAACAATACAAACAATATGTTCCCTGTTATTCTGCAATTCACGGTAGTAGTGTTTCTACTAAAATAAAAAATCCCTCACATTTCTATGAGGGATTCAATATTACTTTAGCTCTAAAAGCAAGGATTTCCCTTTTTCAAATGCGGCTGGCATATTGTTTGGATCTTTACCTCCCGCAGTTGCAAAGAACGGTTGTCCACCGCCTCCACCTTTCACCTCTTTAGCCATCTCTCTAACTATATTTCCAGCATGAACTCCTCTGGTTTTTACCAAGTCATCTGAAACGGCTACGGATAATGTTATTTTATTCTCCATTTTGATTGCTACGACAAACACAGAATTTTCGAGTTCGCCTTTTAGTTGAAACAATACATTTTTAATGGAATCTTGATCAACATCTACCTCACGCATTACCACTTGCATTCCATTGATTTCTTCACGATCATTAGTCAATAAAGATTTCCATTGTTGTGCCTTATGCTTTTGGAATTCGTCTATCTTAACCTGCAAGCTCTGGTTATCTGTAATAAGATCTTCAATTGAGCGCTTCACGTTTTTGGTGTTACGCATCATAGCTCTTAGCTCATCTAATAAGTCTACCTTCTCGAACATGACATCTTCAGCAGTTTCTCCAGTAACAGCCTCTATTCTGCGAATACCTGCTGCTACACTGCTTTCAGAAATAATTCGGAATAAACCAATGTTACCAGTATATGGCACATGTGTACCACCACATAACTCTACTGAATCACCAAACTGAATAACACGAACTAAATCGCCATACTTTTCACCAAAGAGCGCCATTGCCCCCATTTGTTCAGCTTGTTTAATAGGCACTGCTCGTTGCTCATTTAACGGATGGTTATTTCTAACTAAAGCATTCACTTTCTTCTCTATCAAGCGAATTTCTTCAGAAGATACTTTTTGGAAATGACTGAAGTCAAATCGTAAGTAATCTGGATGTACTAGTGACCCTTTTTGCTCAACATGAGTTCCTAAGACCTCTCTTAATGCATGATGCATTAAGTGTGTAGCTGAGTGATTAGCCATTACTCTATTTCTGCGGCCTGTATTTACTAAGGCCTTAAACTTCTCACTTGGGTTACTCGGAAGTTTATTTGCAAAATGAACGATCAACGCATTTTCTTTCTTGGTATTTACAATGTGAATGTCACCACTCTCTTCTCCCGTAATAATACCTGTATCTCCAACTTGGCCACCACCTTCAGCGTAGAATGGAGTTAAGTTAAATACCAACTGTACGAGCTCTTTTCCTTTTTGACTTACAGTACGATACTTCGTAATGTATACCTCAGCATCTGTATAATCATAACCAATGAACTCTTCTTGATCATCTTCTCTCAAGATTACCCAATCGCCTGTTTCAACAGCCGTTGCTTTACGAGATCTAGATTTCTGAACTTCTAACGCTTTTCTAAAGCCATCAATGTCTACGGTTAATCCTTGCTCTGCTGCCATCAATTGCGTCAGATCAATAGGAAAACCATACGTATCATATAATTCAAATGCAAAATCACCTTTTACTTGCTGGTGATTCGCTTGATATTCATTGAATCGTTGAATACCTCTTTCAAGAGTTCGTAAGAAGCTTTCCTCTTCTTCACGAATCACTTTTTGCACTAAATCTAGTTGCTTTGGTAGTTCAGGGAAATACTTTCCAAGCTGATCGCCCAACACAGGAACTAATTCATTCAAGAATGCTTCTTTCAAATTCAAGAAGCTGTACCCATATCTAATCGCTCTTCTTAAGATTCTTCGGATAACATATCCTGCTCCAGTATTGGAAGGTAGCTGACCATCAGCAATTGAGAATGAAATAGCTCGAATGTGATCTACCGCAACGCGAATAGCTACGTCTTTTTTATCGTCACTAGCCGTGTAGGTTAATCCACTAATTTCCTCTACTTTTTTAATCAAAGGAGAGAACACATCTGTATCATAATTGCTGCGCTTTCCTTGTAATACCGCAGCCAAACGTTCAAAGCCCATTCCAGTATCTACATGCTTCGCAGGAAGAGGAACCAAACTTCCATCTACCATACGATTCAATTGCATAAATACCAGATTCCAAATCTCAATTACCTGAGGATGATCTTTGTTTACGAGCGTTTTACCATCAACCGCTTTACGTTCTTCTTCTGAACGTACATCTACGTGAATCTCGGAACACGGGCCACATGGACCAACATCCCCCATCTCCCAAAAGTTATCTTTCTTATCAAACCCTAGAATTCGATCTTCTGCAATATGAGCTCTCCACAAATCTCTGGCTTCCGTATCTTCTGCAACACCATCTTCTTTGTCGCCACTAAAAATGGTTACATACAAACGGTCTTTGTCTATGCCATATACTTTGGTCAATAATTCCCAAGCCCAATCAATGGCCTCTTTCTTAAAGTAGTCACCAAACGACCAGTTCCCGAGCATCTCAAACATGGTGTGGTGATAGGTATCAACCCCTACCTCTTCTAAGTCGTTTTGTTTACCAGAAACACGTAAACATTTTTGAGAATCGGCCACACGCGTATTGCTGGCATCTGAGTTGCCCAAGAAGATGTCTTTGAATTGGTTCATACCTGCATTCGTAAACATCAGAGTTGGATCGTTTTTTACGACCATTGGTGCAGAAGGCACAATTTCATGCTGTTTAGAAGCGAAAAATTCCAGAAAAGTTTCTCGGATACGTGCTGAATCCCAGTTCATAAAGCTGTTTTGTTAAAGACTGTTAAGCTCATTTGAGCCGATTGCAAAAGTAGTTTTTATAGCTAACTTTGCGCCACCAAAAGCGCGGATGCACTCAGGTATATATGGCTAAAGCAGAATATAGATATAACCCTAAAACGCTTACCTACGAAAAAGCTGAACTTAGTATCAAAGGAAGGTTACTAAAATTCCTAGGATACATTGGTACAGGGATGGTTTTCTCAATTGTATTCCTAGCCATTTTTTATGCGCTTTTCGATTCTCCAAAAGAGAAAAAGCTCAAACGCGAAAACGAGCATTTAACTCTCGAATTGGATTTGTTCGATAAAAAACTGAACGAAATGGAGAGTGTGCTAGATAATTTACAAGACAGAGATGACAACGTTTATCGTGTTGTATTTGAAGCAGATCCTATTCCAGCGAATATCAGAAAAGCAGGGTTCGGAGGTGTTAACCGGTATGGTGATTTAGAAGGTTATGATCATAGTGAAGCCGTCATTAAAACTGCTCAGAAACTTGATCAATTAGCTAAGCAAATGTATATCCAGTCTAAATCGTTAGACGAAGTGTATAACATGGCTGTTAAAAAAGAGAAAATGCTTTCTAGCATTCCTGCTATCATGCCTGTAGCTAAAAAGAATTTGAAACGTGTTGCTTCTGGTTTTGGAATGCGCATTCATCCGATATTGAAGATTCGTAAAATGCATCCTGGAATGGATTTTACAGCTCCAACTGGAACGCCTATTTACTCTTCGGGTGACGGAGTTGTAGAAAAGGTTAAAACAGCTAGAGGTGGATACGGAAAGCACATTGTTATTAATCATGGGTACGGTTATCAAACATTGTATGCTCACTTAAACGAATACAACGTAAAGCGCGGACAAAAGGTAAAACGTGGTGATGTGATCGGCTATGTGGGTAATACTGGTAGATCTACTGGTCCGCACTTGCACTACGAAGTGATTAAAGACAATGTAAAGATTAATCCAGTTAATTTCTATTCAAACGATCTTACTCCAGAAGAGTATGAGTTGATGATTGAAATCTCTTCTCAAACCAACCAATCATTTGACTGATGGGTGGATTTGCTCCAAAAAATCCTGGTAAACTATATTATAGTATTGGCGAAGTTGCCGAAATGTTTGATGTAAACGCCTCACTTATTCGCTATTGGGAAAAGGAGTTTCCTATTATTCATCCTAAGAAGAATAAAAAAGGAAATCGTTTATTCACTCAGAAAGACATCGAAAACTTTCAGTTGATTTATCACTTGGTAAAAGAGCGTGGATTTACTCTTGACGGTGCCAAAAAGAAACTGAAAGACAATAGAGAAGAAACCATTGAGCATGCTCAAATTGTAGCGAAGCTCAAAGACATCAAAGGTTTTCTAGAAGAATTAAAACAGGCACTTTAGTAGTAAGTGCCTGTCATCAAGTAATTTTTTACGTAATCTTCAATTCCTTCCTCCAACGAATGGAATTGTTTACCGTAGCCTTTTTGGTAGGTTTTACCCATAGTAGCCTCAGTGAAATACTGATACTTATCTCTAATATCTTCAGGGGTAGGGATAAATGAAATCTTTGGTTCTAAATCTTGTGCTTTGAACGTATTAGCTGCTAAATCATAAAACGTTCTAGCCTTACCAGTACCTAGATTGTAAATTCCACTTGCATTTCTATTGATCATGTGATAGAACAGTACCTCAACTGCATCCTTCACATAAATAAAGTCGCGTTCTTGCTCTCCATCTTTATATTCAGGAACATGAGACTGGAATAGTTTCATTCCTCCAGTTTTCTGAATCTGATTATAGGTATGCCATATTACTGATGCCATACGACCTTTGTGATACTCATTAGGCCCATACACATTGAAAAACTTAATTCCAGTCCAATAGAACGGTTTTTCTTCTTGTGCCAAAGCCCAAATGTCGAAATCGTTCTTAGAATCTCCATAAGGATTCAATGGCGTCAGTTGTGAAACAATTGATTCATCATCTTTATAGCCGTGCTCACCTAGGCCATAAGTAGCAGCACTAGAAGCATAAACTAGCGGAATACCATATTCCACGCATTTTTGCCACATCATTTTGCTGTAGTTCACATTCAAATGATCGAAAATACTTTTGTCAAATTCAGAAGTATTTGTTCTAGCTCCTAAATGAAAAATAAACTCAACCTGACGTTGCTCCTTATCAAGCCATTCAAAAAATTCTTCGCGTTCTACTCGCTCGCGAATTTTCTTACCTTCTAGGTTCTTATTCTTCTCAGGAAACGAAAAATCATCTACTACAACAATCTCGTTATATCCTTCTTTATTCAACTTACTTACCATGCAACTTCCAATGAAGCCTGCTGCCCCGGTAACTACAATCATTTTCTCCTATTTTGAACAAAGATAGCATTTGAACTTTCGGCTCATCTTAATGGATTCTATTACTTTGACCTCTCAAATTCGAATATGTACATCTCTAGATCTATCGTTTAGTACAAACGTCTAGAGCAAATTCAAGGCAAATGAAAGCATACGTTTTTCCAGGTCAAGGAGCTCAATTCTCTGGAATGGGTAAGGATCTGTATGACAGCAGCGAAGAAGCAAAGAAACTGTTTGAACAAGCAAACGATATTTTAGGCTTCGATATCACAAACATCATGTTCAACGGAACCGATGAGGAGTTAAAACAAACAAAGGTTACTCAACCTGCAATTTTCTTGCACTCTGTTATTCTAGCAAAAACACTTGGTGAAGAATTCAAACCCGATATGGTTGCTGGTCATTCGCTAGGAGAGTTTTCTGCGTTAGTAGCTAGTGGTGCTTTATCATTTGAAGCGGGCTTAAGACTTGTATCTGCACGTGCTTTAGCAATGCAAGATGCGTGTGAGGCCGAACCTTCTACTATGGCCGCTATTCTAGGCTTAGAAGATGAAGTAGTAGAACAAGTATGTGCTGATACAAATGGAATAGTTGTAGCTGCAAACTACAATTGCCCTGGTCAATTAGTAATTTCTGGTGCTATTGAAGCAGTTGAAGCAGCTTGTGAAAAAGCTAAAGAGGTTGGTGCTAAAAGAGCAATGGTTCTTCCTGTAAGCGGAGCTTTCCATTCTCCATTAATGGAACCTGCAAAACAGAAACTAGAAGCCGCTATCAACGAAACCGAGTTTGCAACTCCTGTTTGTCCTATTTATCAAAATGTAACTGCAGCTCCAACAACGGATCCTGAAGTGATTAAATCAAACTTGATTGCCCAACTTACGGGACCGGTAAAATGGACTCAAATTGTTAAGGCTATGATGACTGATGGAGCTACTTCATTTACAGAAGTTGGTCCTGGTAAAGTGTTACAAGGATTGGTAAAGAAGGTAGATCGTAAGATGGAAACGGTAAGCGCAACGATTTCGTAAGCTTCGTAAACGATATAAAAAAGAAAAGCCTCGCAGATGCGAGGCTTTTTTTTATGCTTTCTTTTGTTCAGACCATTTCTCAATGGCTTTTGGATCAAAATTCACAAAGAAATTAATCCATACAACCCTAGCAACTCTAAAGAACACGGGTGTAAGTAGTAACAAGGTAGATATCCCTATTACTAAATACTCTGTAGTTGTAAATTCTGGATACAATACCAGCATAGCTACAAACACCGACACTAAGTATGCTATACTAATTCCGTAACTCACATACATTGCTCCGTAATAGAAGCCTGGTTCAACTTCAAACTTTTGCCCGCACTTATCGCAGCGCTCCGGCATATCAAAGATCTTGCTAAAATTATAAGGATTGGAATCTTCAAATAACTTCGATTCCTGACATCTAGGGCATGTCATACCAAATATACTGGCGATTTTTGTCCCCTTTAAGCCCATGAGAAAAAGGTGTGTTGAATTATTTCTTATTAGTAATACGCTGGCAACGATCGCTATTTACATACTTTAATATATTCTTGATCGCAGTACTTGCCACTTTTGCATTTCCTATTACTTCACCATTCTTAACGATGCTACCATTCTTTACATTCCAGTCGTAATGGTCATCACCATTTCTGATAATAGTTCTTTGTTCTCCTCTTGATGAAATAACAAAACGATCATTTGTTTCAATGTACTCATCACCGTCAGGCATAGTCAAATAAGAAGCATATTTCCCATCTTGCGATGAACCGTTGTTATCGCCTGAAAGCAATTCGCAAATACAGTTACCAACATACTTTTCAGATTCAACATATAGTCTATTAATGAAAGTGATTTTCCACTTATCCTCGTAAGTTCTCAAGGTCATTGATACGGCTTGCTCTCCTCTTGAAATAAGTTCTTCATCTTTCAATAATTCAAATCCTAGGGTCATGGTTGCCACACCAGTTTTTCCTTTAACAGATACTGTATGAAATTCTTGAACTCTAAAGCGAATATAGCTGCTACCACTGCTTTTGAAACGATTATAAGTATCTTTCATCGTTCCAACATCTGTGTTTCTAATTTGCACTTCGCCTCTTACATCAACCTCTACTTCAGTTCCTTTGAAACCCTTATCGAATAAACTAATAAATTCAGTCTCACTGATTGATGCATCTGGGTTTGAGAAATAATCCTCGTATAAATTCTTTATAAATCCTTTTAATTCTTCTATCTCAGCTTGGTCTGAAGATTGCGCAAAAACTGTTGAAGAAGTCAATAAGAATAAGCCCAATAGAGCTCGAGTTAGAGTTTTAACCATGATTCAAATTGTTAGATGACAATAATACAGAATAAGTACAGAACAGAAGTTCAATAAATTATTCGATTGAGAAGGTAAAAAATACGGTAGTTCCTATATCTAATTCACTTTTTACCCAGATCTCTCCATGATTCTTTGTAACAAACTCTTTTGATAGTAAAAGCCCTAGACCTGTTCCTTTTTCATTAGCAGTTCCATAACTACTATGTTGCTCTGTTTCTTGAAATAGTTTCTTTTGATTTTCCTCTGATATTCCAATTCCATTATCTCTTACCGAAACTTGAATTTTTCTTCCTACCTGCTCAGAATCGACAACAATTTCGCCTTTTTTCTTAGTAAACTTAATAGCATTTGAAATGACATTTCTGAATACGAAATCAACCATATTTTGATCTGCCACAACTATATGACTATGTGAAATACGAATAGATAGTGAAATGTTTTTTTCCTTTAATCTATTAGCAAATAATGCCATCGATTTCTCAGCTGATTCACGAAGAACTACCTGCCGAAACTCAGGTCTATTCATCCCCATTTGAGATTTAGACCATTGTAATAGATTCTCCATTAAATTGGCTAATTGAGTTGCTGATCCAAGCATAGCCCTGGCAAAATCTTTCAACTCAGATTTCTTCATCGTATCTATATCCTCATTCAAAGACTCAAGGAATACTAACATCCCTCCAATGGGGCCTCGCATGTCATGAGCAATGATGGAGAAAAACTTGTCTTTAACACTATTACTTTGCTTCAGTTGAATCTCTCGATTATTCAACTCTTGATTACGCTCTTGTAATTCCTTTGTTTTAGCATCTACCAATTCCAACTGCTTTCTAAGCATCTCAAGTAGATTATTGAAAGAGCGAACTAAATAGGTTACTTCCTTAATTGAAGATTTAACCTCTAGCTTTTTATGCTGCACAATATCTTCTATTTCGAAACGGTAGATTTCTTTCGAGAGATTTTTCACAGGTACTCCAATAGAACTGCTCAATCGCATACTCAATAAAATGGATACTAAAATGGCGATCAAAACAGAAATACCAAATACAGCAAAAACATTCAAAATTTCTGAGTTTACGCGTTTCTCTACACCAACGTGCAAATCGGTTAAGAACACGTTTAATCGTTGGTGATTTCTATTTAGGTTCCCCTTTAAACCACTAGAATCAGATCTACCTATTGACAAATCCAAATCTGCTAGTTCTTCGAATAGGGTATGGTATCTATCCAATACAAACCGGTCAGAATCTGATAAGATTTCGTTACTTAAAATCGATTGAACCTGACTATGAAATTTGGTGAGATATACGGTATCACCACGCAACAAAAAATCCTTTTCATGTCTGCGAAGCATCAATATTTGAGCCGCATCTATTGTTACTAAACTATCTTCTATAAAGTGAGCAACTTGACGCATTTCACCTTCAAGTCCATAGTCTTTAAAACCGCGTTGATTCACCAATACTGATAGAGAATCAAATGTCTCAAAGTAACTATCTCTTAGAGCCCGAATTGAATCGAATTTAAGCAACGATTCATTAGAACCGAATTGCTCTTCTAAAATTCCAAGAAGGTTTTCTATTTTCTGCCTGTGATCTTCAACGTGCTTTTGTTGAAATGATGTTGGATTCACAAACAACATGGTATCTACCAAACTAGGCGTAGTTAGCATGGCTTCTTCCGCTTCTAGTGCCTGAATTTCATGCTCAAGTTTAACTAAAACCGTATCTGCTTTGTATAAAGAAATAGCTCTATTAAGGAGATATGACGACAACAAAACCAGTGTTAATAAAACACTGATCACAATGGTAAAGCCATTGCGTAGTTTGACCAATATGCTTACTTGTCTGTTCTTCAACTCTCTCTAGCTTAAGGATGCCGAAAGTATATGGAACAGGTTATGGTAAGATTACGTGAAGATTTACTTTAAATTTAATCATCAAAGCTCACCACTACTTTTTGTGTTTTTGGGTGCGCTTGACATGTTAAAATGTAACCTTGCTCTACTTCTTGATCAGTAAGAGCGTAGTTTTTCTCCATTGAAGCTTCTCCTTCTAACAACTTTGCACGACAAGTCATGCATACAGCTCCTTTACAAGCATAAGGAACATCTATTCCTTGATTCATGGCCGAATCCAAAATATTCTCTTGCTTGTTCTCTAAAATATATGTACTTGTTTCGTCATCAAGAATTACTGTGATCTCAGCATTTTCAATCTCGATTGCTGTTTCTGTATGTTCTGTTTTCTCAGTTTTACCTTCAATAACTGAACTTGGAGATGTAAACAACTCAAAATGAATTTGACCTTTATTTACTCCTTTGTTTTCCAAAACTGATGCTGCTGTTCTAATCATCTGTTCTGGACCACACAAGAAATAAGCATCTACCGTTAATGGATCGAATAAATGAGTGGCAAATTTCTCACACTTGTCTTCATCAATTCTTCCGTAGAACAAATCAGAACCTGGGTGTTCTTCCGTCAACACATAATTCACACTTAAACGTTGCGTGAATTGATTTTTCAAGTCTTCAATCTGCTCTTGAAAAATAATGTTTCCGCTTTTCTTGTTTCCATAAAACAAAGTAACAGTTGAGCCAGATTCTTCTTCTAGCACTGTTTTCATGATACTCATGATTGGTGTAATTCCGCTACCAGCCGCAAACAACACATAGTTTTTGGCCTTAGCTGGCTCAATAGGTGTAAAGAAATTACCTGTTGGAGTCATTACATCTAACTCGTCTCCAACCTTTAAATCGTTGTTCGCGAATGTTGAAAAGACACCTTGAGGCACTTGTTTCACCGCAACTCTAAGCTCTCCATCAAGTGGACTTACACATATAGAATACGATCTACGAACTTCTTCTCCATTAATTATCCCTTTCAATGTTAAGTACTGACCTTGAGTAAATTGATAATCATCTTTCAATGTTGTTGGAACATCAAAAGCAATAGAAACAGTATCTGGAGTTTCCTTGCGGATATCTGAAATTGAGAGCGTATGAAATTTAGCCATAGTGTAAAAATCGATGCGTGCAAATCTAAGTGTTCAAATTAATCGAACAATTCATGTTGTGCAGAGGTTTGATGATTAACACCTATTTAGATGCATTCTGAAAACATCTCCTGTCTTGTTTTTGTAAAATTGTAACTAGGAAAAAGCTAGGATATGACTCAAGTAAGAGATTTTGAACAAGAGTTCTTAGACAAAATTGAAAAAGAGGTAAAAATCGAAGCACGCGACTGGATGCCTGATGCATACCGTAAAACGTTGATTCGTCAAATATCTCAACATGCACACTCTGAAGTAGTTGGTATGCTTCCTGAAGCAAACTGGATTACTAGAGCACCATCGTTGCGAAGAAAAGTAGCGTTGCTGGCTAAAGTGCAAGACGAAGCTGGTCATGGCCTTTATTTATACAGTGCCGTTGAAACACTTGGTGCCAAGCGCGAAGACACAATTGACGACATGCACGAAGGCCGTGCGAAATACAGTAACATTTTTAATTACCCAACTTTAACTTGGGCAGATATTGGCACCGTTGGTTGGTTAGTTGATGGCGCTGCGATTCAAAATCAAGTTATGTTGACGAGAACATCTCATGGCCCTTACAGTCGTGCTATGGTGCGTATTTGTAAAGAAGAGAGTTTTCACCAGCGTCAGGGGTATGAAATTGTAATGACTTTAGCACAAGGGACACCAGAACAAAAAGAAATGGCACAAGATGCCCTAAACAGATGGTGGTGGCCTTCTTTAATGATGTTTGGTCCAAGTGACGCTGAATCAACTCATAGCCAACAATCATTGGCTTGGAAAATTAAGCGACAAGGAAATGATGAGCTGCGCCAAGAATTCATCGATAAAACTGTTCCTCAAGCTGAGTATTTGGGATTAACCATCCCTGATCCTGATTTGAAATGGAACGAAGAACGAGGTCATTACGATTTCGGAAAAATTAACTGGGATGAGTTCTTGAATGTTATTAAAGGTAATGGTCCTATGAACCGTTCAAGACTAAGAGCTCGTAAAGCAGCTAAAGATAACGGTGCTTGGGTTCGCGAAGCTGCTACTGCTTACGCGGAGAAAAAAGCAAAACGTAAAGCTCAATCCGCTGCTTAATTATTTTAACCCGAACAACATGAGTACAGAAAAAACAGAATGGCCTCTATGGGAGGTTTTTATCAGAAGTAAAAACGGATTAAGCCATAAACATGTAGGAAGCATCCATGCGGCAGACGCTGAAATGGCGATCGAGAATGCACGAGACGTGTATACCCGCAGAATGGAAGGAATAAGCATTTGGGTGGTTGAATCTAACAACATCCACGCATCTAATCCTCAAGACAAAGAAGCATTCTTTGATCCTGCAAACGATAAAATTTACAGACATCCAACTTTTTACGATATCCCAGACGAAGTTGGCCACATGTAGGCTCTAAACTATTCTTCATGACACAACAAGAAGCATTATTTACATATACACAACGCTTAGGCGATAGCTCTTTAATTTTAGGGCATCGTATCTCTGAGTGGTGTGGACATGGGCCTAAGCTTGAGCAAGATATTGCCCTAATTAATATCTCATTAGATCTAATTGGTCAAGCAAGAAACTATCTTTCTTATGCCGGTGAAGTAGAGGGCAAAGGAAGAGACGAAGACAAGTTAGCTTACTTCCGTATAGAACGTGAGTTTAAAAATCCATTGTTGGTAGAATATCCGAATGGTGATTGGGGACAAACCATCATGCGTTC
>DIYR01000200.1 GCA_002429085.1 Flavobacteriales bacterium UBA6049
AAGTATATAGCTTGGAAACAAGCCAGTAAATTAATGAACGCGCGAGAGAGGTCTATGACATTTTCAGATTGGAAGGTTTATACCTCTGGGTTAGATTCTGTTTATGTTGATGCAAATGGAATATTCTACAGAAACCAAGTTGAGCGATCATTTGCTATCTCAGGTGCTGGGATATACAATATAGACCGTATTATGAAGATAGGATCTAGTGAACCAGTTGACATATTAGTAAATAGTGATTCACAACTAAATTTAGATTTCTACTATATTCCGGCTAAAGTCAATACGTGTATCCACATGTATCCAGAGAATGCATATGTGATAAAGAATAAGGCGTTTCACATGATCGTTGTAAATCGAGAAAATGGGGAAATAGGCCTTTTTGCAGATGATATGCCCGAATTGGAGGACTCAAGAAGAAAAAGCAAGCTAAATATAGAAGTAGAGTTCTATCCGAAAGAGAAATTTAGGACATTAGAACAATTTGAAGAGGCAATGATATTAACTGCTAACAAATAAAATAAAGCTCCGAAAGGAGCTTTATTTAGTTAATAATGGATTTCTCAAAAGAAGAATATAGCTTGGTTTTACTTGCTCAGGCAGAAAGTCAGTATTTTGTGGTGATGAGAACCCAATCAGTTTTCCCTTAAATTTTCAATTGCACGAAACAACTGCTTCTAAAAACTTTCGAACTTTTAAATCGTATTAAGGTTACAACAACGTTCAAAAATTTGATCAGAACATGTCAAAACCCAATATTTCTACCCTTGGTGAATTGAAGGCATCGGGGTATCAATCAAAATCCATTAAAGACGAGCTAAGAGATAATCTAATCGCAAGTATGCGTAAGCGAGAGGATGTGTTTCACGATATTCTTGGATACGAAAACACCGTTATTCCAGATATAGAAAGAGCAATTCTATCTCGTCATAATATCAACTTATTGGGTTTACGTGGTCAAGCAAAAACCAGTATAGCTCGCTCTATGGTTCGCTTGTTAGATGAATGGATTCCTGTTGTTGCCGGGTCAGATTTAAATGACGATCCCTTACAACCAATTACACGTTACGCAAAAGAACTAATCAGTGATAAAGGAGATGCTACTCCGGTAGATTGGTTACATCGTTCTGATCGCTACACCGAAAAGTTAGCAACACCTGATGTAACCATTGCTGATTTGATTGGAGATGTTGACCCAATTAAGGCAGCCAATTTAAAACTGAACTACAATGATGAACGAGTGATTCACTTTGGTTTAGTTCCAAATGCCAATAGAGGCTTGTTTGTGATCAATGAACTACCAGATTTACAAGCACGTATTCAAGTAGCGTTGTTCAATATTTTGCAAGAAGGTGATATTCAGATTCGTGGGTTTAAGATTCGTGTTCCGTTAGATATTCAATTTGTGTTTACAGCCAATCCAGAAGACTATACCAATAGAGGGGCTATTATCACTCCATTAAAAGATCGTATTCAAAGTCAGATTATCACCCACTACCCTAAATCAATAGAAGTTAGTAAAGAAATTACCTTACAAGAAGCCAATCTAACAGAGTCTCAAGAGAAGAAAGTTCATTTAGCTAATATCTTACATGAGATGATTGAGCTACTGGCATTTGAAGCGCGTGAAAGCGAGTATATTGATCAAAAGAGTGGTGTTTCTGCTCGTTTAACCATTAGTGCATACGAGAGCTTAGTGAGTGCCGCAGAACGCAGAGCAATTATTAATAATGAAAAGCGTACATCGGCTAGAATTTCAGATTTGATTGGAATTATTCCTGCAATTACTGGAAAAGTAGAGTTAGTTTATGAAGGGGAGCAAGAGGGAGCTATAGCAGTTTCTCACCGATTAATTTCTAAAGTTATTAGAAAGACTTTTCCGCAGTTTTTCCCAGATCCCGAAATGATTAAGCGAAGAAAAGAGGAGAATCCGTATGAGGAGATTATACGTTGGTTCAATTCTTCTGATCTAGATATTCCAAGTGATGCAACAGATGCAAAATATCAAGAACTACTAATTGGTATTCCTGGCTTGTTAGATTTTGTAAAGAGATATCACCCAAAGGCTGATGCATCTGAACAGTTCTTGTTTATGGAGTTAATTTTACATGGTTTGGCAGAGTTCAGTTTGCTATCAAAACACCAGTTAGATACTGGAGTTAACTTCAAAGATTTAATGAATTCTATGTTCTCATTTGATGAGGACGACTTTGAGCAGTAAATTGCTTGCTTTAGATTCAGATGAAAAGAACATTCTTCAACAATATAAAACGTAGCGCAGCAGTGCCCCTCATATTTTTAGGGGTAATGCTGTTTGTTTTTGTTGCGGAGTGGGTAAGTGGGGTGTCATTTTCAACATATGGAATTCACCCTAGAGATTGGGTAGGATTACGAGGATTGTTATTTAGTCCGTTTATTCATGGTAGTTGGGAACACCTGTTCAATAACAGTATTCCTTTACTTGTTTTGGGAACATCCTTATTCTATTTCTATCGTCCTGTGGCTTGGTATGTATGGCTTTACGGCTGGTTCATATCTGGTCTTTGGGTTTGGGTAGTTGGCAGATCATCGTTTCATATTGGAGCAAGTGGTTTAGTCTACGTATTGGCATTTTTTCTTTTCTTCAGTGGCGTATTCAACCGCAATATGCGTATGATGGGAATTTCTCTACTAGTGGCCTTCTTGTACGGAAGTATGGTTTGGGGAATTTTTCCGATAGAAGATGGTGTTTCGTGGGAATCTCATTTGTTTGGAGGAGCACTTGGCTTGGCTATGGCTTACGTTTTTAGATTGGATGGCCCTCAACGTAAAAAATACAACTTAGACGAGGGTATAGATGAGTTAGAAGAACGCTTTGGAGAAGAGTATTGGAACAAACCACCAGAGTTACATTCGGGAGCACGTCCACTAAGAATACGTTACATTTTTAAGCCAAGAACCAGAGAAAATTCAGTACAAGAAAAAAGCCCTGAGAACTAAATCCCAAGGCTTTCAATATCTCTTTGTTTGATATGCTGTTTAGCTGTTTAGCATAACAGGCATAACCAACATTAACACCTCTTCTTCATCATCAGAAACTTCTGGAAGTAATAAACCAGCTCTGTTAGGAGCACTCATTTCTAGCACTACGTTATCTGATTCTAAATTGTTCAACATTTCCATTAAGAAGCGAGAGTTGAATCCGATCTCCATATCTTCTCCATCATACTCACATGTCAAACGTTCCGCAGCTTCGTTACTGAAGTCTAAATCTTCTGCAGATATGTTTAATTCGCTACCTGCAATTCGTAAACGAACTTGGTGAGTTGTTTTATTCGAGAAGATAGAAACACGCTTAATTGAGCTTAATAAAGCAGTTCTACTGATCGTTAATTTGTTTGGATTTTCTTTTGGAATAACAGCATCGTAGTTCGGATACTTTCCATCAATCAATCTACAAATCAGCTCAACTTGATCTAGTTTAAAATACGCGTTTGTCTCGTTGTACTCAATCTCAACTGTTGTATTCAAACTGCTCGTTAAACTCTTTAATAAGTTCAAAGGCTTTTTAGGCATGATAAAGCTAGCTAGCTTATCTCCTTTAGCATCTAACCTTCTATAACGAACAAGCTTATGAGCATCGGTAGCAACAAACGTAATTTCATCAGAACTTAACTCAAAGAAAACACCAGACATTACAGGTCTTAACTCATCGTTACCAGTAGCAAAAATTGTTTTGTTGATAGCATTGAACAATGCACCGCTATCCATACTCAACTTAGAAGGAGCTTCTACGCTTGGAAGCTTAGGAAACTCTTCACCGTTTTGACCGCTTAATTTGTATTTACCGTTATCAGATGAAATCTCAATTCCATGAGTTTCTTCGTCAATAGTAAATGTTAAAGGCTGATCGGCAAACGTCTTTAATGTTTCTAAAAGAAGCTTAGCTGGAACACAAACAATTCCATCTTTTTCAGCCTTTTCTAACGCTATTTTGGTTGTCATGGTAGTTTCCAAATCGGAACCTGCCACCACGAGTTCTTCTCCTTTAATCTCGAACATAAAATAGTCGAGAATAGGTAGGGTGTTGTTATTATTTAAAACCCCACTAATTGACTGTAGGTTTTTAAGAAGCGATGAACTGGATACAATAAATTTCATGAATCACGTAAGATTATAGTTCACAAACAACAAATATATGTGCTTCAACGAAGGTATGGCTGATATGTAATCTGTTTCAGAACTGAGTTATCAACAGAAATCTACTCATTCAAAGAGAATGAAGAAAGCTTCGCGTTTATTTTATCGAAAACAAAATACTGACCTACCACAAACTTGTCATCATTTATCCAAAGATAGATGCGGTCCTCATCATGGATAATATCCTCTCCATCAATATTAACAGCACCGTATTTCATTGGCTTATGATAAAATTTTACTTCCATGATTTTATCAGCTTCATCAGTTATTCTAATTGTTTTGAAAGGAATGCTTTTTTTCACTGAATCGATGAAGGTTTCAGTTTTCGTTTTCTCATAACTCTCGAAGTTCAAATCTTGATAAAGAGCTAAATATTGAACAACTTTCTGTGCGTTGTAACTTGGTACTAACTCATTGTTTTTTGTGTAAAGAGCATACCTACTTCCTTCTTCTTCTCGAATAGAGAAACTCTCATGTTCTTCCATTGAGTAGTCAACTTCTAGTTTTTTAATTTGACCTAACCTGTAGTTGAATACTTCACTATTCTCCCAATCTCTTGCATCAACAAAATAACGAGGAGTTAAGAACCCATGAAAACCTTCAATATGCATAAGGAAAGGCTTCTTGGCATTTTCTAGTAACATATAAGTACCATCGTGCTGACCATTTGGACCACCCACATAATAGGTTTTAGAAGGCTTGCTTTTACCGTTTTTGTAAATCTCTACTTTTACCCCGGTAGAAGATAAGTTCTTGATGACTTGTGGGTAAGCTGCCTTGCCAACAGGAGCTTTAACTGTAACAAGAGCCATGGTTTCAAGAAGTATGTGCATTGACTTCTCTCTAGCTTTTGAGCCATTTGGTAAATACCAAAATCCATCCTCTGCTTTTGTCAAGGTTACATTATTACCTTGCTTGTCAGCCATGAAAATCTTGGAAATAGCATTAGTATCCTTAATAGCGAAATCTCTCTCGTCAATTTCTATGGTAGAGCCAGAGTTGCTGTTTGTAAAATAATAAGCACCAGCTCCAAGTAATAGGGCTATTACAATCCAAATCCAAGTATTTCCTTTCATGCTGCTTTTCTTCTTGCGTATTTTCTTTTTCTAATAAAGGCGTGTGTAAACCCAACTAGTAAGATCAAAATAATAGGTGTGGCAATGTTGAATATTTGCCATCTGCTACGTTCTTTCTCAATTCGTTGTTTATCTAATAAACGAATTTGAAATTCCTTTGATCTTGCTTGAATCAAGCCGTCCTCTTCTAATAAATAATTCATAGCATTTGCTACAAATTCTAAGTTTCCATAGGTGCGTTGCGTATATCTATCGTAACCCAGAGCGTAAAACTCTTTCGTGTTCCTGTTTACATCATTTCGAATGATATCAGCATCAGAAACAATAATCATTTTTGTTGGCTTACTACTTTCTTTGAATCTAAAGTCTGGATTTTGAGTAACCTTTGGTCCTAAGCGATTTTTAAAAACAGATTCAAATTTCCCCTCTAGTAAAACAGCTGCTATTTTGTTCCCGTTTTTATATTGGCGTTCATCTGGTTGATCTCTTAAAACATTTAAAGAGATTCTGTGAGGGGTATTACTCACCTTTGAATAAGATGATGAAATAAGTAGTGGTGTCTTCTTAACTTTAGAGCTACCCACCGTATCAATACTGCTCACAAAACGAGTCATTACAGCATCAATATTCTTTACAATTGGATGATTATCTCTACTGGTAATTAAAGGATAATAATACCAAGGGTAGAACTCTTGTTTGGGTTGGTTTCCAATCATTCCAGTAACAATTGGAATTGGTAAAGCTTGTAAGTCCAGTATCAAATCTTGGTTGATACGTGCACCATATTTAAAGAGCTGATCTGTCAAGTTCAAATCTTTTGGAACTCCAAGAGTAATCCCTTTTTTACGGATACTATCCATAGAAGCAACTACAGGATCAATAAACCACATAGATTTACCACCATTCATGATGAACTGATCAATCATGTATTTATCCTTCTCGCTGAATGCACTATCTGGACCTGCAATTAAAAGAGCATCGTAAAACTTGAGGGCATCTAACTGTCCGTTTATGGAAACATCTTCAACAACATAAAATTCGCGAAGTGCTTCTTTTGCTGCCGCTATTTGCATAGGATCGAACTCCCCATGACCTTCTAACACAGCGATTCTCTTTTTATCATTGGTAGAGATCTTCTTGATGGCACTCATCAATTCGTATTCTAGTTGTTGAATACTAATATTTAACATTACCTCAGGTGCAGTACCAATTTTACTCTTCAATAATTGTAACGGGAGTTCTTTATCTCCCATAGTTACCAAGGCTCCTGGGAAAATGATTTGTTCACTTCTTTTATCGCCTTCGTTTACGCGAATGTTGGTGTATTGTAACCCCTTATCAGAAAGCTCTTGATAGATACTATTCCGAATCTCTTGATTTGGATTTTCACTTGGATCCACAAATTCGTATTGAATATTGTCACCAGCGTAGGCTCTAAATTCATCTAGCAATTCGCGTGTAGCATTTTCTAGTCGCTTGAAATTTGCTGGAAGATCACCTGTTAAATAGATTTTGAGGTATATAATATCATTTAACTCACCCAATCGCGTTTCAGTAGCTTCTGTTAATGAATAACGCTTTTCTTGAGTAAGATCGAATCGCTCAAATACAAATTGGCCAACGTAGTTTAGTAGAATTACAATGGTAATTCCTATCACAAACTGAAACAGGTCAGTTCGTTTTCTTGGTGCGTTTTTTCTAGATGTTACCATTTTCTACTTTGTAATTTCAAACGGGTCAATAAAATGAAAAACGCAATCAAGCCTAAGAAATACATTAAATCTCTTGTATCAATTACCCCTCTACTCATGGATATGTAGTGTTCATTGATTCCTAGATTTAATACAAGGGCATCTAGGGTTCCTAGAAGATCAAAACTTGATATCTGCTCAAATCCGATGTAGCAAAAGAAACTCAAGAAAACACCGATGATAAAAGCAATCAACTGATTGTTGCTTAAAGAACTCGAAAACAATCCGATTGCAACAAAACCACCAGCTAGAAAAAGTAATCCAAGGTAAGAACCCCACATGGCACCAGTATCAATATTTCCTTTAGGAGAGCCCAATTCGTGCACAGTATAATAATAGAATAGTGTAGGTAGTAGGGCAAATAGTACAAGGGTAAAGCCTGCTAAGAATTTGGCAAGAATTATCTGAATATCGGTTAGAGGTTTGGTTAAAATGAGCTCAAGCGTTCCAGTTCTCTGTTCTTCAGAAAAACTTCTCATCGTAATGGCAGGAGCTAAAAACATAAATACCCATGGTGCGATAACGAAGAGTGTATCAATATTCGCATAACCTCCATCTAAAATGTTAAAGTCACCAGAAAAAACCCACATGAATAAGGAAATAGCAGCTAAGAAAACTGCAATAACCACATAACCAATAAGTGAGCTCAGAAAGGCGTTAATTTCTTTCCTGTATAATGTCCACATAATCTTACGTCAAGCCGCCAAATTTAGGGTTTTTAGTAAAGAATTTCCGAAGATCTTCTTTGCTTAAGAATGCGCCAATACTTACACTCTTTTTAACTAAAAATTGTATTCGATTAACTTCGCAAGATTCAAGAGCCTTATGAGAAAAGTAATGAAGTTTGGTGGCACCTCTGTAGGAGAGCCACATCGTATGAAGCAAGTAGCCCAACTTGTTAACGATGGAGATGAAAACATCGTAGTATTATCGGCACTTTCTGGTACAACCAATGCACTGGTAGAGCTAACAGAATTACTGCATGCCAAGAACATTGAAGTCTTCAAACGAAAATTGGGCTACTTAAAGAAACACTTCGAACTTTTCATCCTTGAATTGTTTCAAGAAGAATCAGACCAAAAGGATGCCTTAGGACTTGTTGAAACTCACCTAAAGAGTATCTCAGCATTTGGAGAGGATATGTTTACTCAACACGAGGAACGTACCATACTTGCACAAGGTGAATTGATTAGTACTGCATTGTTCAAGTTGTATTGCGATAGTCAGAATCTTCCTTGCAAATTACTTCCGGCACTTGATTTTATGCGTACTACAAATGACGGAGAACCCGATGATTATTTTATTTGGGTGAATTTGGATAGGCTAATAAAAGAGAATGATGGAAGTAAAATATTTGTTACTCAGGGATATATCTGTAGAAATGCCTTTGGCGAGATAGATAACTTAAAAAGAGGCGGGAGCGATTATTCTGCTTCGCTTATAGGTGCCGCAATAGGAGTAGATGAAATTCAGATATGGACGGACATTGATGGGATGCATAACAATGATCCTAGAGTGGTCTCAAACACGCGTCCGATCAATGAATTATCGTATAATGAGGCAGCAGAGTTGGCTTACTTTGGGGCGAAAATACTACATCCATCAAGTGTTCGTCCCGCTCAAGAGAAGGGTATTCCCGTTAGATTAAAAAATACGATGGATCCTGAGGCAAGTGGCACACTAATTTCTGATAAGTCTAATCAAGATCAAATAAAAGCCGTTGCAGCAAAGGATGGAATAACCGCGATTAAAATAAGGTCGGGAAGAATGCTAATGGCCTACGGGTTTTTGCGGTCTGTTTTTGAAGTATTCGAATGGTATAAAACACCAATTGATATGATTACTACCTCTGAAGTGGCGGTTTCTTTAACAATTGACGAAACACAACACCTTTCTTCTATAACAGAAGACCTGAAGAAATATGGGCAAGTTGAGGTAGATCATAACCTAACTATTGTCTGTATTGTAGGAGATTTCATAGCAGATAACTCTGGGTTTGCGTACAGAATCACAAAGGCTCTCGAACACATACCTCTTAGAATGGTGTCTTATGGAGGAAGTAAGAATAATGTATCAGTACTGATTAAAAACTCTGATAAGAAAAAAGCACTGCTGGCTCTCAACGAAGGATTGTTTGATTGGGAGGAAGGCCATGATTGATAGAGCGAATCAAATGCAAACACCTCTTTATCGATACAACCTAGATGTATTAAACGAAACATTGTTGAGGGCAAAACGAGAGGCAGACCAGTATGATTATCATTTACACTATGCCATAAAGGCAAATGCCGATTCAGTAGTACTTAAAGAAATTGTTCAGCATGGTATAGGTGCCGATTGTGTTTCTGGCTATGAGATTAAAGCAGCTCTTGACGCTGGCTTTAAGCCCCATCAAATTGCCTTTGCCGGAGTAGGAAAAACAGATGAAGAGATAAATTA
>DIYR01000117.1 GCA_002429085.1 Flavobacteriales bacterium UBA6049
CACCTTCGCCTGCCGCTATTAGTTTGGTAGCATAGAAAGAAAATACGCATATATCTGAGATAGCTGTTTCAAATGTTTTAGATGCGCCTCGTTGGAACCCATGAGAACAATCTTCTATCACAGGAATATTGAAACTTTTTAATTGTTCAATATTAGCGGGATAGCCAAAAGTATTAACTGCTATGATAGCTTTCACATTTCTATTCATTTTCATAGAAACTTTAAGGGGATCAATGTTCCAAGATTCTTCTTCGACATCTACGGCAAGTGGTATTGCTTCTAGAGAGAGAACAGCGTTTGCTAAGGCAACACAGCTATAGGCCGGAACAATAACTTGATCGCCTGGTTTTATATTGAGGCTTTTAAGAGCCAGTCGTAAAGCAGCAGATCCTGAAGCTACACCAACGGCAAAAGGCATACCTGTGAGAGAAGATAGTTCAAGCTCCATCTCTTTCACTTTCACACCACAAGCCCATCGACCACTACGTATGACTTCCATTACAAAAGTAACTTCTGTCTCATCATGAGTGAGGCGATTATGGGGGACGGATATTGTATTCATGGTTTATTCAAAGTTTACAAAATCAGTTTTTTCATCAAAAATGTGGCCTTTTAAAACGTCAGATTTCAATTTCCGCCCTATTACAACATCCGCAAGTGCAGGCTTTAAACCAGTACCAGGACGATGGAAAGAAATGTTGTCTTTTGTTAATATGGTCCCAGCCGAAATATTTGTTTTGGCAACGCAAGATAACCTGAAGGATTCTCGACTATGTCTCTCGGAATGAGTCGGACCTAATAAGCCTGTACCGATTTGGCTTTCTGCCGCACGCACTGCTTGTACTAGCTCTTTTAATTCAGTGGGATCAAGAGAAAAACGATGATCGGGGCCGGGGAGTCTCTTATCAAGTGTATAGTGTTTTTCGATCCAGCAGGCCCCCATTGCCACAGAGAGCACTGCTCCTGAAATACCCCAGCTATGATCACTAAATCCACTTAAAACTCCCCAGGTATCTCTGATAGTTTTAATACGCTGTATGTTCACTTCGTCATTTGGTGTAGGATAGGCTGATGTACAATGTAACACAATTAGCTGATCGTTTCCTGTTTCTGTAAAGGCATTAATTGCTTCATCAATTTCTGTGATTGTTGACATACCTGTTGAAATTACTGTTGGTAAACCTGTCTCGGCTAAGGCCCGGACAAAATCTAAATTAGGTAGAAAATCAGAGCCGTTTTTAAGTACATCTACGCCAGCATGCACCAGATCCTCTATTCCTTTTTGACTAGTCGGGGTACTATGCATGTTGATATTACGCGTCCGACAATAATCGGCGAGTTCGACTAGCTGAGCACGCGTTAGTTCATTACGTTTAAAAAGGTCATACTGTGATTCAGTAATCTCAATAGTATCACCTTGCTTATTATAGGTTTGATATGTGATGGGTAGGGATTTACTACTAATAAAATCTTCAGTTATATAATTTTGAAATTTTACGGAGTCTGCGCCAGCTTCAATAGCCGCATCGATTTCCTCTTTGGCTAAACCCATGTCCCCATTGTGATTTATGCCAATCTCCGCCACAATAAATGCCGGCTGGTGAAGGCCAATAGTCCGATTAGCAAGGGTAATGTTTTGTTGGAATCTAGTGTTGCTCAAGGTTAGTTCTCAATCTTCGACTCTTGTTTAATTGTGGGCTGCTCTTAGCGCGAAATCAATTTATCGTACTGTACGTTCTAACTTCAACTGATTGTGTCCGTCAAGAACCCCAGACTGTGAGGGTAAAAAATTACTATCAATGAAAGCTTTATAGCCACGAGTATTTGATAGTAGTACATTCGCGTAGATAAATGTGATGTGAGGCCAATCGCAAAAAACTTGCTTGCATGCATTTATAATAGCGGGGACTCCTAAACCCTTTCCCCAATATTCTGGTATTAAATAGACGGAAATTTCTGCATCTGAAGCAGAAGTACTATCAAACCTACAAATTCCTATATCATCTTTGTCATAGCATAGAATATATACTCTAGAATTATCTGGGGTTGATAGGCATTTACTAAGCCAAGAATAATGCTCTTCCCATGTTACCATTGTTTTCTTCGTAGATAAGTCAATGATATTAGGGAGATTTCTCCAATTAAAAATCATTTCTGCATCTCTAATAGTGCAGGGTCGAGCTAAAATTTTTGTTAGTTGCATAAGAGAGTTCCAAATGTTTAGGCCGGAAATGTTACTTAGACCGCTTGTTATTTATTAGTTTCAATAGTTGATAGTGCGTGAACCACACGTGCTGCTCCTCCAAAATTAAATATTGATTTGGCATTATTTAGTTCACAATCAATATTATGATCATTCTCTAGGGAATGTACTATATCTTCTATCAATTCATTCTTATTGCTGTACACATTGGCTATACCAAGCTCTTTTAGAACTTGTGCGCCGCGGTTTTGATTATTAGCAAGAAGCAAAATATTTACAGAGAGGCCAGCCGCTAGCATT
>DIYR01000218.1 GCA_002429085.1 Flavobacteriales bacterium UBA6049
CAGCATTCACGAGTTCCTTGAAAAAAGCAAACATGCCACGAGTACTATACCTACTGCATATACTCTGGCAGGTAACGTGTCCGCAAGGTCTGTGTAAAAAACGCAAAACATGTAGTACGTGAATGGGTTAAAGAGCCTATTAATAAAGGTTATGTTTATACTATTACTCATACAATGGGTAGCGCTGGATTTACTTTTGAAAAAACATCAGAAGGAAACTTCAGGATCACAGTAACAAATACAACAAGTGTCCCCTCTGCAACAAGCTCGAATAATTCAAAAGTTAAATGAGATATCCCACTTCTAGATGAAGTTAATGTTTTAGGTAGAGGACAAGGATTCTAACGTCCTTCTGGTACAGGAATAGCCCAACCATGGACTAATGTATCTCAAACTATAATTATTGAAACCTCTCTTGAAGAATTACTTTCTTTATACACTCAACATTTAAATAGAAACTCAAATAAATGGTAAATAAATTCCTTCTCATAATAGTAATCTCTTCCCTAATAAGTGGATGCGCAATCGAGAATAAAAAGCCTAGTGATATAGTTGGATCATATGTACGTGTTTCTGGAAATCCTAAAAACGAGAACATCACATTTACAATTAATCCGGATGGAACTTTCAAAATGAAGGATAATCTATTCCTTTTTGAATCAGGTAAGTGGTCTGATTTTGAATATGATCCCGAATTTGGTCATAGCATTAGGATGTTTTCTAACGAATTCAAAAATCAAGGTTTTACTTTTTCAATGCACCAAAATGGCTCGGAATTTGAGTACTCTCTTATCTTACCAAACAAGTTAATTTCCAGAGAATATAACAACTCTAAAAGTATTATGTCGACAACCGTGTTGAGCAAGTTTAAATTTAAAAAATGAGGTATCTTTAATTCCCCCAGTTGGCTCGGACTTGTAGTCCGAGCAACAACAATGTAAAACCAAGCCCGTGCATTTATGTACGGGCTTTTTCTTTCTAGTTGGTAAGTTTTAGTTGTTAAACCACACTAGTAATACCGCTCTACTGGAAGTAAAAACGATACACAACGGACATACCAGAACAGGTAATGATCTCATAAGTGTTGCCTTAGAACTCAACAAAAACCAAGACCTTATTAGCTATGGGGTAATCTTTAATTAGTTTGGGAAACTAATTAAAGATTGAGCCAGCCTCGCACGTGGCACTCATAGATTGCAGAGCACCTCCTACCAAATGCATAAAAACCATACGGAAGTATCGCAAAAACGCTACCGTTATTGTGAAGGCGGAGCGAAAAAATAGGTCTGGGAGACCTATTTAGCGAACGAGTTAGCCTGCCGAGTTGGAAAGAGTCTGGTCTTTACTACTGCGGGACAAGGTACTACGCAGATTGGTTATGTAGATTTACCGCCATTGATCCGTAGACTCACTCCTTCCCTTATCAATCCTCCTTTGTGTATGCGGCTAATAACCTAATTACCAATACTGATTTTAATGGGGAATCTGCTCTCAACCCGAATGATCCTGAGCATCATCCAAGTGGTATTATACCAACCGTTCAGGACGGCACATTACTAAATGTACCACTTCATCTAAACCCCATACAAAGTGGCGGTTCATCAGTCTCTGAAGGTGGAATTATACCCGAATCGTCACGGAATGGTCCTAACTCATACTTACACCCTTCAATTGCAGGTTTTGTTGATGAGAGTTATAGAACTTTAACTGACATCGGAAATGCCGCTGAAGCTGGATTTCATTACACTATGAAATTCATTCCTTTAATAACAAGAGGGCCTAGTGGTTATACCAAGTCAATGGCATGTCAACTAAGCGGATCTCAAACTATAGAGACTGCAGAAAAAGTACAAATGACGAAGCAAATATTGAGCGACCCTGAAAAATTTACCCAAGCAATGAGTCTTGTTGGACAAATGGTTCTCGATACTCCAGGCCACATAGAAGGAGCATCTTTACAAGATCAATATATGAGAGGTGCATTAGCATTTCAACTAGCAGCCATGTTTATCGGTGTCGGTGAACTCAAAGCTCTTATGAAAGGAGGAGACTTAGCTAAAGATGTAGCTCAAAAAGTTGCCAAAAAGGTATCAAATGAGATAGGTGAAACGGAGATTATTTCAATCATGAGTGGACATAAACCAGGAACTTTTCTTTTGAGAGAAATTGATCATAAACCACTAGGAAACGTAAGCACACCAGGGAAATCTGGTTCTATTGCCCAAAGTTTAGATGTAAAATCTGAAGTCTTGATAATATTTGGTCGTGAAGAAAAAAAGGTGATATATTACTACAATCGACTATTGGCGAAGAGCTGCAGGCTTTGATGTAATAAATGCTCCTACAAATAATAATCCTTTCCACGAGAGAATCGCTTCAGCTACAAAAAATTTTGACAAAGAGGGAACAGAATGGTTAAATGTAACCTTTCAAAGAATGGGAAAAATTAAAAAATAGTAATATGAAATCGACTTTAATGAAATTCGAAAATTTAGAATCCTTCTTAGAGAATTGGGTCAACATTAATGATGAAGGAAGCTATGATTTTATAGGTATAATCAATCTTTTTACAGCAATTCTAAGAAACATTAAAAAAAATGCTCTAAAATCAGATTTCGAAGATTTATACGAATTGATAAGTGAAGAAGAGCTTGAAATGCTTGAAATTATTATGAATCATCTAAATAAAAATGGGGAATCTCGTAATGTTTGAAACGTTACTTAAGTTCTAAGTTACAAACACTATCAAGTCCCGTCTAATAAGGTGGAGCTTTTTCTTTCTAGTTGTTAGATGTGCATGGTAAGGCGGAGTGTTTAGAAAATGCCTAACAGGCATTTTTAACAGACGAGCCAGCTTACCGCGTTGGCACTCATAGATGGTACAGTACCTCCTACCAAATGCATAAAAACGATACCGTTACCGTGAGGACGGAACGGAAAAAATAGGTCCGGATGACCTATTTAGCGAACGAGCCAGCCTGCCGCACTGGAAAGAGTCTGGGCTCTACTACTACGGAGCTCGTCATTATGCGGATTGGTTGTGTAGGTTCGTTAGTGTTGATCCACTTAAAGACAAATACCCATATTACACTACCTACTAGGTATACTGGGAATAAACCGATAGCTCATATTGATAGGGATGGCCTAGAGGAAGCTCACCCAGAAAAAAAATAAAATAGTTTACAACAAAGGAATTGGACACAAAGAATATACGGACCAATGATTTCTAAAAAATTTAAAACCGCTGTGGAAGCTGGAGATTTATCAATATCTCATACCACAGTAAAATTTCCCACAGCAAAATAAAGTAACTATGAAACAATATTTAAACACAATTGGACTTGTAGCACTAATAATGTCTATATCATTATGGCTTTTCATAAATAATCACTTTGAGAATAAAGCTGAAAATAATAGAGCTCAATTTCAAAATCTAAAAATCGAAGGCGTAGTTATAGATACTTATACAGATTTTGAAAATAAAGGGAAATTCACCGTAGGAATTAGCAATTATGATAAAGACACCCTCTGGCTTACAGAATTCTATAAAACTGGAATCTACTTTTCAAATTTATTTTCAATAGGAGACTCTGTATATAAAGAGCCTGAATCAATTGATTTCAAAATTTATAGAGGTAAAAAGCTAATATATGATGGTGGTAAACAAATCTGACTTATAATTAAATAATATTCAAAAATTAGACCTCCGTTAGCTCGGACTTACAGCCCAAGCATCAACAATGTAAAACCAAGCCCGTGCTTATGTACGGGCTTCTTCTTTCTAGTTTGTAAGTTTTAGTTGTTAAACCACACTGGGAATACCGCTCTACCGAAAGTAAAAACGATACACAACGGACATACCAGAACAG
>DIYR01000027.1 GCA_002429085.1 Flavobacteriales bacterium UBA6049
TTGATCATCCATTTGTTCTTTGATTTAAAATTTGAAACAATTTTTTCTTAATTCGATTAATCTTTACCCCAACATTCGATTGAGATAAACCCGTAATGTCAGCAATCTCATCATATGATTTTTCATCTAAGTATAATAACATGATGGAACGATCATTTTTATCTAATTGACTTATAGCCAAGTACAATTGCTCGATTTGTTCATTTTTGTCAGTAATCCCATTGTCTTCTTCTGCTATATCTGGTAATGCATGCAGTGTAGTATGAGATTTGTTTTTCTTGGTATTGCGTTGATAGGTTAAAGAAGTGTTTAGTGCTACCCTATACAACCAAGTCGACACTTTCGATCTTCCCTCGAAAGACTGATAGCTTCTCCAAAGGTTGATGAGAATCTCTTGATAGAGATCATCAAAGTCTTCGTTTGAAGAATACACCCGACATATCTTATAAATTATCGGGTGATATTCTTGTATTAGTTCTTCAAAACTGTGTTGATTTAGCATATCTGTTTCTAAGAATATCTTAGCCAATAATGCTACAGTACTGGAGACACTTTATAACCTTGTTTTCTAAGCAATTCTATTACTCCTTTATTTGATGCTAAATGAGCTGCTCCAACTGCAAAAAATGTAGGTGTTTCTTTGGCGTTAGCTTCTATACTTGCAATCCATTTTCTGTTTCGATTATACAGAAGTTCATCTTCAATTTGCTTATACTCTGGATACTCGGCCATTAATTCTAACATAGCCGTAATGTTCTCGGTTTGATAGACCTTCACCAATTTGTCTAAATCTCTCCTCAGTTCATTTTCGTTATTCGCATAATCTAGTAACCAACCTATTTGCTCTTCTTGTGGTACTTTGTCGAAAATAGCAAACTGCTCTTCTAGCGTTTCTAAGCCTTTCACTTCACATTCACTACGCTTTGCAATAGCCATTAATTCTGCTTCGTAAGATGCAGGTTCGGTGCAATTTACCGCCTTAATCATCATCATAGACAATAAAGTAAATGGCTTTAAAATGCCAAGTTGAGAAAGATCTGCTCCATAATATTCTTTATAGAATTTGTTGAGAACAGCTAGGTCTTCTTCACTCAGGTTTTCGCTAATGTTCTTCATTCCTGGATTAACCGATAGCTTTTGTGTTTTGGTTACAAAATCTGGATCATCCATATCTATTTCAAGAACCAATTGCTTTGTTTCTCCAAGAGCCTTTTTGGTTTTATCGGATAACTCAAAATCATCTGGGCAGATTAGGTGAATAGTTCCGAATAAGTATGACGGACTCTCTAATCCATTTCCAGATATTTTCCATAATACGGTATTTTCTTCTTGTGCATAAGATGAGGAAATCAATACAATACAAAGGCTAAGTAAGAGTGTTTTTAAGATATTCATTTCTGTGATTTTTTATGTGTTTACTACATAAGTAACATGAAGGTGATATTTCTTACAAAAAGGATAAAAAATTTCTCTTTAGACCTTCTCGAATTTCAAAAAAGCTGGTTTTAAATACGAAGCTCTGCGTATTTCAGCCCTTACAATTCAAGGTGACCTTTGTTTCCAAATCATTCAACATGAGGAATACGTCATACGCTACCCTATCGGTTAAATGGTCTTTGTGTATGCTGTTGTACTGTTTATGGTAATTGGCGGATAACTCATTTTCACTTCATACATATTAACAGAATAATCACACCATGAAAACAATTCTAACATCTTTAATCGTTTTGAGTATTGTTAACCTCTGCTCTGCTCAAAGTGTCGGGAAACTGGATTACAAAACCGAAGGCTTCACGCAGAAAAAGTTCAGCCATCCAGAGAAAAAAATCTTCATCCAGCATTTTATTGTCAACTATCAAACAGTAATGGTGTCTTACGCAAAGGCCAGAGGAGGAAATTCTTATGGAGAGGCCGAAGCTGGTCTAGCCCTTGGTTTAGATGGCATAACAAGCGAGCAATTGCAAAAGATGACAGATCGGTATTACACTGATTTCGTATCACAACTAGAGTCGGCAGGGTTTTCTATTTTAACTGTTGACGAAGTGCAAAAACACGAACATTTCGCTGATTGGGGTCAACTAAAAGGAGGCACTCCAAATCAAGATGGAACTGCTACTGAGTATTTAACTACTATCCCATCAAATTTTGTCCAACTAGATGGAGGTGCTGGACAATTTAACCTAGCTGGTCAACCAGAATCTAACAAACTAGGTGGCATTATCGTAGCTAGAGTATACATAACCGTTCCTTTTGCCGAATCTCAAAGTATTGAAGGAGGTCCAGTTGGTGGTGTAGCCAAAATAACCGCTAAAGCAGATCTAAGAGTTTCCCCACTTGAGTCTATACCTCAACAAGGAGATTTTAAAAAACCTACCCTGCTCACAACAAACGTTTCGTTCGCTTACAAAGAAAGTTTGAAGTGGCAAGCGCTCTTTAATGGCAAACTGAAGAAGCCAATTGAAATTGAAAATGTGCTAGATGAGGACAAGAAATATAAAGCTACAAGTGTTGCGAATAGCGGAACAGACTTTATGTCAAGGTATTCTACATCTTACTCTGATAATGTTGCTTTAGTAGCTTGCGATCCTCAGAAATACGAAAAAGGAGTAAACGAAGCTGTATCATCATACTTAGATACTGCTTTAGATGAGTTTCTAAGTTTTCTAAAGTAATTCCTTCATGAGTTGCAGGAGCCTCTGCAAAAGGTTTCTGTAGCTTTTCAAGAGTAAAGTCATTAACACCATTTCGAATCTCTTCATAGAATTCTTTTGAAATAGTAACATGTAATTGAACTATTCTGCGTTTTCACATACAGTTAAAGGACCATTCTATGAAACTCGTTCAGTTTATTTTAGTTTCCATACCTCTACTCTTTTCTTGTAACTTTTCATCTTCTGAAAAGCAGCACGTAGACTCTAATAATTCAAGTCTAGAGTTACATACCAAAGATTCTACAGAGGTTGAAGAAGAATTACCTATCATCAATCCAAAAGGAATAACGCTATTTACAAGGATAAATCCGCCAAAAGGATTTGTACGGGATAATGTAGCTCCGAATTCTTATGGAGATTATGTTAGAAACATTCCTTTAAAACCTCACGGAACTGAAGTTAGAACCTTCGATGGCAGTGTAAAACCGAATTTTAATACCTACGTAGCTGTAATGGATTTACCTATAGGTAATAAAGATCTTCATCAATGTTCAGATGCCGTTATGCGCTTACGTGCAGAGCATTTATGGGAACAAAAAGAATATGACAAAATCCATTTTAATTTCACCAATGGTTTTCGAGTAGATTACACCGAATGGATGGCTGGAAAACGAGTAGTTGTGAATGGAAATAAAACCTATTGGACCCAACGTAATGCACCCTCCAATACCTATGAAGACTTTTGGAACTATATGGAAATTGTCTTTAGCTATGCAGGCACACTTTCGCTATCTCGAGAATTAAAACCAATTACTCGTGAAGAAATGCAAATTGGAGATGTGTTTATTTACGGAGGATCACCAGGACACGCTGTAGTAGTTATTGATATGGCCACCAACCCAGAAACGAACGAACAACTTTTTATGCTAGCCCAAAGCTACATGCCTGCTCAAGAAATTCAAATTCTCATCAACTCTACTAATGAGAAATTAAGTCCTTGGTACTCGTTAGATTTTGGTGATCGATTGGATACGCCAGAATGGGATTTTTCTGTGAATGAACTCATGAGGTTTCCTGAATAATTATATCTATTGAGGATATTAAATATCTCTTGTCTATGAATTTAATTGATCTGTAGTAAACCAAAAATCAGAATCACTTGTTCCTACATAGAAATCAAAACAGATGATTCTACGAACGATTCTATTCTTAGTATTAAACTTCGCAGCTCTTGCCATTGGCAGCATGTTCACAGGAAAAGGTGTTCCCTCTGATTGGTACGTGCAATTGAACAAAGCTCCTTGGACTCCACCAGGGTGGGTCTTTGGTATGGCATGGACAACTATTATGATTTGTTTTGCATTTTACCTTTCATCGATCTGGAATCGTTCTGAAAACAAAACACTTCTTATAAGCTTGTTTAGCGTTCAGTGGTTGTTAAATGTAGCTTGGAATCCTGTTTTCTTTTATTGGCATCAAGCTCTATCTGGCCTACTCATCATTTCTGCCTTAACCATACTAATAGGTTACTTCCTTATTCACTATTGGCCAATAGCTAAAGCTGTTTCATTACTTGTTCTCCCCTACTTCTTATGGCTTTTGATTGCTACATCTCTAAATGGATACGTGGTAGTGTTTAATTGACCTTGTAATGCGTTAAGTATACCAAGTTTTCGTTCCTTACGTTTGGTATTCAAACTCCTATCATGATTCGTTTTACTATTTGCCTGATTGTTTCACTATCATCATTAACGGCTTTTTCTACTGAGTTAAGCCCACAACAAGCAAGAAACCTAACTGCCTTTACACACATTTATGGATTAGTAAAATACTTCCATCCAAGTCAAGAAGCATTCAACATCAACTGGCAAGCACTAGCCGTGAATGGATCTAAATCTATGCTTGCTGTTGAGAATGATGCCAAACTCATTCAAAGCTTAGACAGCATTTTTAGTCCTATTGCTCCTACCATGCAAATTCGGGTGAAAGGAAATCTGCCAACGCATACGTATGACACAAACACTACATACCAATACTGGAACCACAAAGGACTCAACATGGAACACAAAAAATCAGTGTATTACAGCATAGTTAAAGAGTCCAAAGTCAATGAAATTCCTGTACATGCTTTTGATTTTTCAAAGCCTTATCAATCTGAAATAGTTCCTGGCATTGAGGTGTCACTCCCCATACTTGTAGAAGCCAGTAAAAAGAAGTTATTTACTACATCTAACCAAACACATAACGAAACTCCATTAACCAATGCCACCAGCATAGCAGGTGTAGTAATAACATGGAACGAGCTCCAATTCTTTTACCCTTACTGGGATGTAGTTAATACAGACTGGGACAGTGTTTTACTAGAAGCACTGCAACAAGCTTTCTTGGTAAAAACCGAAACCGAGTACCGAGAGGTTATCAATTCTATGGTTATTCAACTACAAGATGGGCATGGTTACGTAGATACTAAAAACTCCGATGAATTCTGGAGAAGTGTCCCTGTCTGGGCTAATCTGGTAGAAGAAAAGTTAATTATACAATCGTGTGCAAACTGTAGCGAACTAGGCGTTACGCTGGGCGATGAAATTCTGCAAATTGGTAATCAAGCTAGCTTAGAGTTATATCAACAGAAATACTCCAATAAATCTGGAAGCCATCAATTCAAAAAACGATTTGCTATTAACTCGCTACTATATACAGATTCCAAAGCAGATTCAATACAACTTGTATTTAAAAATAGTCAAGGAGCAACATATTCCAGAACTTTTCAATTGCTAGATGATGTATGGAACATGAAACCACATCGTTTTGAAAAGATTCAAGAAGTTGAACCAGGTGTTTATTATGTAAACATTGATCGAATTCAGGATAAAGAATTCAAAAAGACACTTCCTCAACTAAAACAAGCTAAAGGAATCATATTTGAGTTAAAGCAATATCCAACAGATGGACTCAGCATTTTGCAGTACCTAACGCAAACAGAGGTACAAAGTGCTCGTTGGAATATTCCAATTGTCACCTATCCACATCAAAGAATCATAACCGATTTTAATACTTCTGGAAGGTGGTCTTTAAAACCCAAAAAGCCCTATTTAGGTGATAAGAAAATAGTTTTTATAGTAAGCGGAAGAGCTATTAGTTATGCAGAAACTTACTTAGGAATTGTTGAACATTACAAATTAGGATCTATTGTTGGTGAAGAACCAACGGCAGGAGCAAATGGAAATGTAAATTTCGTAGAGTTACCTAATAATCTTTCCATCATGTATACTGGGATGAAAGTTTTGAAACACGATGGTAGCCAACACCATCTAATTGGAATAACTCCTACCCACACCGTATCAATCACTCAAGAAGCAGTAAGAGAAAATCGTGATGAACTCTTTGAAAAAGCGCTTGAAATTATTCGGAAACAGGAATAATCTTCGTTCTTTGTTCTGGATATTCATCAACATACTAAAGTCTAATCACAATGAAAAAGATTTCTCTTCTATTACCTCTTATTCTCCTATTTCATATTTGTGCGCATTTTAAAACACAAGCGTGTACAGGTGTTTGTCTTATTTCAGATGACGGTGGCGTTGTATATGGAAGAAGCATGGAATGGGGAGCGTTTGACTTAAATTCACGTGTAGCAATTATTCCAAGAGGATACACCTTTACAGGGCTTACTCCAAATGGGTACAATGGAAAAATATATCAATCAAAATATGGAGTAGTTGGATTGGATATGTTACACAAAGATTTAATTGCTGATGGTATGAATGAAGAAGGCCTGGTTATTGGAATATTCTACCATCCAGGTTTTGCCGAGTATCCAGATTTCAACGTTACACAAATCAAGAATACTATTTCTGCTCAAGAATTAACCAACTTTATCCTAACTCAATTTGCTACAATAGATGAAGTAAAGTCAGGCATTCAACCGTTAAAGGTAGTTGGTGTGGTTGAAGAAAAACTTGGTATACCAATTGAAGCTCACTGGATGGTAACAGATAAGTCTGGTGAATCAATTGTGATTGAGTACACAAAAGGAGAACTTGTTATACATGATGCCCCTTTGGGTGTGATTACTAATGCTCCTAACTATGATTGGCACATGACCAATCTTAGAAATCACATAAATCTTTCTATGTATTCGCTTCCAAACAAGGAAATTGCAAATGAAAGCTTTGCCCCTATTGGTGCTGGATCTGGTATGATAGGATTACCTGGCGATAATACGCCTCCTTCTCGATTTGTAAGAGCTGTTGCTTGGTCACAAACCACACGCTCACTTTCAAATGCTTCTGAAGCTACTTATGAACTTCTTAGAATTTTGGATAATTTCCAACTTCCTCTAGGACCTGATGGTGCTGAAGGAGCAAGCGAAAAGAGTAATGTCGAATTGATGCGTTCTTCTACTATTTGGACAACAGTTTGGAATCAAACAGATATGATATTAAACTATCATACCCAACATAATAGAAGAGTTAGACAACTACATCTAACCGATATTGATTTTGAACTGATGCAAAATGAAATAGTTCATATTACATTGGATGAGCAGAAAGAGCAAGACATTCTGAAAATCACACCTAGAATTCGTTGACTTTAGAACACAAAAAAAGCTCATTGTTTCCAATGAGCTTTTTTATTCTTTTCTATTTATTAGGCTGCTAACTTAGCCGAAACTCCCTTTGGCAATTTCACTTCTTCTGAAGCAACTAATACTTCATTCTCTTGAGAACCAATGATATCTTCTATCATTTTGTGCACTTTACGACTTGGCACAAATCTAAGAGGCATATCTACATAATAGCGCTTACCCCCCTCTTTCACTTTGATTCTAAGCTTTTTCCATAAGAAGAATCCTTTGTATTCTATCTCTTCAATATCTGACTTTACAATACGAACTAAGTTCGATTTTATATTCATCTCATCTAACGAGAAAAAATTTCCAGTAGAAAACTCAATATAATCTGTAACGGTACTATAGCGGATTAACAACTTTGTTTTTCGCAATAACAAGAACAAAAACACAATAGCAGCTGTAACCTGCAATAAGAAGTCTTTAGCAAAACCGGTTGTGAAGTTTAACAATACTACAAAGCCGTAACCTAAAATTACAAGCCAGAAAAGGGAGGTAGAAAGCTTAGGTAGTAATCCATTATTGATACTCATACCTAAACTTATTTGATGACAAATGTAAGAATGAAGCACCTTTCATTGGCGTATGAATGGCAATTGAAAGGTATAAGTGACAAAATCTTGGAATAAGTAGCAGAAATACCGTTACAGAAGCTGCTTTATTATGCGCAGCTTGTGAGAATAATCGCGTTTTTCAACGTTATAGATACCTTGATGGTCTATACGATCTATCCTAACCTTACCAGAAGCATGGATGATATAGTTATCTCCTAACAAGATTCCCACATGAATAATATTCCCTTCTTGGTTATCAAAAAAGGCAAGGTCTCCAGGTTCTGCTTCTTCAATAAAGCTCAATGTCACTCCCTCTTTCGCCTGATCTTTTGCATCTCTCGGAAGAGCAATACCATTCAATTTATACACCAGTTGCGTAAAGCCAGAACAATCAATCCCAAAAGGACTTCTTCCACCCCACAGGTAAGGAGCATTTAGATATACGTGCGCATCTTCTACCAATTTAGATCTATCGGCTTGTTTATAGGTTCGTGCATCTCCTAAAAATTCGTACGCCCCTGAACTAATTTGCAACGCCCCATTCTCATAGTTTGGTAACGTGCTCCCCAATACAATTGGTGAAAATGTTCCTGTATTCTTATCTCTGAGTAATGAAACTAATTCTGCACTAGCGAAATGAGTTTTAGCCAATACCTTGAATTCATTCTCAGTGATCTCAAAGTGCTGGTTTCTATCAATCCAGCCCTCATAACGATCAAACGAATTACGTATCCTTACCCATTTAGCACGTTCTTCTAGTACTTGATAGGCCTCGCCAAACAGAATCTGAGACACTTGTTCAGCCATATCTGCAGGCTCTGCTCTACAAGGAATAATACTAATGCGTGCTATGCCGTATTTCATGTGTTGGTACTAAAAAGGCTTGACAAATAAAGGCATGCTTTGCCCATACTCATCAAGCCTTTGTTATGACTTTTCAACAGTGCGTTATGAAGAATCACATACGCTCTATCACCATAGCAGATGCACCGCCACCTCCATTACAAATTCCGGCAGCACCAACTTTAGCATCATGTTGCTTTAATACATTCAATAGTGTTACAATAATTCTAGAGCCACTAGATCCAAGTGGGTGACCTAATGCTACAGCACCACCATATACATCTACTTTTTCTGGATTTAGACTCAACTTCTGCATATTAGCTAAACTTACCGCAGAAAATGCTTCGTTTACTTCCCAAAAATCTACATCCTCAGCTGAGATTCCAGCTCTATCTAAGGCTTTAGGTAAGGCTTTAGAAGGTGCTGTAGTAAACCATTCTGGTTCCTGCGCTGCATCAGCAAACGAAACAATTTTAGCGATTGGTTTTACACCTAACTCTTCAGCTTTTTCTTTACTCATCAGCACTACTGCCGAAGCTCCATCATTCAATGTTGAGGCATTTGCAGCAGTAACTGTTCCTTCTTTTTGGAATACTGGGCGCAAGTTTGGAATC
>DIYR01000069.1 GCA_002429085.1 Flavobacteriales bacterium UBA6049
ACAATATTATACTAACGAGCGGTTTTTTGTAGCATTGGAACAAAACTAAAATGCCCATATTCTTCGGTTACTGTAGTTCCATCATCTTTTTTAATGATTCTCAGCATGTCCTGAACTTCTCCTTCTCCCACAGGAATTACTAGTATACCACCGGGCTTCAATTGATCTATCAAAGCATCTGGAATATAAGGTGCTGCCGCGGTTACAATACACCTATCAAATGGTCCATATGCAGGCATTCCTTTGTATCCATCACCATACGATAATGTTGCTCGATATCCCATTGCAGGTAACAATTTACTTGTTTTATCATACAGCAACTTTTGGCGTTCAACGCTGTATAACTTAGCTCCTAACTCCATTAATACAGCTGCCTGATAACCACTTCCTGTACCTACTTCTAATACCTTATGTCTTTTTTGAACTTCGAGTAAAGCACTCTGCACCGCCACAGTATGTGGATGCGAGATCGTTTGACCAGCTCCAATATTAAAAGCTGTGTTCTCGTATGCAAATCCAGTATCAAAAGCACTCTCGAAAAAATAGTGCCTTGGAACTTTCATCATCGCTTCCATTACTCGTTCATCTAACAGACCTTCTCCTTTTAGTCGCTCACGCAACTTCTCAATCATTCTTCTTCTTGCTCCTTGAAACTTCAGATTATCTTCTCTAACCACTGCTTGATTGTTAATAAATCCTGTTGAAAGATTTTAGGGATTAAAATTTGCTTGCTTGACCGCAAAATTACTTTTGTAACAAATCCAAAGAAATGCTAAAAATTGGAGTCCTAGGAGCAGGGCATTTGGGAAAAATTCACCTGCGTTTGTTGAAACAATTAACAGAAACTTACGAACTCGTTGGGTTCTACGATGCTGACACCGAAAACGCTTCTGCTGTTTCGATGGAAATGGACATTCCAGCATTTGAATCTGTTGATGCATTAATTGATGCTGTAGACGTAGTTGATATCGTTACTCCTACTCTTTCGCACTATGATTGTGCAGAAAAGGCAATGCGTAAACAACGCCACGTGTTCATTGAAAAGCCTATTACAAACACAACAGAAGAAGCCAGAAAGCTCATGTCTTTAAGTCATGAAGCTGAGGTAAAAGTACAGGTAGGTCATGTTGAGCGGTATAACCCTGCACTACAAGCAGCCCAACCCCACATAGAAGAACCAATGTTTATTGAGTCTCACCGTTTGGCTCAATTTAACCCAAGAGGTACAGACGTATCTGTAGTGCTAGATTTAATGATTCATGATTTAGATGTTGTGCTAAGCAATGTAAAGTCTAATATCAAAAAAATTAGCGCCAGTGGTGTTGCTGTTATTTCTAACACACCAGATATCTGTAATGCTCGATTAGAATTTGACAATGGTTGCGTAGCTAACTTAACAGCTAGTCGAATCTCGATGAAAAACATGCGTAAAACACGTATGTTCCAACGAGATGCTTACATATCAATTGATTTCTTAGAAAAAGAAGCAGAGATAGTTAGTTTACATGATGTAGACGGAGAACCTGATCCGCTTTCTGTTACAATAGATCCAGGACAAGGCAAGCCTTTGAAAAGAATTCAATTTGATAAGCCTGAAATTCCTGAAGTGAACGCCATTAAGGAGGAGCTGGCAACATTTGCTGATGCAATTAACACGAATACAGCTCCACGTGTAACTATTGAAGATGGTTATAATGCGCTAGATGTAGCTCATAAAATCTTAGAACGATTAAAATTGTCTCCAAACCTAATGGACGCTTAATTTTGCACACAATTTTTTAAAGATTTTATCGTTATTGGCGAATAGCCTATGAAACTCATTATTCAATTAAGCATTGTTGTTTATTCAGCAATATTGCTAAGTAGTTGCGAATCTGGTGGCTTAGAAGCAGGGCGCCCGGGTTATTTACGCATAGATTCTTTTAATGTTAGCTATCCAGATCCTAGCAATACTGCCCTTGGAGCAAGTGTAATAACTGACGCTTGGGTATACCTAGATGGTGATTTGCTCTCTGTTATGCCTTTACCGGGTGAAATACCTATACCAGAACTAGGTAACAGAACTTTAACCATTGGCCCAGGCATCAGACTAAACGGCATTGCTGCTACTAGGGATGAATATCCATTTTACACTCGCATTGATACTTCTTTAACCGTTATAGAAGAAGGATCTATAGTACTTGCCCCAACCGTTACGTATGTAGAAGAACTTGATTTTCAATTCGTAGAAGATTTTGAAAATTCTGTAATTGCTTTAGACTCAGCAAACGGAAGTGATATTCAACCGTCAAAAGTTTCTATAGATGGCGCAGATGAAGTATTCGGGAATTTTGTGGGTTACGGTGCTTTAGATACAGCTAAAACAGACATGAAATTTGTGACCAACAGATTCATGACTTTACCCCAAGGAGGCACACCAGTGTTCATGGAGATTGATTATAAAACCAATGCTCTTATGATAATTGGAATCACTTATGAAGATAATGAAGGTAGAAAACCAGAATATCCTTATTTGTTTTTGCAGTCAACTGATCGTGAAACTGGTACTCCTGAATGGAAAAAAGTATATGTAGAGTTAACCGATCAAATTAGTAATAACCAAGATGCTAGATCTTTTGGTTTTACAATCTCTGGTGCACACGAAACAGACAACGAACTAACAGAATTCTACTTCGATAATATCAAAATTATTCATCGTTAGGATGCTGAATCGTAGAGCTGAACGAATTAAGTATTTCATAGCGGATTTTGTTACTGCAGCGTTAGCTTGGGTTTCATTTTACGTATATCGCAAACTTTACATTGAACCGTTGAAGTTTGAAGAAAGCGTTGATATTGTTTTCAATGAACGATTCTATTATGCTCTAATTCTTATTCCTGTTTTTTGGGTAAACTTTTATTACCTCACTGGGTATTATGCTGATCCTTTCAGAAAATCGCGTTTAGGCGAGTTGGGTAAAACGCTATTGCACACTTCTGTAGGTGTTTTAGTATTGTTTTTCGCTTTTATACTAGATGATGAAATTCCAAATTACCGCAGCTACTACTACTTATTCTTCGCACTATTTACCTTGCATTTCAGCTACACTTTTATTGCTCGCTTGATTTTCTCTACGATTACTGCTCATAAAGTTCACAAAAGAGAAATTGGCTTTAACACCCTAATTATTGGAAGTAGTGACAGAGCTGTTAAGCTATACGAAGAGTTAGAATCAGCTAAGAAATCATCTGGATTTAAATTAATGGGGTTTGTTCATCTGAATGGTGGTAAGCATATGGAATTAAAAGAGTTTCTTCCACATTTAGGTCATGCTGATAATGTAGCAAACCTAATTCGCAAGCACAGAATTGAAGATGTAATTATTGCTGTAGAGTCTTCTGAACACCCCTTAATTACTAAGCTTTTAAGTAAACTCTACCCTTTAAATGTGTACGTCAAGATTATTCCTGATATGTATGATATTCTATCAGGACAAGTGAAAATGACTTCCATTTTTGGAGCTCCATTAATTGATATTCAACAACAAATCATGCCCGTTTGGCAACGGAGTATGAAGCGTGCTATTGATATTGGTTTATCAATTTTTGTACTTGTTTTCTTCTCTTGGTTGTATCTACTAATTGGTTTAGTAGTTAAGCTAACAAGCAAAGGCCCTATATTTTACAGTCATGAAAGAATTGGAAAAGATGGTAAGCCTTTTATGATTCATAAGTTCCGTTCTATGTATGTAAATGCTGAAAAGAATGGACCTCAACTCACAACAGAAGATGATCCTAGGGTAACGCCTTTTGGTCGCTTTATGCGTAAAACAAGGTTAGATGAACTTCCTCAGTTTTATAATGTATTGATCGGAGATATGAGTCTGGTTGGACCTCGTCCAGAACGACAATACTTTATAGATCAAATAATGGAGCGTTCTCCTCACTATCAATATTTAATGAAGGTACGTCCAGGCATTACTAGTTGGGGGCAGGTTAAATATGGCTATGCCTCTGATATTGATCAAATGGTAAGGCGACTAGAGTATGATATTATCTATATTGAAAATATGTCTCTTTTTGTAGACTTCAAGATTTTGATTTACACCATTCTCATCGTAATTCAAGGTAGAGGGCAATAAAAAAGCCAACTCCTTTATCGAAGTTGGCTCTATCATTCATACCTAATTTATTATCAAGCTTCAATAGCTCTCTCTGACTCAGAAATAGGTTTTCTGAAAACGAACTCATCGTCAAATACATCCAGAACTATTTCATCGTTCGGTCCAAACTTACCAGATAGTAAATCTTTACTTAATCCGTTTAGCACCTCTCGCTGAATCAATCGTTTTACTGGCCTAGCGCCAAATTGTGGATCAAATCCTTTTTCTCCTAACTGATTCAACACCTCATCTGTAGCTGTTAAGGTAATTCCTTGTTTCTTGACTTTATTTTGAACCAATTTGAATTGCAACTTCACAATATCAAGCAGTTCATTCTTAGTCAATGGAGTAAAGAGTATTGTTTCGTCAATTCTATTCAAGAACTCTGGTTTCAGTTGCCCTTTCAAGAAATGTAACAATTCATCTTTTGTTTGATCAAATACTTCTAGCTCTGTTCCAGGAACTACATTCTCGTATTGTTTCGCGATGATATCAGATCCTAGATTAGATGTCATAATAATGATGGCGTTTTTAAAGTTGGCTACCCGTCCTTTATTATCTGTCAACCTACCATCATCTAACACCTGCAATAAGGTATTGAATACATCTGGGTGAGCTTTTTCTATCTCATCTAAAAGAATGACACTGTAGGGCTTTCTTCTTACTGCTTCTGTTAGCTGACCTCCTTCATCGTATCCAACATATCCCGGAGGCGCTCCCACCAAACGAGACACTGCATGTCGTTCTTGATACTCGCTCATATCTATGCGAGTAATTGCCTGTTCATTATTGAATAAGAATTCTGCCAGAGCTTTAGCCAGTTCTGTTTTTCCAACACCAGTAGTTCCCAAGAATAGGAATGAACCTACTGGTCTATTTTCATCTTGTAACCCAGCTCTACTTCTTCTTACTGCATCTGCAACAGAAACAATTGCTTCTTCTTGCCCTACTACTCTTTTGTGCAGTTCTGCCTCAAGATGTAGTAGTTTCTCTCGCTCACTTTGCAGCATTTTGCTAACAGGAACTCCACTCCATTTGGCTACTACTTCGGCTATATCTTCTGCATCAACTTCTTCTTTAATGAGCACCGAACCTCTTTCTTTCATTTCGGTCATTTGCTGCTCAAACTCTTTTAGTTGATTCTGCGTCTCTACAATTCGTCCATAACGTATTTCTGCAACTCTACCTAAATCACCGTCTCGTTCGGCACGTTGTGCTTCTAGCTTTAATTGCTCCAAGTCTTCTTTTACTTGCTGCAGACCATCTACCACTCCTTTTTCACTGTTCCATTGTGCTCGAATTGTATCACGCTCTTCGCTTAACTCTGCAATATCTTTATTGAGCTTATCTAGTTTCTTAGTATCATTTTCTCGCTTTATCGCTTCTCGCTCAATCTCTAACTGACGAATTTTACGCTCTACCTCATCTAATTCTACTGGCATTGAGTTAATCTCCATGCGCATTTTAGAAGATGCCTCATCCATTAAATCGATGGCTTTATCTGGTAAAAAACGATCTGTTATGTAACGCTGGCTCAATTCTACGGCCGCAATAATTGCTTCGTCTTTGATTCGTACTTTATGATGTGTTTCGTACTTCTCTTTAATTCCTCTTAAAATAGAAATGGCATCTTCTTCAGATGGTTCATCAACCAATACTTGTTGGAATCTTCTTTCTAATGCTTTGTCTTTCTCAAAATACTTCTGATACTCATTTAGTGTTGTTGCCCCAACGGCACGCAACTCTCCTCTTGCTAAAGCAGGTTTCAAGATATTTGCTGCATCCATTGCACCTTCGCCACCTCCTGCTCCAACTAACACATGAATTTCATCTATAAAGAGTACTATTTCACCATCACTGGTACTCACTTCTTTTACTACAGATTTGAGTCTTTCCTCAAACTCACCCTTGTATTTAGCTCCTGCCACCAAAGCTCCCATGTCTAAGCTATAAATCAGTTTAGACGTAAGGTTATCTGGAACATCGCCATTGATAATTCTATGAGCAATTCCCTCTGCAATGGCAGTTTTACCAACACCTGGTTCACCTATAAGAATTGGGTTATTCTTAGTTCTCCTTGATAAAATTTGAAGTACACGTCTTATTTCATCATCGCGACCAATCACCGGATCTAGCTTTCCACTTTGAGCTTTATCGTTCAGGTTAATTGCATATTTATTGAGAGCGTTATAGGTCTCTTCGGCACTATGACTTGTTACCTTTTCTCCTTTTCGCATATCGTTAATCGCTTTCTTCAGTTCTTTTTCTTTGACTCCACTGTCTTTTAGTAATCTACTAACCGAGTCACTACCTTTTAACAAGCCAAAAAACAAGTACTCGAGTGAAACGTATTCGTCTTGGTTATCTTTAGCTAGTTGTTGCGCTTTTTGCAAAGCAGCATTTCCTTGATTAGATAGGTATTGTTGCCCACCTGCTACTTTAGGATATCCTTTTACGATACTATCAATAGCTGATTTTACCGCATTTACATTTACTTCAAGTTGCTCTAGTAGGTATGGAATGGTATTCTCATCCACTTCAAAGATTCCTTTTAAAAGGTGACCCGTATCAATGGATTGGTGTTCGTTTGTTTGGGCTATTTGCTGTGCTTGCTGAATAGCCTCTTGAGTCTTTATCGTGAAATTATTAAAGTTCATAAGGCTGTAATTTTCTATGAACCTTTGAGCAAGCTACATTCCAATCTATTAAGACCAACCGAAACCAGAAAATTCGTCAGAAAAAAGTAATCTCAAACGTCAAAATAACCGATTGAGAGATGGGTTTATAGCAAAATGGCTGAAACAACAAATCCCAACCAGCACATCGACCGATTGGGATTACTCTATAGTGAATGTGAAGAATGTTACTTCTGAGCCGTTTCTGTTTCTTTCTTCAAATCCATAAACTCTTCATCTAAATAACCCATCATAAAAATAACACATCCTTTGGCTGTTATTCCTTCGTCTCCACCTGGTGGAACAATGTATTCGATGTAAAGCTTTCCTGATTTATAATCTGCAGGAAGTTCTAGTAATGAGTTCTTCTCTCCTGGTTGTGATTGGAACAATAAATTACGTTTCTTCTTAGTTGCTGGTTGATCAAATACTTTGATTACAATTTCTTCTCCTAGCCCTTCTGTATTAAAAGAAACTAAATGAGCCTGATCATAATACACCGGAACTATCACTTCTCTTTTGTGAGGATACTTCTTAAAAGTGATGGTTGTAACCTTACTGCTACAATAACGGTATGGGCTTAAACTCTTTTTGGTTTTAGCTCGTAACTCGTTTCTATTTGAACAAGTATTCACAAAATTTACTTGGGGTTTCTTCTCCTCTGTAGTTTGAGCAGATGATTCATCTGACTCTCCCCAACTACTTTCTTCCCATGAAGACTCTTCCCAACTTTCTTCCTCTTCTTGTGCAAATGCGGTTGAACTCAAACACAATGCACACATCATTACCCATGCTAACTCTCTCATTTTAAGCATCTTTATTTGATTCAACTAATGATTCTCTAATTGTAGAAATCTGTCCAGCGAGTTCATGCAGATTTGTCAAACTAACTTTTGCATCAATTGGATTTTCTGCATTCTTTACTTCTTCAAAATTTGAATAGGTCTTATGCAGTCCTTGTAGATCATCGTATAACCCCGATAATTGATTACTTCTAACGCTTACCTCTTTTAGCGCTACTAATAAGTTTTCTAAGATGGTCATTTGCTCCATCAAACGGCTACTGATGGCAGATTGCTCGCTAGGATCGGCACCTTTTACACCTATATACATACCCTCTACCCAAGCACCAGCAAATATTACTACACCTTCTTCTCCTAAATCGTAATCATCTATGTAAGAGTCCGTTCTTTCTTGAATTTCGATCATTAATTCTAAGATCGCATCTTGATCGCCTATGGCTTTTTCAAAGCGTTCGAATAATTGATCTCCTGCAAAAATCTCGGTCAAGCCTAAATCATCTGCCAACGATTTCAACGATTTCATTTGTCTTAGTACCAATTCATTCTGATCGTTCAATACACAATACGATAAATCGGTTGAATAGATCCCATAGGCTAATAGTTTACTCGCCTTCGTATTAAACTGACCTACAGCATCTGTACTCAGCGTTATTCCATCTACATATGGCAATCCTGCCTCTTGAAATATTTGACCTACTTGAACAGTTGATGGCAACACAAATATCACTTCAGAATCTAACTCTTCTTCTGGAGCTGCTCGCATTACGGTTTCATTTGGTTTTTGAGATGCATCAGGCTGTTTAGGAGCACTTTCTCCGCAAGAGGCCAGTGCTAATCCGGCAGAAAAAAGCCAGATATATTGTATTCTTCGCATAGGGCTAATTTTAGATTTAGAACGAATTTATGGCATTGATATAGATTCATGAAATTTAAACCTACATTTTTGCATAACCCTGAAACTATTACTTTAGAGTAGAATCAATTTAATCTGTAGCCCTATGAGTTCATATGATGTTTGTGTCATTGGAGCAGGTCCATCTGGATATGCTGCCGCTATGCGTGCCATTGACTTTGGACAACGTGTTTGCTTAGTTGAAAAAAACAAAATTGGAGGTGCTGGAATATGGAATGGGGCCCTTTCTTCGAAAACTCTCTGGGAGTTATCAGAACGGTATCAATCTATTTGTACCTCTCGTTATGGATACCAGGTATTTGATAGTGATATGAGCTACAGCTCTGTGGTGCAAGAAATGCATAAGGCTGTTAACGATAAGTATTCTCAACTCAAACAACAGCTTGACTACTTTGAGAAAAAGGGATTAATCACCTTTGTAAAAGGACATGCATCATTTGCAACCCCCACTACCATTAGCATTGATCATGGTAATGGAAAATCAAGTGAGATAACGGCAACCAATACCATTTTAGCTGTAGGTAGTCGCCCCCGAATACTTCCACATATTCAAGTTGATGGTGAGCACATTGTGACCAGTGATCATATTGGAAACTTAAACGATTTCCCAGAAAGCATTGTGATTCTTGGAGCTGGTGTTATCGGCTGTGAATTTGCTACTATTTTCAGCAACTTCGGTAAGACCAAGGTGTTCTTGATAGATAAAGCAGACCGTATCTTACCTTTTGAAGATGAAGACATTGCCCACACTGTTGCCCATCGTTTAGAGCACAATGGCGTTCATATTCATAAAGGTGCTTCTCTACAACACATGAAGGTTGTAGATGGAATGGTAGAATATGAATTAAGCTATGCTGATGGTAGAAAAGAAACAAGACGTGTAGAGAAAGCTTTGATTTCCGTAGGACGAATTCCTAATTCAGATCAACTAGGGTTAGATCAGATCGGAATGGAACTAACGGATAGAGGCTATTGCATTGATAATGATACCCAATCGAGTATAGAGCATATTTATGCTGTAGGCGACTTTACAGCTGATATTGCTTTGGTAAACATTGCCGAATTAGAAGGGCGCCATGCTGTAGAGCGTATGATGAGATACAACAATCAAGCTTTGAGATATGATAATATCAGTACTATCATGTTCTTAAACCCAGAAGTTGCATCTGTTGGTATGAACGAAACGCAAGCCAGAAAAAAAGGAATAGCGTATCGATTGGCAAAACTTCAATACAAGTATGTAAACAGAGCAATCGCAATGCGAAGTGACAAGGGGTTCATCAAACTAATAGTTAGTGATGATGACGAGATGCAAATTCTTGGTCTTCGTGTTTTAGGTGATCATGCTAGTAGTACTATAATGCCAATTGCCCTATTAATCAGTTTGAAAAAAAGTGTTTCCGAATTAGCCGAGTTGATTCATCCACATCCTTCTATTCCAGAAGGCATTCAAGAGTGTGCGAGAATGCTATTAGGTAAATCTATTGTAAAGCCAAATGTATTCGCCATTGACATGGAATGTTATAGGGTTTCTGAATCTGGTGAAATAACCAATTTAGAAATTCATCCATCTCCTGCTCTATCAGCCGAAAATGCCTAAGATAAAGACCTATGAGTAAAGAGCTTCTTGAAGCCTTGATTAACCTATTCGCCCTAGCCTCTAACGATGATGATATAACCAGTGAAAGTCGCCATGTGGTTGAACGCTTCCTTCAATCTGAATTGAATCAACGTCAAACAGAGCACTACCTAAAATTGTATGAAGATTACTTTATATCCTATTACAAAGAAGGTTCGCAGTCTAAAGAAGATGTATTGACAGATGAACGAGTGGCTGAAATATGTCAATCTATTAACGAGAACCTTGTTCAAAAGCAGAAGGTTATTGTTTTACTACGCCTACTAGAATACATTTTTGCTGATGGCAATATTTCTGAACACGAATTAGACTTTGTTAAACGACTTTGCATTGCCTTTAATATTCCAAAAGAAGAAAGACAACAGAGTTTAGCTTTTGCGGAAAGTACAGCTGCTAATCAACAAATTACTCATGAAATGCTGGTTGTTTCAGATCATGAGCAACACGATACCCACCGCACTTATCACATGAAGCACTTAGATGGATTCATACTCATATTGTATTTAAAAAGTGTGAACATGGTAGCCTTTCGGTATTTTGGAGGTGCTGATATACAACTGAATGGCTCACACATTATACCTGAACGAACTTATATTTTAAACCAAGGTGCTTCTATTCGTGGAACCAAATTGACCCCACTTTATTACAGCGATGTAATCAGTACATTTCAAGAAAGTAGTAATCAAGAACAGATTCTATTTGAAGCGAAGGACGTTACCTACGAATTCAAAGGGGGGAAAATTGGCCTTCATCCAATATCCATATCTGAATCGGGAGGTAAGTTAATAGGCGTAATGGGCGGTTCAGGCTCTGGTAAATCTACCCTCTTGAATGTGTTAAACGGAAACTATGTTCCAAAGTCGGGCAGTGTTTCTATTAACGGAATCAACGTACATCAGGAACATCAAGAGATGGAAGGTATAATTGGTTTTGTACTTCAGGATGACTTATTGATGGAAGACCTAACAGTACAGGAGAATTTATACTATAACGCTAAGCTTTGTTTTGCTGATCTCAACCATGATACAATCAACAAAAAAGTAGAAGATCTGCTCTGCATTTTAGGGCTTGGAGAAAGTGCTCATCTGAAGGTTGGAAATCCTCTTGCAAAAACAATTAGTGGGGGCCAACGAAAACGACTCAATATTGCTTTAGAGCTAATAAGAGAGCCATCAGTTTTGTTCTTAGATGAGCCTACAAGTGGCCTATCGTCTAGAGATAGTGAGAATATTATGGATCTCCTAAAGCAATTGACCTTAAAGGGAAAATTGATTTTTGTAGTTATTCATCAGCCGTCTAGCGATATTTTTAAAATGTTCGATCGCCTGTGCTTACTTGATACTGGTGGTTACCCTGTTTTTTATGGAGATCCTGTTGATAGTGTAATGTATTTTAGAACATTAGCTAATCAGGTAAATAGTACCGAAAGTGAATGTGGATCATGCGGAAATGTTAATCCTGAACAGCTCTTTAGCATTATTGAGCAGCGCATTGTAGATGAATATGGAAATCCAACAGATAAGCGTAAGGTATCGCCTAAGGAGTGGAATAAGGAATATGTAACTCGAATTGAAAAACCAACTTCTACTAACAAAAAATTAAAACCTATAACACAAGCTATTGCAAAACCTTCATGGCTTGGACAATTCAAAGTATTCGTTACTAGAGATGTTAAAAGTAAACTCTCTAACACGCAATACTTACTTATCAATTTACTTGAAGCACCTGTGCTTGCTATGCTCCTCTCCTATTTTGTAAAATTCTCATCGTTTGGGAAAGAGGAATACGCTCTTCAATACAACGAAAACTTACCTGCCTACATCTTTATGGCTGTAATTGTTGCCTTGTTTATGGGGTTAACGGTAAGTGCAGAAGAAATCATTAGAGATCAGCGTATTAGAAAACGAGAACGTTTCTTGAACTTGAGTAATTCTAGTTACCTGTGGTCAAAGATCTGCATATTGTTTACGATATCAGCTATTCAAACTGCCACGTTTGTTTTAATTGGTAACTCCATCATGGAAATTCCAAATATGAACATGAGTTATTGGCTAGTGTTGTTCTCTATAGCATGTGCTGCCAATGTGCTTGGACTCAATATTTCAGCTAGTTTTAACTCGGCTGTAACCATATACATTCTCATTCCGTTTCTAATTATTCCTCAGCTTATTTTCAGTGGAGTCATTGTAAAGTTCGATAAGCTGAATCCTACTGTTAGCTCAAGAGCTCATGTGCCCGCTATAGGTGAAATTATGATGACACGATGGGCTTTTGAAGCTCTTGCTGTAGCCCAATTTAAGGACAATTCACTAGAAAAAGAGTTTTACAAATACGACAAGCAGCTAAGTATTTTAAACTACCGAAAAACATACTGGCTACCAGAAATTCAATCTATGTCTTCTGAATTGAAGCAATTGCTTAAGTCGAACTCTAACCCCAAAAGAGCTACTCATTTGGCAGGGTTATTAAAATCAGAATTAGCTCACCCAGATGAACGTTTAAGTTACCCCAGTTTCAACTTTGAAGTAGATCTATCTACTGAGAATCAATCTATGAACGAATCTGCGTTTATTCAACTAGATCAATACATTGTTAAACTCAAGAAATACCTGCAGAAAAATCATTTCAATGTTCAAGATGCTAAAGACGAAAAGATTGTTTCTATTCAAGAACAACCTCAATTTTCTAACAGCTTCGAAGCATTAGAACAGCAACACACAAACAACAGTCTTAAAGACCTAGTTACCAAACGAAATGAACTGACAAAGGTGGTTGAGATTAATGATCGATTAATTCAACGATCAGATCCAATTTTTCAAGATGCCACAGATTTTAGGGCACATTTTTATGCTCCGCGAAAAGTGGTTTTCGGAAAGTACATTGATACTTATCTGTTCAACGTAATTACTTTATGGATGATGACAGTTGTACTAATCATCATCTTACATGTTAACGGACTAAAGAGATTCTTGAAGTTATTTGTTAGTCGTTATTCGTAACCTCTCCGTATTTCAATGGAATTTGGATGGTGAAGCTTGTTCCTTGATCTGGCTCTGATTTAACTTGAATGGTACCTTCCATTACAGACACAATTTCTTGTGCTAAGTACAAGCCCATACCAATGCCCCTACTCTGGTTAGAACCTCTATAAAACAGGTTAAAGATCTCGTGTACCTTATTGGGTAACATTCCTTGGCCGTTATCCGATATTTCAATAGTAAGCAACTCTTCTCCTGCTACTATATCTAAATCAACAACATGCAATTTTTCTTCAGAATTAGCATATTGAAATGCGTTCTCAACAATTTTGGTCATGAGTAAACGCATTTTACGCATAGGTAACCACAAATAGTCGTTTCCTGAGTAATTAAAGTTGGTTCTTACCTCCTGACCATCTGCTAGATTGCGCTCTAGAGCTGTCTGAACAACATCTTGAGCTAAACGCTTCAGGTTAATGGTGCTATCTACTACTTCGTTGATT
>DIYR01000043.1 GCA_002429085.1 Flavobacteriales bacterium UBA6049
CGTTTTTTAGAAAAAGTGCGGAGTGACGGATCTCCAAATGGATAATATTGCTCAATTATTGCTTTCTTTTCAGCGGTTTCCTCACGGTCAATTACAGATCCACCCCAAGAGGTGTTTAAGTGCAGTAAGCCACTACCTAAATGGCTTTCTAGTACATAATACTTTCCAGCAATATCATCTGGAAAAGCGTTTCCTGTTCGTATTACAGCTATGCGCGAACGGTTATCCATTATATGGGTTTCGTTCTTCTGCAAAGTGGTAGAAACATCTTCTAGCAGGTGGTACTCAAGTACACACATTTATGTGTGTTTTTATACAATTATCGCTTTGATTACATGCTGTTTTTATAGTTATATTTAATATAATTAGTATTGAATTAATACTGTCTAATTTATTTTACAAATTTGATGCAGTGAGGAGCATGATAATACTAATAACGGTTTCAAAAAAAACTCTTAACCATGGATGTTTTATATCGACCTCATTTTTGATGTATATGTGTACTAAATAGTCATATTTATTAAGGTGATAAAAGGATAAAGTGGCTGATGCTAAACCTAGTGTAACTGCGATTAATATAGCTAAAAAAATAGCTAAAAAAAACTAATTATAAATACTGAAATAGTAAATGTGTAATAGCCAAATAATAAAGAAGTTCCTTGGCGAGGAGTGTTAACGCCAAATACTTCATTCATTTTGTAATTTTCAGCAATGTATTTTATGATTTTTTTTCCATTAAAGATCATTGAAAATGGTTTTTAGATAGTTTTTAATCTGCTCATTTCTCATAGAAATTTGTTTACGCCTTGACTCTAATGTTGCATTACCAGCTCTGGGATCATAAGTATTCGCAGTTCTTGCGTTATATCTTTCTTTAAATGTTTCAGCCTTAGCAACAGCTTTATATTTTGTAAAGTAAAAGTAGCTCAATGGAGCAGCTGGTGTTGGAGATAGACTGAGCCCTGTAAACCCTATATCTAGGATTAATTCGGTGTTTTTATTTCCACCAAACCCTACTCCCATTTTAGGAGCATCGTTGATATAATCATTAAAACTAAGACCTAATGAAAGTCCAGCAAGTGCAAAACCTGTATATCTCATTCCCTTTGCAAATTGTCTCAGTCTTGTACCTGTTTGAAACTCTCGTGGCGGATGATTTCCTAGGAATCGCATTTGATTAATTCCATACCAAGTTCTAGTTACGCCTCTATAGTTCGTCCAATTATTAACTGAGAATTGAGAAGTAAGACCACTTGCATAGCTAGAAGTAGCTTTAGTTAATAAACTTAAACTAGATCTTAATGACGTTACATCTCTAATCATATCTTCTAATGATTCTACTGAAGAGTCTTTGAAAAAATTAGGGTTAACATGATATTTCTGAGTATATAAATTAGTTGTTGTTTCAAAACTTGAAACAGAGCCATCTTCATGACTAGAAGTTGATTTGCTAACGAAATCTTTTGTCATAGTATAAGTTCCGTACTCTATATTATGCAGTAACTTTATGTTGACATAGCTTAAAGTCGTTGTGATTCTCCCAAGTATATTTTTTGTTGTTTTAAGGCTATGATTAACTTGTTTTTCGCCTGTAGTTTCTTCGTTCTCACCCTGCATTCCGTCAATGTCTGCAGAATTAATGACTTTGTTTCCCACATTGCTGTAGGGCGTTAAATGTGTATAATCAGCATCCAGTGGGTCAACAGAGATAAACCTACAAGTCCAAGCAGCGTAATAACGCGCGCCATAGTAATAGAGCCCATTTTCGCCAACGCACAGGCTGGCTCGTTCAAAAAAAAGCAGGTCTCCCAGACCTATTTTTTCTCCGCCCTTCTTTGCCTACATAGTAGAAGCGTTTTTTAGAAAAAGTGCGAAGTGACGAATCGCCAAATGGGTAATATTGCTCAGTTATTGCTTTCTTTTCAGCAGTCTTCGCGAACCGGAAAGCGGTTTCCTCACGATCAATTACAGATCCACCCCAATAGGTGTTTAAGCGCAATAAGCCACTGCCTAAATGGCTTTCTAATACATAATACTTTCCAGCAATATCATCTGGAAAAGCACTTCCTGTTCGTATTACGGCTATGTGCGAATGGTTATCCATAATATGGGTTTCGTTCTTCTGCAAAGTGGTAGAAACATCTAGCCATTTAACTACCGCAAAGCTCATAAAGTAAAGTCCTTTTGGATTGTGGAATTTGTAGTTGTGGCTCATACAATACAATTTAGCCTAATTCTTACACTTGAGTTTACTTTGTAGCTTAATTACTACGCGATACAATCGCGTAGGAGCAGGGGGTATTGAGCCATTAGCACATACTTGCGATATACAATAATGAAATATATACAGTATGTTCATCCTCCTTTTTATCAATGCGGGAAAATTCTCTCTAACGGATCTACTCATCTCTATAAATATTCTCTTTCTCAATTACCATCTCCTGAATGAGCTTGAGTTAGCCAGTTAGAAGTTAATCGGAATTCTCTGAATTAGGCTTTTATAGTTGGATTTCGGCTTCAATTACTTCGTTGTTTTGAGTGATATAATATAGCGCGTTTTTATACTCAAACCAAGTTATAAACCCTTTATGTTCTAGTGGTATAGTAGTCTTTCCTGAATCTAGTCGGATGGAATTCTCTAAGTTATCACTCAGTACACACCAATATCTTAAGTCTTTTGATACATATGATAAATTGAAAACTCTATTAGAGTCGAGGGTAAACTTGCGATCTGTGTTTTTATCATATAACATGATTTTTTTATAAGAGTTTTGAAATTTATCAGTATAAACTGTATGATTATTTCTAATCCAAACTTCTTCGTAAAACAATTTGTCTATTAAGATGTGATCATTTTCAATTCTTTTTAAGGAACCATACTGTTTAGATGTATAATATACTTGACCGTCAAGAAATAGTAGGTCAATAAATTCAGGTAATCTTGTGATATATGTTTTGCCCCCCTTATTAGATATTAATAAAGTGTCATGATTGGAAAAAAGCTCAATTTCATCATTGAGATAAACTAAGTCACCGTTTTTGGTTAATTCAACTTTTTTAAAGTCAGATTCATAATTGAATATTTCATTGGTTTCTGAGTTTATAAAATATGGGACGTCATTTTTGTAACCTTTTAAAGTTAAATTACTCAGTTCAGTATCTGTCGTTTCAGAACAAGAGCTTAATAGGATAATGAAGAAAAGGCAAAGTTTTAGTTCGCTAAATTTGTATATCCAGAGTGAATCCATCCTGTTTTATTTTGACTTAAGTTAATCTCAATCCATACTCCTGTTGTAATGACAGTTAGATGAAATCCGAAAATAGAGTAGTAATAAAGGTATTCTATCTTGGAATGATAGCCTTACCAGTGATCGGTATTTAAATTCAGGCTGTAGATAAGTAATAATGTAGTGACTGCTACTTCGACAAAAATGGTTAACCAAGGAATTTTCATATCCCATGATTCCTCAACCAATTTTAGCACAAACTCTTTATTTTGAAGATAATAGATATGAGTATACATAAATAAACTTAGTGCAACAGTACTTGCTATTATTAGTGCTGGCCAACCAGGAATGATTAAACCACTAAGAAAAATCAATGGAATTGATACATCGTAGGCAATGATTGTGGCGGCACTTGTTACTGAAAGATAGACGCCATATCTTTCATTGACTATGTAATAACGAACTAAATATTTTAGAAATAGTTTTTTCATTAGAGCTTATTAAGAACGGTTTTTAAATATTCTTTTAACACTTGTTGATTCTGTTTAGTCATCCTTCCAACTCTAGAGTCATATGTGTTGGCTGTACCTACCGCATGCCTTTCTTCAAATGTTTCAGCTTGAGCAACTGCTTTATATTTTACGAAATAAAGGTAAGCTGCTGCCATACCAGCATAACCACCCCTCATCCCCAATGCTGTAAAGTCTAGGCTTAATCCTAATTCGGTTTTTTCACTACCACCAAATCCAACACCCATTTTTATATCCACTTATTCCCATCGAGAAATAAGCCATTCCTTGTGACAAACCTCTTAAACTTCTACCAAACTGACTTAGCTAAATTTATTGTTCTTTATTTCTACTCAGGTTTCAGTTATTATTTCCTTGTGGGTACATAACTGTCCAGTTTTTAGGGAGAATTACATAGTTTTTTTGTTTTAAAGGAGGATCTATTAGATTATGACGTATGCACATATCCCTTTCCTTCTTAATGCCCGACTTACCCAAAACGCTCTGGGGTATGTATACCAAGGGCACCAAATTTCTACTGCACTTATTACAGAGTTGTTTTTTAGGGTTTTTAGTGATTTGATCATTTTTCCAGGATTAATTATATCACCTCCTTTCAAGTAAACCTCTAAATGAGCTAAAGAGTCCAAATCATTTATAAATTCAGGGAGTCTTCCGTTATTTGTACCATGAATATGTAAAAACTTGAGACGGTTACAGTTCGCAAACTCTTCAGGAATTATTAGGTTTCCACATGAGGCATCCATTGATTCTAGATTAGATAGTTTGCCAATAGATGAGGGTAAGAAAACTGTATTAGTTACTCCATAATAATTAGGGTAAAAAAGAGTTAATATGCGAATTGAAGTCATTGAGCCAACAAGAGTATCTATAAAAACAGAATCGGCTTTTCCAGATTGATCTTCTAACATCAATATAACTGGGACATCTTTTATTGAAGTGTCGATTTTCGAAACGTCTTCGGTATTCTGGAGCTCATAAATTCGTTCATCAACTTGTTTATAGTAATCTGTTTCGCACCGTTTTATCTTTTGTGAAAAAACGGTTGAGACTAAAAATAGAAATTGTGTGAATAGCGATAATTGTTTCATGTTGAATTAATTTCGTCCGGTTGGGGCATTCGGATCTACAGAATAAGGCAATCCCCAATTTAACCTTCTACTCTTTCCTTTAATTGTTGAACTCATTCCTTTGTCCCAAGCATTGCTCTTTTGTTCTTGCGCAGTTTGATTAGGTGTAATTCCGTTTCTTGTATAATATGATCTGCCGTGTGCCATTTTTGGTATAGAAACTCCAACTTTTGTATCGGGCATGAATGCTCCTTGTGTTAGGGCATCCTGATAGTGCCTTGTTCCATTTACCATAAATACAACTGGATCCATATAAGATCTTTCGTCAGTCCCTGTGGTAATCAAATCCCATTGTTTATTAGTAATAACGGGAGCCTCATTACTTATGATATTTTCATGTGGATCATATTCATTATCATGACCTTCAGGTAACAATGCTTGTACTGTATTGACTTGTAGCCCCATGTTGATCTACTCGTTGAACATGATGATATCTATCTGCGAGACCTAAATTGTGAAGGAACTCATGAATTGGCTTGAAATCTAGAGTATTAGCATTTACATAGTGAAAATTATTACCTGTTGCATGGCTAAACAAGTCATCCCCAATGGTGACATCAATAGAATTCATGCTTACTTTATTCGGATATTGAAATGAATTTTTACTATATCTATTTTCCCAAATTACCACAATCTCATATCAAATAATCCGTAATCTGAATTACCAGTATTTTAGGTTCCCGTAGACTCTATCAATTTCAACTTTACAACTATCATTTACAACTATTTCTATTGTTTGAGGTATAGATACAAAGTAGAATGTTTCTAATGTGTCTTGTTCAATTTCAATACAAATTTTTTTGTTGCTTGGAAAATAATAGTCACTATAGCTTGTAAGATTACTATATATCAATACTATCTGGGGGGAAGATCTGTTTAATGTAGTCTGTACCAATTTTCAAATTTACCGAATGTGATTCTTTACAGTTATTGACCACATTGACTCTCAAATTTCCTCCGAAATAAAGGATCAAAACTCCATATGTAAAAACAAGGAAAAAGAAAAAAAACATGAGTTTTACTTTCATAGTGTACTTTTTTTAAGTTTAAACCAGCTTGTTTGTATGTGGAGTGGGGAACTGGGAGCCGGAGACCTTTTGGTGCTTGTGTGTACTGAGGATAACTATTATTTTTAAGCTTATCAATGGCATTAAGTATCGTGTTAAAGTTTTGACTGTCAAGTTGAGTTCCATAGTACACAGTCCTCATTAACTTGCCTTTGTGTGTGGCGTCCAAAAGATCAATATCAACATATGTTATTAGATCCAATCTTTTCGCGCTCACGCCTCCTTTAAATTTCTTATTCTTTATTCCTACTCTGGTTTTAGTTGTTATTTCCTTGTTTGTGGGTATATAACTGTCCAGAGTTCTATAGAAACTTACAAATTGATCTGATTTTGATTGCTACAGTACGATAAAGGACATGACCATTTTGAATGAATCTAAACATGAAACCTTACCCGTCAAACGGAGCTAAAGAATTTCTCAACTCTTTGAAACGTAGCAATGCTTCTTCACCATTGCCGATCATGTATTCTTTGTTTTTGTGATAAAGGGTTATCGAGGATATTTTAGTTTCTTCAATAGAAAGACCAATATCAAATTCTGTAGTGGTTCGTTCTAGTTGATCATATAAAATGATCGATTCATTTGATATTTCTACTTTTTTTACGTTAAGTTCTACCTTTCTATAAGTGATGTTTAAATACTTAAACTCTACAACTAGATATGGATTATTCACTGTGAATATTACTTTCCAAAATGGACTTATTAGTAATAATAATCCCATTGTGAAAGGTATTACGAACCATAAATAAAGAGAGGATATAAAGAGAGAACTTGCAAATGCGAAGATCGCTATGATTATATCGGATCTTGAAAAATTGTTATTGATAGCTATTACTTTCATTATTGTTAAATATATCTAGTGTAAATTGCATTTACTTTGTTTTTTTGCTCTATCTAAGTCAATTACTACATACCTCTCTTTATTGTCAATAGCTTTGGGTTTTTGTCTGAAAGTTGAATTTCTTTAGTGAGATGTATCAACATCTTTCATCCTTGGAGTGAATTTCGTATCACTCATTGAACCTCCTTCATATGTAATGTTTCTGTCTTCATCTTTTACATCTTCATCATCAAGAAAACTGTCATCTCCATATCTTCTAGCCTCATTAGCGAAACGTTCCATAAACTTAGTATCATCTTCCTTGAAATTTCGAGAAGAAGTAGTCTTTATAAGCTGTTTCAATTGAATGACTAGTATCGGAACTTGTAAATAGTTCAATTACAAGATATGCTAGTAAGCCTCTCATGATACCAGTTAAAGATGCTTTGAATTTGGAGGATTTACTACTCTCAACCGCTTTCTTGGCAAGATCATCTCCTGATACAATGAAACCAGTTGTGGTAACGGACGCACTAGTTTCGTTTGAGTTGTTTAAGTTGTGTAGTTAGTCCCTTCTTTACCTGTGATTTGTACTCCGTCTATATCAATATCATTGATAGGGTTACTGTAAGGTGAGAGTTGCGCAAATTTACTTGCCAACGGATCAATAGAGATAAACCTACAAGTCCAAGCAGCGTAATAACGCGCGCCATAGTAATAGAGCCCACTTTCGCCAACGCACAGGCTGGCTTGTTCAAAAAAAACAGATCTCCCAGACCTATTTTTCTCCGCCCTTCTTTGCCAACATAGCGGAAACGTTTTTTGGTAAAGGTGCGTAAACTGCTATCTCCAAATGGGTAATATTGCTCAGTTATTGCTTTCTTTTCAGCGGTCTTCGCGAACCGGAAAGCGGTTTCCTCACGATCAATTACAGATCCACCCCAAGAGGTGTTTAAGCGCAATAAGTCACTGCCTAAATGGCTTTCTAATACATAATACTTTCCGGCAATATCATCTGGAAAAGCGCTTCCTGTTCGTATTGCAGCTGTGCGCGAACGGTTATCCATAATATGGGTTTCGTTCTTCTGCAAAGCTCACAAAATAAAGTCCTTTTGGATTGTGGAATTTGTAGTGGCGGCTCATGCAATACAATTTAGCCTAATTCTTGCACTTGAGTTTACTTTGTAGCTTAATTACTACGCGATACAATCGCGTAGGAGCAGGGGGTATTGAGCCATTAGCGCATACTTGCGACATACAATAATGAAATATATACAGTATGTTCATCCTCCTTTTTATCAATGCGGGAAAATTCTCTCTATAAATATTCTCTTTCTCTCAAGTGTTATCTCCTGAATGAGTTTATTAACCCAATGTACTAGTATTATATTAAGACACTACTCTAGAATAGTGTGGGATTTTAGTTTATTTTTTCTCTCTTCTCTTTTTGCCTTGACGCAAAAAAGTCAAGTTAATTCAGAGGTGATTGCTGCGCACCAGCCACTTGTTACGCCTACATGCCTGT
>DIYR01000037.1 GCA_002429085.1 Flavobacteriales bacterium UBA6049
GACAGGTTCACCTTTCATTTCTAACTTTTCGGCTGTTGTCTTCGCTTTGGGAGTTAAGATCCATAGAATTATATAAATAATAACTCCAGTGCCGGTCGGCATGAAGGTAATCAAAATGAGAGCTAGCCTAATCCATAGAGCTTGAATCCCAAAGAAGTGTCCTACACCTGCCGCTACACCACCTATAATAGCGTTGTCCTCGTCTCGGTATAGTTTTTTCATTTTACCAGAGCCTGTAGACGAGTGTTGATACTTAGGTTCTTCAGCAAAACTGTCTTCTTCCATGTAATCTTCTGGACTTCCCATCTGAGCAATAATCTCTTCAATATCTTGAAGGCTGATCACCGTCTTAGCTTCATCTAGCTTTTCTTGCATTAGTTCGGCAATACGAGCTTCTATGTCGTCCATAATCTCTTCACTTCCTTCAGAATAATTGAAGTGTCTCCTTAGAGTGTCGAGATAATTTTTTAACGACTGGTAAGCATCTTCATCTATGATGAAGGCTAAACCAGACAGATTTATGTTAAGGGTCTTTTTCATTTCGCTGGGCTATTTTCGGTTGAACGTGTAAGTTGAACTGCTCGTTCTAGGGTTTGCCATGTACCGTGTAACTCTTCTAGAAACTGTTCGCCATCTTGTGTGAGGCTGTAATACTTTCTGGGTGGTCCACTAGTTGATTCTTGCCATCTGTAACTTAAAACTCCTGCATTTTTCAAACGTGTTAACAAGGGGTAGAGAGTCCCTTCTACAATTATTAGTTTCGCTTCTTTTAAGCGCTCAATAATGTCTGAAGGGTAGAGTTCTTGTTCTTTAAGTAATGACAGAATGCAGTATTCCAGCACGCCCTTTCTCATTTGTGCTTTGGCATTTTCTACATTCATGCTAATCCTCTTTTTCTGTTACTATTACATCTCCAATAAATGAGATAATGGTGAATGAGTTGTCTTCATCATCCAACACCATAAGGTGTGCCTCTTCAACATGTTTTCCTTTATTGCGGACGAAGAATAGTACTTCATTACTTTCTTCTTCCTCCTCGATTTCAACTTCTTTATAATGCTTCTTCAAAACCTTTAATATGGTTTCTTTCTTTTCAGCAAGATTTGGAGTTTCATCATTCAAAATGTTGAGCCTGATTTCGTGAAAATCTCCCTCTACATGTTTAATGTGATCGTTGATGTCAAAATCAGTATCTATAGAACCTATCATTTCTTTACTAAAAGATAGGGTAGTGACACCGTCCATTTGACTTAAAGCGGCTGCAACGTGATTTGGCTCTTTGGCTTCAACATCAGTTGTCATTAGTATCAATGAAGTAAATAGGGTGATAAAAGCTTGCATCTTATTTCTGTTTTATATGGCTATGCCATGTTGTTTGCAAGACAAAGATATGTATAAAAGAAGGTACTTTGCAATGCATAGTACTTTTAATTGTGATTATCGGTTCAGAGTTGTGACAAACGGTAATAAGCTGATTGAAAAGATTGGGTGGGGTATTGAAAAGGGTGATGTTAGGCCAAAAAGAAAGGGGTTAGCCGTCTGGAACTAACCCCTCCAATGAGCAAAAATCTAAATAAGAAACTATCTAACCGAAATCTAAAGTAGAGCAAGTCTTTTTGAAGCTTAAGAGGCTTTCCGTAAACGGTGATGAAAGAAATGTAAGTGGAGCTTAGTTCAATAAATACGGCACAGCCATATGGAAAGAAGGTATGTTTACCTTAAAACTTCTACCAGTAACTAGGTCTTTCATTAAATAAGTGCCGTGCATTTCGCCCATCTCGGATCTCAAATCACAAGCACTTTCATAAGAATGGGAAGAATGTGGCTCAATAACGGGTTGTTCACCGACAACACCTTCTCCTTTTACCTCGCGTTTGGTACCAAGGGAGTCTACGATGTACCAGTGCCTACTAATAAGTTGAATGGAGTTCTCTGTGGTGTTTTCTATTGTAATGTGATAACTAAAGATATATAAGTTACGCTCAGCATTGGAGTACTCTTCTCGGTAGCGTTGTTCTACTGAAACTACAATTCCTCTTGTTTTTGCTGATACCACTTGTTACTTATCTTGATATTTAGCTATTTGAAAACCAATTAACCGATCGTAAATCTCTCCAATCTTTCGGTGATAAGCAAGAAATAAATATTCATTTTCTGTTTCGAAATGATTTCCTTCTATTAATGTAATGTCTCCAACTCCGGTATTGTTGTTTACAATAGCGTAATGATAGTTGTAGTATCCTTGCTTAACAAGTACTTTACCAACATACCCTTTATAGCCAGGATGGTAGGTAAGTTCAAACTCAGGAGAGAAGCGCCATTGAGTGAGTTCGCCCAGTAAATAAAGTTTAGCACCAACTAATGGACTAGGGTAAGGTAATCTAAAGTGTACCCAAACATATTCTGCATCAATTAAAGCGATGTCTCTTGGGTCTGTTTGATGAATTAAATAACGACCATTGATATCACCATAATCAATGTATTGTCTTGTTCCCCTTAATTCATCAGGAGTTAAGTATACTCTAAATGTATCACGAACTAGCTCTGTGAATTCAGTTTCCAAAGCTCTGTAGGTTAAATCACGTATATCAAAGAATCTGAATTCATTTCCACCGGGAAACAGGTTTTTATCATCGTAGTCGTATACTAACTGATGTTGCTTTATGAACATCGGCTTCAAATCTTTGATAGCATTATCCGTTCGTTGATTTTGAAAAAGATGAACCTGAAGATCCTCATATGGATTGGTAATGGTGTAATTACCAGACATGATATCAAAATCAACTTCGTGATGAGTAAAACGATAACGGGCTTGAGTTGCTCGTTTAATTTTCGGAACAATAGTTACTTCTTGTTCAACTACATAAAATTGGCGAGTTAAAACCACCTCACCTGTTTCATTATCGGTTACTTGAATGATGTAGTTACCAGATAAGGTTAACTCAATTTGATTGTTTGGAAAGAATAAATCATAATGGACAAAGCGAGTACGCGAGCCTCGTGAGAAAACCATATCGCGTAGCAGATCGTAATCTGGTCCCATTTGATATTCCAAAATGTTTAAATCGCTCCTTTTCCAGTTGGCATCACAGTGAATAAAGGAATAGGAAAAATCGCGTGCTTCACCAGTAAAGTCATCGAAACTTAATTGGAGTTTTTGATCAGAATCTCCCAGTTCTATGATGGGATACGAATTAGACCATCCCAATCTAAATAGTTGAACTGATTGCAAATTTGAATCAAATACTCTGTTGTCATACGTGATTTCTTGAGCTTGAATGGGTGCCGATACGAGAACGATAGCAAGCGAAAAAACGAAAAACAGGACTCTAAAAACTTTGTGTTCGATTACTTGTTTCTGCATATGACAAAGGAAGTCAAAACGAGCTGTGGATAAAAAAGTTTCACGCTATTTACCTTTCCTTTGGTAGGTAAGTATAATTTTTATTTTTGCGCATCCAATTAGGCGAATATATCAACAATAGCGCTATGTCTAACGTCATTAAGATCAGTAAGGGTCTAGACATCAATTTAGAGGGAGTTGCCGATAAGGTTATCGGAAATTCAACACTTCCAAAAACAATTGCAATTAAACCAACCGATTTTCACGGTGTTATTCCGAAGCTTACCGTTAAGGAAGGCGATGAGGTAAAAGCTGGTGATACTATCTTTTACTCAAAGGAAAGTCCAGAGGTGAAATTTGCATCACCAGTAAGCGGTGAAATCGCTGAAATCGTTCGAGGAGCGAAACGCAAAATTCTAGAGGTACGTATTCTTGCGGATGCAGATACTAAATACGCTGATTTATCGGTGAAATCTGGAAATGCGGAAGAACTAAAAGCTTCTTTGTGCGATGCTGGTTTATGGGCTTTCGTTAAGCAACGTCCATACGATGTCGTAGCAGATCCATCACAAACACCTAAAGCAATCGTAGTTTCAGCATTTAATTCTGAGCCATTATCTGCGGATTTAGATTTCGTATTACACGGAAGAGAAGCAGATTTTCAAGCAGGTATTGATGTTTTAGCAAAATTGACTTCAGGTAAAGTTCATGTGAATGTTCACCAAGCAAGAACAACATCATCTGTTTTTACTGGTGTTAAAAACGCTCAGGTAAACACATTTGGTGGTATGCATCCAAGTGGTTTGGTTGGTGTTCAAATAAACAAACTTGATCCTATCAATAAAGGAGAAGTTGTTTGGACTGTTGAAGCGCAGCGAGTAGCGATGATTGGTAAATTCATGCGTGAAGGAAAGTATGATGCATCCATTTTGGTGGCATTGGCTGGTTCTATGGTGGAAAAACCACGTTACTACAAAACAGTTATTGGTGCATCTATTAAATCAGTAGTAGAAAATAACATTAATACTTCTAGCGAAGCACGTTATATTTCAGGAACTGTTCTTACAGGTGAACAAGTAGATGTTGAAGGTTACTTAGGTAGCTACGACAATACTATCACTGTAATTCCTGAAGGTAGAGAGCCTCAGGCATTTGGCTGGATTGCTCCGAACTTTGGTAAGTTGAGCATGTCTAAATCATATTTCAGTTGGTTAACTCCAAGTAAGAAATATGATTTGAATACTAGTATGAATGGAGAGGAACGTGCATTTGTTGTTACTGGGCAATACGAGCAAGTATTCCCGATGGACATCCTACCTCAATATTTAATTAAATCAATCATCACTAAGGATATCGAGCAGATGGAGAATCTTGGAATTTATGAGGTTGCTCCAGAAGATTTTGCATTGTGTGAGTTTGTATGTACTTCTAAAATGGAGCTACAGCAAATTGTGCGCGGTGGGCTAGATATGGCAAAAGCTGAATTAGGATAAAAAAGAGGATAGAGACGTGAAAGCACTGGAAAAGTTTATGCAAGGCATTAAGCCAGATGAGAATGCGAAGTTCCCATTGGCTTATTGGATGTGGGACGGTATGTATACCTTCATGTTCGTTCCTGGACACGTAACTCATAGAGGAACGCACGTGCGTGATTCTATTGATTTAAAGCGTACCATGTTTATGGTAATTATGGCTTTAATTCCAACTCTTCTTTTTGGAGTTTGGAACACAGGGCATCAGCACTATTTAGCATTAGGGCAACCAGATGCTGAGTTTATGGAAAAGGTAATCTTTGGGTTGATCAAAGTTCTTCCTCTGGTAGTTGTTTCATACGGAGTAGGTTTAGGTATCGAATTCATTTTTGCTGCCATTAACCGTCAC
>DIYR01000011.1 GCA_002429085.1 Flavobacteriales bacterium UBA6049
CGGTTTTCGCCTATAGTGCCGTTATAGTGTTTTAGTATGCGGCCATCTAGGCTGTGTAGCAGTAGTTCTTGCTCTTCTTCTAAAGTTACGATCAGTTCGCCTTGAGTAGGGTTAGGGTATATTTTCAAATACTGTTCTGAAAGTTCGTTTACACTCCAGTAGGGAATTTCCCCAGAATAACTTGTCCTTACAATGCTTCTAATAAATACCCCTTCTTTTTTGGGCAAGTCATTACTACTATATAAAACTACTCTTCCATAAATTTTATCTCCTAGTGCAAAGTCGGCACTATCATACCCATAGAAACTAAAAGAACCTTGGTATCCCTCAATCTTTAAATATTTGTACCCTGTGCCTGTGAATGTATTTTCATCAAATATTGAGGCTACAGGATTGAACCAGTTTACACTATCAGCACTGAGTTCAATAGCTACAGAATCCGTTATCGATAAATCAAAATAAAATGCAACGGAAAGGTCATTTTCTGTGTCTCCCGCGGGGTAATAAAAATGTGTTAGAAACCCTTCATCCACTTCTAAGCTCCAAACAAAATAAGATGTATCGTTTGCGGAGTAGAATACGCTGTCTTTCTTAGTTTGGACTCCAACTAAGCCAGAGTCTACCCCTCCTCCGTATGTTTTATTAGATGATCCATATTCCCAATCGCCTGTTAGTTGTACTACGCTGGAATCTGAAAAATCTACTATCGTAGTATCTCTCTGAGCATGTATTTGCAAGGAGTAAATAATACTAAGTAGGCTTGCTAGCAACGGAAATAAGTAGCTCTTTTTCATAGAGTTGTGTTTGATTAGTTGTGTAAATGTATTGGATATTGTGGTTACTTAGATGTGACTATTATCAACTTTAGGTTATTGATGAATTCAGTGTTTTAAGATTTTAGCATAGCTCGTATTGGCTTTGAGCCAATATACTCCGCTTGCTAGGTTTGAGAGGTTGATGCGGTTTTCGCCTATAGTGCCGTTATAGTGTTTTAGTATGCGGCCATCTAGGCTGTGTAGCAGTAGTTCTTGCTCTTCTTCTAAAGTTACGATCAGTTCGCCTTGAGTAGGGTTAGGATACACGGCTAAATGACTTTCAGTGATCATTTCTATACCAATAGGTGGAGGGACGTACCCCGTTAATCCTACAGATCTTACTAAAACCCCGTCTTTATTGGGGGTAATTGTATCTGACTCTAAAGACATTCTAAAGTAAATGGAATCTCCCTCTTGAATGGCTGAATCTGGGTTATTGTGAAAGTGTCTATAACCTGCCTCAGCAAAAAAAACTCCAATTTCTGCAAAAACCATTACGGCATTGTTTTGGTTTGGAAATACAATTTCTATAGGTTCTGATGGTACATGGTCAGGGCTAAAAGTGATTCCATTAAATGGACCTCCAAACATATTTATTGCATAGTCTAGTAAATCAAACCAATCTCCCTGCTTTACCCGTGCTTGGATTCTTAGTGTATCCAAAGAATCTAAATCAGCGGTATAATCAAGTTGAAAATGAATATCAGATGGATATAGTCCTCCCGTACTTATAATTGAGCCTGCAAAATCTTTTTCTACAACGTATAGCAATTCAAAATTGCTGGTATCATTTGCGCCATAGGTTGTATCAAGTTTCGAGACTACTCCAACTTGCGCTGAGTTTATTAGTCCATCGAAGCTTTTGTTGGTTGTACCATACTCCCAATCTCCTGTAAGTTTCACCGTACTGGTATCCGATAAATTCCAATAAACAGTGTCGTATTGAGCAAATACATGTAGAGAGTATGTTATGCTAAACAGAATTGTTAGAAACGACAACAAGTAGTTTGTTTTCATGGAGTTATGTTTGATTAGTTGTGTAAATGTAGTGAATTAAATTGCTTTTAACGCATAAATATTGCTTTTTATGCGATTTTTAGAAACAACTAACAATAGCTTAGAAAAGCCGTTTCTTTCAGCACCACTTAGAGTTGGAACCACCCATAATCTGTTCAGTCATCTTTCTCAATAAAAACTGTTGAGAAGATGATTTGGCTTCGCTCGTTCAGGTACGTTTCGACAAGCTCAACATCCGAACTCGAATAAAAACAAACCCTGAGCAGAGCCAAAGGATAAAGCTCTTACTGTAAATAGTGTAGGATTTTAGTACTGCTTTTATGTTCTATTCTTTTTGTCTTGACGCAAAAAAGAAGCAACTAGAGCGTAGCGTAAGAAAAGCGCACCTTTAAGAACAAACAATAGGCGGTTAAAAAAGTCAAGTTAATTCAGAGGTGATTGCTGCGCACCAGCTACTTGTTTCGTTAAACGTTACAAATAAGAGGAGACACAAAACGATGTTGTAAGCAGATATGGGATTTAGTATTTCTCCTGTCAATTCGAGTAGATCAACAAGTTGATCTGTATCGAGAATAAAGGAGAGATCACGCCTTATCTACTTCTCGATACACCAAGCTTTGCCTGGCACTCGAAGTGACACGGCTTACAACTTAGCATACATAACCTGCGAAGGTATCTTGCACATTATTACAACAGAGCATAAAAAAAGACACTGTTGTAGTCTAGTGTGGGATTTTAGTCCATTTTTTTCTCTCTT
>DIYR01000153.1 GCA_002429085.1 Flavobacteriales bacterium UBA6049
CATCAGGCATTGATTGTAAGTACACAGCGTTCGTTTAAGAAATTATTGATCTGCGGAAGGAATCAGGCTTCGGCCGAACGGATGAAAGCAAGTTTGAAGAATCAACTCGACATAGATATTGAATTGATGGCTGATGCGAATCAACTGGTTTTAGATTCGGATGTAATTATTACTGCAACCACCTCTTACGAACCAGTTTTCAATTTGAACGCAGAACAACTGCACAACAAAACCTTCATCGGCATTGGCTCTTATCAGCCCACCATGTGCGAAATGCCGACCACTTTGTTAGAAAATATAGATAAGGTATATGTGGATACCCCATTGGCCAAAAAAGAATGTGGAGACATTAAAATCCCTTTGGAGTCAGGATTGATCCAGGAAACAGATGTTGTCCCGTTTGCCGATCTGATTACAGGTAAGGTCAGTAAAACAGAGACGCAGAGCCAATATTTTAAATCTGTTGGTATGGCCTTATTTGATCTTACCGTAGGCGAGTTGATTTATAAAATGGCCATAAATAAAAAATTGGGAACCGAAATAAAAGTGTGACATGAACAAGATATTGAAAGACTGGAAGTGGCAGCCACCATCCGATTGGATGTGCATCAAAACCATCGACTTGCATACCGGAGGCGAACCGCTACGCGTATATACGGATGGTCTACCCAAAATAGAAGGAGCTACAATACTGGAAAAGCAAAAATTCTTCAAAAACAATTTCGATTATATCCGAACAGGTACCATGTTTGAGCCGCGTGGACATGCGGATATGTATGGAGCCATCATTACAGAACCTACAACCGAAGATGCTGATTTTGGAACCTTTTTTCTACACAATGAAGGCTACAGTAGCATGTGTGGTCACGCCATTATCGCACTCACCAAGTTGGTGTTGGATACGGGGATGATCTCCAAAGAAGGTGATAAACCCGAACTGATCATTAATGCGCCTTCGGGTAAGATTTATGCCAAAGCCTTCCGCGAAAATGGGATTGTGCAAAGCGTATCGTTCAGAAACGTCCCCTCTTTTCTATACCTCAAAGACCAGCAGATTGATGTTCCGGGACTTGGAACCGTAAAATTTGATGTGTCCTATGGAGGAGCATTTTACGCTTTTTGCGAAGCCGAACCGCTGGGACTTACTTTGGATGAATCGGACTACAACAGGCTGATTGATTATGGTAGAAGAATCAAAAATGCGGTGATGGAAGCACATGCCATTACACATCCATTTGAGGAAGATCTAAGTTTTTTGTACGGAACAATTTTTACGGGTAAGGCGGTTGATCCGAAACACCACAGTCGCAACGTCTGCATTTTTGCCGAAGGTGAAGTAGACCGATCTCCAACAGGTACGGGCGTAAGCGCACGAGCTGCTTTGCACTATAGCAGGGGTGAACTCAAGGCAGGAGAAAAAGTTACCATTGAAAGCATTCTGGGGACTACTATGGATGTAGAAGTAGTAGAAACAACCACTTTCGGACCGCATCAGGCAGTTGTGCCGGAAGTCACCGGAATGGCGTACATCACAGGACAGAATGAATTTTATTTCGACCCTGCCGACCCATTAAAAGACGGTTTTATATTCAGATAATTCAAACAAGATGAGGATGCTTAGAGAAACACTTTCAATACTAATACTATTCATCGTTGGGATTCAATTTTCGGTGAATGCCTGTACGGTGATTGCAGTAGGCAAAAAGGCTTCGGCCGATGGTTCCAACATTATCTCACATACCGATGCCGGTCCCGATTCGCGCATTTTTGTGGTGCCTGCTCAAACTTTTGAAGCCGGAGCAAAAGCACCCGTATATTGGGGGATTCAAGATGCGAATCGACCTTTGAACGATGATGGGATTGTATTGGGTTATATACCTCAGGTAGCCAGTACCTATAAGTATTTTCAATCGGCATACTCACATGTTAATGAACACCAGTTGGGTTTTGGAGAAAGTACTACTTCGCAGCGCAAAGAGTTGATTTGTACCCGTGAAAATGGTCAACAGATCATGACCATTGAGCAAGCCCAGATTTTTGCCTTGCAACGCTACAAAACCGCCCGTGAAGCAGCACGTTTTATAGGTGATTTGATGACCCAATATGGTTTTTTGCCTTCGAGTGGTGATGGCTCAGAATCGTTAGTAATTGCTGACACCAAAGAAATTTGGGTTTTTGAGGTTTTTGGAGTGGGACCCGGTTGGAGTCCAGAAAGTGGCAAACCCGGTGCCATTTGGGCTGCGCAAAGACTGCCTGAAGATCAGGCTACCATGATTCCGAATTGGAGCATTATCAAAGAAATAGATGCCAAAGACAAAGACAATTTCATAGTATCGAAAAACTACAAACAAGAAGCGATTGATAGAGGATGGTACAATCCAAAATCGGGGAAGCCATTTATTTGGCAAGAGGCTTATGCGCCAATCCCCAGAGAATGGGCGACAGGACGGTTTTGGTTGTTTCACCAAACCTTTGCACCCAATTATGCCGAGTGGCCCGATCGTTTTATTAAGGATGATCCTTACAAAGGGATGAACCAATATGTTCAAACGGTAGAGCCGATTTCTATCTATCCATTTTCGGTTCAACCTGAGAAAAAGATCAGCGTACAGGATGTGATGGCGTTTCAGCGATCCACCTTTGAGGGAACCATTTACGACATGACCTCAGGACCGCAATGGTTGGTAACTAATGGTAAAGGTGGTTATGAAAAAAGTCCGTTGGCTACACCCTTTCCCGACAGCGATACGCGTAAGCTGATGAAATTGACCTATCGTAGACCAGTAGCGCGTCATCGCGGTTATTATGGAATGGTATTGCAGCTCCGCGACTGGTTGCCCAACGAAATTGGTGGAGTGTATTGGGTGTACCTCGATAACCCTTATTTCAGTCCATACGTGCCTATTTATACGGGTAATCTTTCCGTTGATGCAAGCTACAAAACGTACAATCCAGAAGAGTACAATGAAGCCTCTGCACGTTGGGCTATTGACTTTGTAGACAACGTGGCGAACCTGAAATTCCAGAAGATCTCAAAAGATGTACAAGCCGTTCGTGATCCGTGGGAGACAGCCTTGTTCAAGGAGCAACAAGCAGTAGAAAAGAAGGCTGAGGAACTTCATGCAAGAAATCCCGAACAAGCTCAACAGTACCTTACCGAGTACAGCAATAAGAAAATGCAGGAGGTCACAAAAATGTTCCTTGACTTGCGGAATGCCATCATTGTGAAATACACAAATAACCATGAGTAATGTGTTTACTCGAAAAAATAAAGGTCAAAGAGTCTATGAAAAACGATTAGTACAGGTACACGAATGAAATTGAAACTAGTATATATGATTGCTCTTGGTTGTTGGTTGGTAAGCTGTCAGAAAGCTCCATTGCAACAAGTTGCAGAGCAAAAGAATCATTTTAACCATCAAATTTTTGAGGAAAATAAATTGCCGCCCAGAGCGACTTATTTTGGCTTTGAATCTGCTCAAATCTCCGAAAAAGAAAACTCACAACGTTTTTTGAGCCTTAATGGCGATTGGAAATTCAATTGGGTCAAAGATCCGAAACAACGGCCTACAACCTTTCAGCACACAGGCTTTGACGATTCCGAATGGAAAACCATACCTGTACCAGCCAATTGGGAAGTAGAAGGCTACGGACATCCGATTTATCTGGACGAACGTTATCCCTTTACCACCACATGGCCTGATGCGCCTGCTGATTACAACCCTGTGGGAACTTATCGAAAGACTATAGAACTCACAGAAGCATTTTTATCAGAAGATGTGATTCTACATTTTGCAGGAGCCAAATCAGCCATGTATGTGTATGTCAATGGCGAATATGCGGGCTACTCGCAAGGCAGTAAAACACCAGCCGAATTCAATATTACTCCATTACTGAAAGCAGGAAAAAACCTCATTGCCCTGCAACTTTTCCGCTGGTCGGATGCCAGTTATCTGGAAAGCCAGGATATGTTGCGCATGAGTGGTATAGAACGCGAGGTATATCTATATACGCAGCCCAAAGTATTTGTGGCTGATTATTATGCCAATACCAATCTGGATAAT
>DIYR01000012.1 GCA_002429085.1 Flavobacteriales bacterium UBA6049
AAACGTAGAAGCATCCATCTTTTTACACCAACCACACCAATCTGTATATACATCAATAAAAATCTTTCTTGGCTCTTGTTGCTGGCGTTCAACAGCTTCATTCCAAGTAAGCCATTCTATAGCAGCTTGAGCTTTTACAAGTGACGACACACTAACAAGTACAAAAAGTAGAACTAGATTTTTCATAATTCAGATTGAAATGTTTTCTGATACTCTTCAAAGTTATCCGTCTTATATAAATCTTCTACAACAAAGTGTAAAAGAGGTTCAATTTGTTGTGGCTGCAAATACCCTTGAACAGGCGAAATGATATTCAAATCTTCATCCATATAAACAATGGTTGGATAGGCTATTTTACCATTTACTGGTGCAATCCCTTTCGTAAAATCATGTGTTCCATTTCTTCCTCTTCGGTTTGGATCGTAATTCTGATTTTGGAACGTATGGCCTTTAAATGTAACGGGATCTGGCCCCTCAGCATTGAACTTTACTGCATAATAATTCTTGTTTATGTAACTTACTATACCAGGATTTGTAAATGTGTTTTTCATCATCATTTTACACGGACCACACCAGTCAGTGTATACATCAATAAGAATCTTCTTAGGTTCTTTTTTAACGGCTTCTTGAGCCTCTTCAATGGTCATCCAATGGATTTTATCTTGAGCTATACTTTGAGTAACTATCAATAGTGCCCCAAAAAGCATGAATGTGCTAAATAGTTTTTTCATAACGAATCGAATGTACCACTTAAAACGAAAAAAGGCTGGAACGCGTCCAGCCTTTTTCTTAAATGCTTGTTAAGCGATAAACATATGTCTTAATGGATACCTTTCATCATCTTGTTTAACAATGGTGACAATGCTAGCACCAAAATACCACCAGTGAAGCTGGTAATAGTTAAGAAAGTGAACAAGTGCATATCTGGCAAAAGAGTGTGTAAGATATTTTCTAAAACACCTGCTAAATAATTTGCCAAAGCCATGAATGCGAACCATAACCCCATCATAACAGATACGATTTTAGGTGGAGCCAATTTGGTAATCATACTCAAACCAATTGGAGACAAACACAATTCACCAAATGTATGAAGAACATAAACCGATACTAACCATAAAGGACTAACCATTTCTCCATCGCCTGCCGCAGCACTAGCAAGTCCCATCACTACGAATCCTAATCCAAGCAGCATTAAACCTAAAGCAAACTTAACTGGAGTTCTAGGGTTCTTACCTACTTTATCTAACGATAACCATAACATAGAGAACACAGGCGCAAACGCAAATATTGCAATTGCATTAATGCTTTGGAAATATGATGCCGGAATCTCCCACCCAAACATCATACGATCCGTATTATCTGCAGCAAACAAGTTAAAAGTACCTCCAGCTTGTTCAAATCCACTCCAGAAGAAGATATTAAAGAATGCAAGTATCAATATTACACCTACTCTACTCCATTGATCTTTTCCTTCTGTATTCTTGAAAATTGTCCATGAAAGACCAAGGACTCCTAGAATGATTGCTACCGAGATAACGGTACTCTGAACAGACTCACTGATACTTGACCACAAGAACAAAAAGCCCACTACACCAACTATATTTACAACTGTGTAGCCTAAAACTTCTATCCAATCTTTAGCAATAAGTTTTAAGTTTTCACCTGTTCGTCCTGGAGGGTATCCATTTTCTCCCAACGTGCTGCTTCTAAAATAGAACAAAATGATTCCTATAAGCATACCTAAACCAGCAGCACCAAAACCATATTGCCAACCAATTTTTTCTCCTAACGTTCCACAAATCAATGGTGATAAAAATGCTCCAAGGTTAATTCCCATATAGAATATGGTAAATGCAGAATCTTTGCGAGGATCATTTGCTTCGTATAAAGCACCTACAATTGTAGAAATGTTAGGCTTAAAGAAACCATTACCCATGATGAGCAATCCTAAACCTATGTTCAAAAGCATCTCACGACTTTCTGCCCCATCATTACCAATGGATGCTGCTAAACCAAACTGACCAAGTGCCATTAGCACCCCTCCAATGTAAATCGCTTTTCGTTGTCCTAAGATTTTATCAGCTAATAACCCACCTAAAATTGGTGTTAAGTAAACTAGCCCTGTAAACATGGCATAAATTTCAAGTGCATCTGGTCTGTCAAGACCAAAACCGCCATCCATGTAAGTTGATGTTAGGTATAACACCAATAAGGCGCGCATTCCATAATAGCTAAAGCGCTCCCACATCTCTGTAAAGAACAGGGTATACAAGCCTGGTGGGTGAGATTGTTTTGTTGTACTCATGTGAAGTTTGGTTTATCTAAAAAAGTTTGTGATTGCCGAAGATAGAAATTTAGCTCAGTTATAAATTCTCTTCTAACCAATCTGTCATTAATTGAAAGATGTGAAGGCGTGTATTACCGCCATAAATCCCATGATTTCTGTCTGGGTAGTAGAACGAATCAAACTGTTTACCAGCTTTTACCAAGGCATTTACCATTTCTACCGCATTTTGAAAGTGTACATTATCATCTGCTGTTCCATGAATCAGCAAATAATTGCTATTCAACTCATGTGCAAAGTTGATAGGTGAATTTTGATCGTACCCCGCTGGATTATCTTGAGGAATACCATTGTAGCGTTCAGTATAGATGTTATCATAAAATCTCCATGTTGTAACAGGTGCAACAGCAATTGCTGCTTTAAACGCTCTTGATTCTTTTGTTGCGGCTAACGAAGACATATACCCTCCGTAACTCCATCCCCAAATTCCAATTCTTTCTGAATCAATGTATGATTGATTTCCAAGATACTCTGCCGTTGCTGTATAATCTTCTAATTCAAGTGCACCTAGGTTTTGGTAGGTCATTTTTTTGAATTCTGTACCTCTGGCACCTGTACCACGATTATCAACAGAAACCACTATATATCCTTTATTGGCCAATAGTTGATGCCACATATGGTTAGCTCCTCCCCACTGATCTGTAACCTCCTGTGATCCTGGACCTCCATAAATAGCTATTAACACAGGATACGTTTTATTAGCATCAAAATTTGAAGGCTTAATCATCCATGCATTTAAATCGAATCCGTTAGCTGGAATTGTCATAAATGTTTTCTCATTCATGGCTACACCCTTCAATTCTGTTCTAAGCCTATCATTTGTGCGCAGTACTCTAATCTCACTTCCCTTTGAATCGTATAGGGTGTAATTTCCAGGATCATTTGCATTGGAATACCCATTAATGAAATACTTCATTCCCGAAGAAAATTCAGCATCATTCCATCCTTCTTCTTTGGTGAGTTTTGTTTTTCCTTTTCCGTTGAAATCTATTCGGTAGATAGAACGCTTCATTGGAGATTCTTCTGCACTTTGGAAATACACATATTTCTTTCCATCCGTTCCATAAAAATCGGTTACATCAAAGTTTCCAGATGTAACTGATTTTTTATCTCCAGATTCCACATTCACGGAATATACATGGTTATAACCACTAGATTCACTGGTGATAAAAAGCTTGTTCTTAACCAATTCCCATCCATCAATCACCTCGATATACGTTTCTGAATCTTCTGTATACACTGTTCTGATACGTCCATTTTCTGCATTGAAAATGTTTATATCTAAGTGATTCTGTAAACGGTTTAGTGATTGAAATGCCACTTGACTTTCGCTTACCCATTTGATTCGAGGGATATATTCTACATCACCTGAAGTTTGTGCAGCATCTAACACATTATTGCTCTCTAAATCATATACCATTAGGGCAACTCTGGAATTAACTTCGCCTGCTTTTGGATACTTAAACTTATAATCTTGAGGGTATAATTGCCCTCCATAAACTGGCATATTGAATTCTGGTACTAACGACTCATCAAATCTCAGAAATGCAATATAACGACCCGATGGAGACCAGAAAAATCCTTTCGCAATGGCAAATTCTTCTTCGTATACCCAATCTGTAGCACCATTAATGATTTTATTGAATTCACCATCTTTAGTAATCTGGATGGTTTTGCCAGTATTCAAATCATTTACGAATAAGTTGTTTTCGCTCACAAAGGCTAATTTATCTCCTGCAGGATTAAATGTTGCGTATCTCTGTTTACCATTAGCCTTAACCTGTTCTAATGATTTTGATTCGAGGTTATAGATATAAGTATTTTCTCTTGTACTATGACGATAGATTGGCTCTACCTCTGTCTTTAACAATAATTGCTTTTCATCATTGCTAAATGCATAGTCTTCGAACACTATTGGGTCTTTTAACCAAGAGGAAGCTAACAACGTATCTATTTGCGTTTCATCCGCATAGCTTTTCTTTAGAATGGCTGTTCCTTTCTTGCTGTACGCCAACGATGTGTAGTGTTCTCCATCGTTCATTGATCGTAACCCGTAAACATATTCTGAACGGTATTTACCATTCATCCATATGTCTTCTAAAGTAATTTCTTGTGCATGAATTGCGCCTACACCACACGTAAATGCAATGGCTGTAATTAGAGTTTTACCTGTCATAGCCTTTGTTTGAATGGAGCCGAATATACAAAAGGTTAACAGCAGGAAGAAGGTCTTAGAAGTGAATCTTCTTTGTTACTCCGAGCTTCACTAAGCTTCCTTTGTCATAAACGTGATCAAATGGTTGGCCATTAATCGCAGAAAGTACACTCATGCTCAGCACATTATCTTTTCTACGCTCAACAATATCAGATATTTGCTCTCCAGACTGAGCTTCTTCTATTTCTAAAACGGTGTAACTTACTTCTACAGAATCTGGAATAGTACCAATGGATTGAAGCGTATTCCAAATTACCTCATCTTGGGACTTCATACCTATTCCAATGGTACGAATAATCGTCTTTTTGGGAGATTGCCACCAAAATGCATAGGCAACTACCTCTCCCATTTCGGTAGACTCAGCGTATTTCAACAAATAACCTGGTTGACCATCTAATGTTACGAGTTGAGATTGATCTGCTTTGAGTGAACGATTTTCCCATAACATTTTCTTTGCTCTTCTTCCGTATTCTGCAGGACTCAACGTATCTGGAATGGCCTGAATTGCCATCTGCGCTTCTCCATTTGTGTCGGCTGCTACCAATGCAATTGGTTTGTTCATGCGTTGCCAACCCGCAGGCATCTTCATGTAAAAATCAAGATCTGGATGAACGAATTCATTCCCTAGGAAGATACCAGCAAACGGATTTTGATCTAAAGGCAGTTGAGCAAGTAGGTTTTTATAATCTGAAGACTGAATGAACGATTTGTCCTCTTCTGGAGCTTTCACTTTACCGCTTTTAATTCTTTTTTCCAGATTGCTTACTCGATTTGGAGTAAAGGGATGTGAATCAAAATACGAGAACGACTCCTCTTCTCCTGTTATAGCCTCTACCTCTTCATGCAAGTGACTTAAAATACGCGGCAACGCAGCAGGGTCATATCCAGCAGCAGCCATTAATTCAGCTCCTAACTCATCAGCTTCCGTTTCATGAGAACGACTATATTTTGATAAGAGCAAACCAGAACTCAATGTTGCTGGAGCATTAATAATTTGACCTAACTCTTCATTAATAACTGTACCTACAACCGCTCCAGGTAACTGAATTAGTCCTGGCAAAATGCTACTCTTTGCTTGTTGAATTCCATGTCGCTTGTGTACGTGCATGATTTCATGAGAAATTACCCCTGCTAATTCATCTTCAGAATTAGCCAACGCTAATATTCCTCTTGACACATAAACATATCCACCTGGCAGTGCAAAAGCGTTTGGTTCTGCCATATCTAACACATAGAAGTGGTAATCGAAAGGTTGTTCTCCAAGGTATTTTACCAAACGCTCACCCACCACATTAATGTAAGCAGCAATGTTAGAATCATTGTATATGCCTATGGTATTTGCAATTTGAGCTGCTCCTTCATATCCAATTTGCTGATCAAGCGTAAAAGACTGCGCTTGAACAGGTTTAAATGAAAAGGCTCCTACACAGGCTAATGTAACCCATTTGATCAAATTCATAATCTAACTGATTGTTGTGACCAAATGTAACACAAGACAACTTGGCGATCTAAACGGTTAGCTGATATCTTTCAAGAATGCCATTAAACTGTTTTTCTTAACGTGTGGCATAACAACCACTTTCCACCAACTAGGTTTACCTGTATAATCATCGGCTACTAAACGATATGATTTACATACCTCATCATCTAGCCCATTGGCTTTCATGGTAACTATGTTCATATATGGGTTACGGAAGTATTCTATACCACGTTGATCTAATTCTGCACAAAACCAATCTGCTAGATCTATCAAATCTTTCATTTTTTGCTTCCAGCCTTGTGGACCATGGGTTTGCAAAATCATCCAAATGGCAATTGCATTAGCTCCACTTCTACTTCCACAGATAGTAAAATCGAGCCCCTGTACATATTGCGCTTCTTTGGTAGTGCTGTAGTGCATCCAACCTTTACGAATTAAGAACATACCTGTTCCATAAGGAGCCATCAGCATTTTATGAGCATCTAGCGTGATGGAATTCACTAGAGGGTTGGCAAAATTATGTTGATTCTCAGCATGAGAAAAAGGATAAATAAACCCTCCAAAAGCTCCATCTAAATGAATTTTAACTGGTAATGAAAGCTCTTCAAATACAGCATGGTTTTCAGCAATTTCATCTACTGATCCAAACATGGTTGTACTCATATTTTGAATCAACATAAAATACTTAATCCCCTGCTCTTTGGCTCTATTGAGTTGATGTTGAAGAGAAACTCTGTTGATTTGCCTCGTATCAAAATTAACGTCAATCTCTAATGCATGGATATTCAGCAAGTTTGCTCCTTTATGCATACTATAGTGACTATCGGAACTAAAAACTACAGCAATTTCATCATGGCTTGCTCCAAACTCTTGCATGTAGTAATTTCTATAAATCCACATTGCCTGAATATTTGCTTCAGTGCCTCCTGGAGCAATGTATCCATCTATGCTTTTCTCATCTGCTTTCAGAATATCTTCTGAAACCATTCTGATCAACTCTATCTCTATTTTTTGCGTTCCCCTGAATAAATCTTCAGAACCATCATCTGTTAAAGTATGACATCCAATATGATTAGGATTATTGATGAGTGTAGTTAAGTATGGGGCATTTGATAAGAAGTCTGCATCTCTATAAAATTGCTCAGTATCTAAGTATGTTCCTGGAATTCCAAGAATATTGTCAGAATCATAACTCTTGTTGCCTTTAACAGCTTCAAATACTCGATTATTGATCGCCTCCTTTGATAGTTTTTCCCAAATCATGGTGCAAAGAACTTGATTTATTTGAGCTAAATCATGATTTGAATCAGCTTGATGTTTGAGTTAACTGAACTCCTATTTTTGAATCCACTCGTATTTTAAATATGAACAGATTAACTCGTATTACATCTATCTTAATTCGTCTACAAACAAAGAAGATCACTACCTCTTTAGAGCTAGCCAAGCATTTTGGAGTAAGTGTGAGAACCATTTATAGAGATATTAGGACGTTAGAAGAAGCTGGTGTTCCAATAAGCTCTGAAAATGGTGTTGGCTATTCTCTTGTAGAAGGATATCATTTACCTCCTATCTCATTAACCGAACAAGAGGCTAACTCTCTAATTATATCAGAACAGTTCATCAAAAACCAAGGGGACAGCTCTGTTCAGCATGATTTTGAATCAATGCTTGCTAAGATTAAATCGGTCTTAAAATCGGTACAGAAAGACAATATTGAATTGTTAGAAAATCGAATCTCAACCAATTCAAAAGGTAATACTCCCAAAAGTACATGGCTGTCAACTATTCAGACGGCAATGATCAACGGACATGTAATTAATTTGAGCTACCAATCTGGCTACAAAAGCGAATATACGGATAGAGATATTGAACCTTTAGCTGTTTACTTTTCTAATAACGCATGGATTGTGGTTGCAAATTGCCGGCTCAGAAATGATTTAAGGGAATTTCGATTAGATCGAATTCTAGCCGTACACGCTACAAATGAGACATTTAAAGTTCAGAGTGATTTTAGCCTTTTCGATTATTTTGCGAGTCTCATTCACTAGCTGACATAGGGTTGTCACCGCCCACTTCTACTCTTGCATCATGAAATTTTTAATCGCAATAATTCTAATCATGATGACAGCAAGTAGTAACCAACCAAATGAAGTAAAGTCTGACAACAGTCTCCCTGTAGTAGAACTGGTATTATGGAAACCTAAAGAGGGAGTTTCTCTTGAAGAAGCTAAAACTGCCATATTAGATCTGAATGACTTTGTAGAGAATCAACCTGGTTTTATATCTAGGAAAACAGGTGCTTCGGAAGATGATCAGTTAATTGATGTTGTTCTCTGGACTGATTTGGCTGCTGCTCATACTGCTGCCGAAAAAATTGAACATTCTGAAAGGTGTTTAAAGGCATTTAGCACCGTTGATGAAACAACCATGCACTTTAAACATTACCAATTATTCAATGAATTTGAATCAAAGAAATGATCTTTTGTTGGCCGGTGCTTCTGCATCGGCTCTTTTTAATCCGCAAGTGCCAACTCTCGAATCATGCCACCGAAAATAAATCCATGAAAAGGCAAAACAGCATACCAATACAATCTACCTGCTAGTCCTAGAGGGCGAAAAGTAGCGGTTTGAATCAATTGATTATTCTCTATTTTAAACTCTAACCAAGCCTCACCTGGTAGTTTCATTTCAGCAAATAACAGCAGTCTTCCTTCTTCTTTGTTTGCATACAAAACACGCCAAAAATCTAGCGCATCACCAGGAGCAATTTCGGTAGGACTTGTTCTTCCTCTGCGAAGGCCAACTCCTCCTACCAACTTATCTAAAAATCCTCGTAACCGCCATAACCAATTTCCATAATACCACCCATTTCCACCACCAATTCTCCAAACTTTATCAATGCTTTGTTTCTCACTCTTAATGTTATGCTTTCTCTGATCTTGAAAGCATCCAAACTTTGGAACAACAATAAAATCAGAGATATTTATATTCATTCCACTACTTGAATACGAATCTTTCCAACTTGATACAATGGCGTTATTTTGGATTTTTGCAAAAGCTCTCACCAATGCTTCTCGATATGGAATAGGTTGAATACCTAATAAATTATTAATGCGACTATCTCTACAAACTACTTCTACCTTCATTGAATCTACCAATGAAATAGCTAACCTATAGGAAGTTGATGTTACAAAGTATAACCAGTACGATGATAGTTTTGGAGTCATTACGGGTACTGTCCAAATACTACGATTCAAATTTCTTACCGCAGCTAACTGAAGCAGCATTTCTCGGTAGGTTAATACATCACCACAACCGATATCAAAATCTTGATCGTATGTTTTCTCGTTCAAAAGAACACCTGTTAAAAATTTCAACACATCTGCAATACCGATGGGTTGACACTGAGTTTGTAACCACTTGGGTGCTATCATTACAGGGAGTTTCTCTACCAAATCTCTCATGATTTCAAAAGATGCACTTCCTGAACCTACAATAATTCCAGCACGAAGACAGGTAAAGTGATAGTTGCCCTTTTGTAATTCGTATTCAACGGTTTTCCGTGAAGCTAAATGTTTTGACAATCTATCTTGATTGACCATTCCACTTAAGTAAATTACTTGTTGTGCATGTGTGCGTGAAATGCGTTGTCGAAAATTAATAGCTGATTCTTGTTCTAGTGAACTATAGTTACCAGCAGATGCCATAGAATGAATCAAATAGTAAGCTACATCAATATCTCTAGGAATTTGTTCTAGCGATTGAACGTCAAGCATGTCTAGCTCAACAATGGAAATACTGTTTTGCAGTGAAGATGCTGGAGTAAAACGAGATTTATCTCTAACGCAACAGACTACATGATGGCCTTCTTGCACTAAAATAGGCAAGAGTCTTTTTCCAATATAACCTGTTGCACCTGTTAAGAGTATTTTCATAGCAATTCAACCACTTTGCTTTAGTCTAAAGTTAAAACATGTATTTCTACGTGTTGTTTGCTTGATTAAATGAAGACATAAAAAAAGCTAGCATTCTCATGCCAGCTTTACACAACATTAACTCAGGTCTGAATCTAAGTCTAAATTTTAAAGATGGTAGACGTTTCTATGGTACTATCTGTTTGAAGGGTAGCTTCACACTGCCCTACTGATTCAAACGGTACATACGCTGAAAACTCTTCTAAATTGGTAAAGTATTCATTTCCATACTTCTGAGATCCTTTGTAAAATACCTGATTAACGATTAAGTACTTACCCTTATAATGCTCTTCTATTGCAGAAAATATGTTTTTCAAATCGGGTAATATGTACCAAATAATCTCACTAAATATGATGGCATCAACATCCGTATATTTCACTAAGTCATGAGAGATATCTGCTGTTTCAAAATCTAAATGAGGAAACAAATCCTTTGCTTTTGCAATAGCTTCTGAAGAAACATCAACACTTTTAGGCACTATTCCTGTTTCTCGGTAAATCCATTCTGCATAGTAGCCTAAACCACAACCACATTCCAATGCACTTTTTACGTTAAAGTTTTTTAAGTGCCAAATTCCTGCCGATCGTGAGTATTTATTGGGTTGCTCTGATTGCATCCAAGGATCATTACAATCTTTATACATATTTTGAAAATCCCCAATGAATTTGCCATCTTTTATTACGTAATCATGGTAGTTCTTTGCTTCCATTGCTATCTATATTCACGGAACTCAAAGAAGTAATTCATGAAAGGCACTGAAGATGTGTGCAACCAAAGTTGACTTTACATTACTCTGATTTTATTGAATTCCTGTTTCAACAAAACTCAAGATTCGAACTCTCTTTAATCAACACAAATCGCGGAATGATGAATACAAATCCCTTATTTAGCATTGAAATAAAGTCTATTGCCAATGAACATTCAATACTCTAAAGTATGAACCTATTGAATAGAATGAAGCCCCATTCTATTACCCTCAGAGTCCAAAAAGATGGCAAAAAAACCACTTTCATCTGCATGCGGAGTTTTAGGTTGTATTATTTGACCTCCATTTTCTAATACTTTATCTAGGACAGGTTGAAGGTCATTACCAGCATTTAGGTAAAGGGTCACTCCATTAGCTGAAGGCTTGATTCCTGCTGATTGGACAATCACACCATTCACTATCTGGTTCTCAAAGGGTAAAACACCTATTTTCATTGATTCAAAATCCATTAGTTCAATTTCAATACTTAATATGTTTTCGTAAAAAGAAATTGCACGTTCAATCTCTAGGGCAGGGATTTCGAAAATGGATACATAACTCTTCATTGGAAACTCTTTTTGATAAGAATGAATTTCTGAATTCTGCGCAATCGCTACGTTAGCGAGTAGCCACAAAGAACTCATTATCAATAACTTTTGAATAAATTGATTTCTCATACGTCCTAACTATTTATTAGGCATAATTAGGAATTGCAGATTAGAGGAAATTGTAAAATTACGACACGTTAGTTTTTAGAATACATCAAATTAGATAGTAGCAGTTCTTCATTTTTGAAATACTCTTTAGGATTAACTCCAGTCAACTCTTTAAAGTCTCTTGTAAAATGAGATTGATCGTAGTAATCACTCTCATATGCAATACGCGTTAAACTAGCCTCGCCCTCATTCATTAAATTCAAAGCTGATTGTAATCGAATAATCTTCCCTAATTGTTTGGGACTGATTCCTACAAACTGCGAAAATTTACGTTCTAACGACCTCCTACTAATATCAGTTTCTTTGAGTAAAAGTTGAATGGAGTGAGCTCCTTTAGTTTGAATAAGAGTCTCAGTAAAAGAGCTAACAACACCTTCAATTACCCTCTTACTAGCCACTAATTGTAATAAGAATTTTTCTACAAGTTCTACTCTTGCTTTTGTAGATCTAGCTCCTCTTATCTCAGTCTCTAGTTCGTTTATCACATCAGGATCAAACAATTGATTTAGTGGAGTTTCCTTGTTCGCCAAATCTGATAGTGACACATCTACGAAATAAGAAAAACTGTGGGGGTAGAAACGAACAGAAAAGCTGTTTACTGTTCCTGTTGGTTGCACATAAAACGATTCACTAATTTGACCTATCACCATTGCTCTTGGTTGCAGAATGTAGTCTTCTTCATTCATAAACCGTTTGATATCGTCTCCTAAAATAAAGCACATCTCTAAACATCCATCAGGCACTATTCTTTGCTTTGGAGCTTCCATCTCTTTGGGAATTTCTAAAGTCCAATAGCATCTTACAATTGACTCCAAATCTTTATGGGGTTTATACGTTTTATAGTCCATGAGGTAATGAGTATTGATCAAGCTAAGCTATAAAATAGCCCCAGAAAGAGAATCAATTCTTAAAAGATGCGCGATACGACTTTCGCCATTCTCTGAAGCCTACAATTGAGAACACAAAATAAACCACAGTTAGCAGCAGATACAAGTTCAAATCTTGTCGAGCGTATAAGAACATAGTTGCTAGATTAGCAAATATCCAGAACAGCCAAGAGCTCAAGATTTTTCTGGCCTCCAAAAAGCTGGCGATAAAACTAAAAACCGTAGTAGTAGCATCCAGATATGGTGTAGAAGCATCACTATAGTTATCAAAAGTGTAACCAAGAACTGAAGCTACAACACCTCCAAATACAATGATCAGCACATGAGATTGTAAACTAATGGTACTAACCTTTAGTGCTTTCTCACCTTTTTGATTTTTGGACCACAATTGATATCCATATATGCCAATTACCACATAATAGACATATAAAATTGCTTCCGAATACAACTTAGAAGAGTAAAAAATATAGATACTTAAAACAGATGCCGTTACACCAAAATACCAGCAGCTAATCTTTTCCTTCATCAGAAGAAATAAGTAAATCAAATTAAGACTAACGGCAACCGCTTCTAAAACTAAGTCCATTACTTACTACCCTATTGCTCAATTCTAAAACAACGATAAATACTCAGAATAATATTTCTTACCAGAAATAGCGCTATTACCAATAAGAAAGCTGCTAGTTGGCTTGGGAATAGAAAAAATAGCAAATGAAAAACGCTCGCTATTCAAATTTTCAGGCAGCTCTACTTGGTGATAAAGAGCTTTTATGTTTCCTTGAGAAACATATTCTGAGAAGTACCCGAAAAAGGAAAACACATGTTCCTGCTCACCTATATGATTCAACTGACCTTCATTATGAAATGAAAACCCTTCTGAAAGACCAAAAGGAAAAGTAGTGAACAAGGATACATCCGTGTGAGCAGACAATCTTTTATTGTCTACTGGTTTTATGTTTTGCCTACCCACCGCAGGGTAATAATTACAGGACATCATATATGCAATGCAATCACGATCGTATAATTCCTTGAATGGTAAATTTCTTTGTGCTATTAATTCTAGCTCTAGTTCTCTTACATGGCTAATAAGCCTAGGCCATTCATTTTGCAGAAAACCTTGAAACTCTTTAGGGAAATTCCATGTTTCCTGAAGATTTGAAAGTACAAACGAATGGAGCATATCTGTATCGTACTGGTTCAAACTATCATTTTGCCCCATAAAAGAATAGCCATCAAATGCCATTTTATACGTTGACTGCAGGTGATTCATCCTGTAATCTAAAGGTTGATTGAGAAACTCCGTGAAGGCATTTCTTATAGCAAGATCTGATTCCTTCAGTACAGCATGTTCAAAGATGGTTTCTACCATATCATTACTTATTCCATTAATCTGAAAACGTTCAGAAAATAAAAAAGCTCATCAATATTGATGAGCTTTAGCTTGTGCTCTGAACTGGATTCGAACCAGCACGTCCATAGGACACCACCCCCTCAAGATGGCGTGTCTACCAATTCCACCACCAGAGCAATTTTTCAGGGACGCGAAATTAATACAATACGTGTTTTACTCCTAGCAATTGAAAAAAGTATTTCTATGAATCAAATTCATAATTGGCAACTACCCGACAGTTTAGAAGAATTGAATCAAGCATTTTTGTCACTGAAAGTTTCGGTTAACTTTGATGAGTTATTCAAATACTGTTCATGTCAGCTAGTCAAAGTAAACTGTGGTACTTAGAGCAGATCAATATCTTCAGAGATTTAACAGATGAAGATTTAGATCGCATTAACGAGGCAACACAAATGAAAACGATGGAAAAAGATGCTTACATCTATTTTCCTGATGAACCAAGTAAAGTGGTGTTCTTGTTAAAAGAAGGACGTGTAAAGATTGGTACGTTTTCTGAAGATGGTAAAGAGATTATCAAAGCCATTTTAGAACCAGGCGAAATTTTTGGGGAGTTAGCAATTGCTGGTCAAGAAAAACGTACAGATTTTGCACAAGTGTTAGACAAAAGCGTAAAAATTTGTGCCATTACTCGAGAAGAAATGGTGGAAATTCTAAACTCTACACCTTCGTTGAATCTAAAAGTCACCCAGTTAATTGGCTTGCGATTACAAAAAATGGAACGCAGGTTCGAATCACTCATCTTTAAAGATGCAAGACAGCGCGTGATTGACTTCATAAAAACCTCAGTAGAGGAAAAAGGAAGAAAAATCGGTTATGAATGGTTGTTTAAACACAAACTAACACACCAAGATATAGCCAACCTTACGGCAACATCGCGTCAAACCGTTACAATAGTGTTGAATGAGTTACGAGAGAAAGGCATCCTTAGTTTTGATAGAAGGAGCATTCTTGTGCATGAAATGGACCAATTAAAATGACGTATCGCGTGTATGTAGGCACTGGTTGTCACGATTGTGATAAAGTGTTAGAATGGCTACAAGCAAAAAACATCACGGTGGAAGTTCACGACTTAGATAATGACCATACTCCACCACCAATTGATGTGTTTGCAAGGCCCGCTTTGTTCGAAGATGATAGTTTAAAAGCTTATGGTATGGACATCATCGATTACTTTGAGAAAAGATCTGCTTGAATTTCTTAGCGCATTTTCATTTATCGAAAAACAATCCTGAGTTAGCCATTGGCAACTACTTAGGGGATTTTGCTCGACAGAAAGAAATTGAACATCTATCCGAGGACATGATCTTGGGGTGGAAGTTGCACCGTTTTATAGATGAATTCACAGACTCACACCCTGTTGTTTTAAGCAGCAAAGAGAAAGCAAGAACTGTGGTTAAAAAGTATGCTCCTGTTTTAGTAGACATCTATTACGATTACTTTCTAGCGAATCATTGGAGTTCTTTCAGCTCCATTTCTTTGAGAAATGCCACCAATATCTACTATAAATGGATGCAAGACTCTTTAGACGTGCTTCCCAAACAGGCATTGAGGTTTTACCAATATGCCATTCAATACGATATTTTCTTTGCTTACCGTACTTATGAAGGTATAGAAGATGTTCTGAAGGGAATGTCGCATAGAGCGTCCTTCGAATCTAATCTTACAGACGGTGTTATTCACCTCAAAAAATATCGCTCTTACTACGAAGAAGACTTTTTAACATTTTACCCAGAGCTGCAAAAGGCAGTAAACACCTTCCTTTTAGAACCGTCACAATAAATCAACGGCACATCCTTTGTAACTAAGGCATGATTTATTGAATTGGACAACTACTTTTGCGCGGCTTATGAAGCAGGGTAATCAACGAATAGCAACAAAAGATGGATCACATACTTTGTATGTACCAGAATTGGATGAGACCTATCATTCAAGACATGGTGCTATTCAAGAATCTATGCATGTGTTTATAGATGCTGGGCTGAAGCATTTAGAACCTACTCATAATCAATTACGAATATTAGAACTTGGTTTTGGAACAGGGCTAAATGCATGGTTAACTGCCGTTTGTGCAACTAAACCAGTATGGTTTCATACTATTGAAAAATACCCCGTATCAATAGATGATGCATTAAGTTTAAATTATTCTAACGAACAGACAAGCGAAAATGGAGAAACCATTTTTAAATCTATTACAACTGCCAACTGGGAAGAAACGGTTACCATTTCTACAAATTTTAAGCTTCATAAGACTCAAAATGATTTTAGAATAGCTCATCTTCAGCCAAGCTATGACCTAGTTTACTGGGATGTTTTTGGTTTTAGAGCACAACCCAATTTATGGGAAGCCCCTCTTTTTCAGCGCGTATATGAAGCTCTTAAAGTAAACGGATGCTTAGTAACATACAGCTCGAAAGGTGTGGTTAGAAGAACTATGGAAGCCGTTGGATTTGAAGTTGAAAAACTTGCAGGACCTCCAGGTAAACGTGAAATGGTAAGAGCGTGGAAACGATGAAACAATTTACCATACGCGTATACGGTATCTTCATTAAAAATGGTTCTATACTATTATCAGATGAAGTTCACAAAGGAAAATCATTTACCAAATTTCCTGGTGGAGGATTAGAATGGGGAGAAGGTAGTATTGAAACCGTACAACGAGAAGTGCGTGAGGAGTTGCAAGTGGAAGTTGAAAACATTCAACACTTCTACACAACCGATTTTTTCGTTGCCTCATCATTTAACTCTAGTAAGCAAGTCATTAGTGTTTACTATACAGCAGAGTTAAAAAATGAAGTTTCCTCCTCTCTCCTATCTAATAGACCAGAAAAAAACTTGCCCGAAAAAGGGGAATGGTTTAAATGGGTACCACTAGCAAACTTGTTAGAAGGCGACCTTACTTTCCCTATAGATCAGCATGTTTTAAAACTAATCAAAAGCACTTTGAAATGAGAGTACTTTGGTTAGTGATATTGCTTCTAGCATCTTTTGGCATACAAGCCCAAATCTCTCAAAAAGAGAAAGAACGCTTACTGAAAAAAGCAAAACGAGAAGAACGCAAGTTAGATAGACCTTATCAGATAATTGTATTACCCGCCTTATACTATACACCCGAAACGAATGTTGCAGGTGGAGTAACATCCATGACGAAGTTTAGGTCTAACCCAAAAGATAGCTTATGTAAAACTTCTCAAATCTTCGCTAATGCCGTTTATACTTTAAATGATCAAATTATACTTTCTGCTCCATTCCAATTGTTCTTATCTCATAATAAATGGTTCGCATCTGGAGAGTTAAGTTTCTTTAGGTATCCATACATATTTGGCGGTGTAGGTAACGACCATGAAATTGATGAGATAGAAGATTATAACGCTTATTTCCCGCGATATAGATTAGAGTTAATGCGAAGAGTAGCTCCTAGTATTTACGTAGGGCCTAATTTCTTCTACCAAAACATGACTATCACTGAAATAGAGCAAGACGGCTTGCTTGCTTCTGGTCAATACATTGGTTCGAAAGGTGGTGCCGTTGTAGGTTTAGGAATCGTAGCTTCATTTGATACGCGTGATAATCAGCTATCTCCCCAAAATGGTTGGTTTATCAAATACGGTTCGTTACATCACAACTCTTCTTGGGGAAGCGATTTCCGTTACGATCAATATACCATAGATGCACGTTGGTATAAACCTCTTTTCAAAAAGCATAGCATTGCTATGCAGCTCTTTACAGAGTTGCAAGATGGTGAAGTTCCCTTTAATCGTTTGAGTGCACTAGGTGGTTTATATAGAATGCGAGGTTACCAACTTGGTATTTACAGAGACCTAAACCAAGCAGTTTATCAATTAGAATGGCGGAGTAAAACCTATTTTCACCATATTGGGTTAAGAGCATTTATGGCAATTGGTGGCGTAGGTGATAACTTTGAAGTGTTATCTGAAAACCTTAGACCTACGGTTGGTGCGGGCTTACGACTTTCTATGAAAAAGGACGATGATTTGTTCTTACGCCTTGATGCCGGTTTTGGAGAAGATACGCATGGTATCTATTTTAGCGTTGGCGAAGCGTTTTAGCAACCTTTTCGAACAAAAAATCCCCAGCCTTTCGACTGAGGATTTCCATTATCATAATAAACCAATCGCTTAGTTTGTTCTCATCTTAATGATACCTACACCAGCTAATATCTTAATCACAATATATGTTGGATCAATTTCATGCCACTTGGTACCAAAGTTTGGTCTTGAACCATGCGCATGGTGATTGTTATGATACCCCTCACCCATCATAAAGATGTCAACAGGCATCAAGTTTTTAGAAGTGTCGTCCACCTTGTAGTTCACATATCCAATCTTGTGTGCAAACCAGTTGATGATTGCACCATGGAAAGGTCCCATCACAAAATGAATTGGTAATAAGAAATACAAGAACCAATATGTGCTATCTCCCCAAACAGAAATAACCATTACATAGAATGCGATGTAGAACACGCCCCAGAAAATTCTAGAGAACCAGCTATCAGCAAATTTGTCGAATGACCACCAATGCGGCAAATCACGCGTAAAACGCTCATCGTATGGCTTACGCTCATTCCATAAATCCGAATAAATGATTTTAGTCTGCCACATCATATCAAATAAGTTCTTCGAAAACTTTGGTGAATGTGGATCACCTTCTTTATCGGCAAAACGATGGTGTGCTCTATGCATTGCTCCATACGTGTATGGACTCAAATAACTCGACCCTTGGAAAGCCCAAGACAACACGAAGAACACTTTTTCCCAGAACTTGCTCATCGTGAACATCGCGTGAGCAGAGTATCTGTGATTGAAAAATGATTGGGTGAATAATGACAAATACCAGTGGGCGAAGAAGAAAATAATTATGGTTAAAACTACACTCATTGTATTAATTTAATCTAAGAAGAACGCAAATGTATACTTGGGGTTCAATCAAAAAGTTGATTTATGTCTTATTTATAGAAAATGTGGATAAGCTTATGCCTTTCCTCCAAACTCAAATCCTAATTCGTTTATTGTATGCTCCACCTGTGAATCAGTAATGCCCTCTGCATCAACTGATACGGTTTTAGAAACTAAATCCACCTCTACAGATTTAACTCCTTCTATTTTTTGTAAATTCTTTTCAACGCTTGCCTTGCAATGGTTGCAAGTCATTCCATTTACATGATATTTTAGTTCCATTTCAACTTGTTTTTTATTCGATTTCTGAATCATTCTGTTTAGATATGGAGAAATCACTCCATAAATCAATAAGGCTAGTAAAACCCAGCTGCTTCCCAACTCTAGCCAAACTGGTAAGAAATGATGGTGATGAACAGTATTAATCATCCCTGTAAACCACACGGTTGGTAAAAACTCATTTATGATTACTCCAAATAAGAATGCACCACCAATAATGCTAGCCAAGTAAGTAATCAATGCTTTTTTACCAAGAGATTGGCCAATTACAGTAATAGTTCCAGCATTAGTTGCAGGCCCTGCCATTAAGAAAACAAATGCAGCTCCAGGTGAAATTCCTTTTAGCATGAGAGCCGTAGCAATAGGAATAGACCCTGTAGCACAAACATACATTGGTACGCTAGCCACCAAAATCAAAATCATATTGAGGTAGGGATTACTCAAATATTGTTCGAAAAGTGAATCAGGTATAAGTACTGTAATAAGTGCCGCAATTGCCAAACCAATCAATAACCATTTGGCGATATCTTGCAAGAAGTCGATAAAAGCATAACGCAACATCTTCAAGATTTTCTCACCAAAACTAAGCTGTACATTATCATTATTAGAATCTTGGTCTGATACCTCCTTAACGTCAATCTTGTCATCTACCCGATTGGTAAATGCTCCACCTACAATGCCTGTAATAAACGCAGCAATTGGTCGAATAATGGCAAAGGGTAATCCCATTAAAGAATACGTAACCAAAATAGAATCTACTCCTGTTTGAGGTGTGCTAATTAAAAACGAAACTGCTGCTCCTTTAGAAGCTCCATTTTTGTGAAACGATACTCCTGTTGGAATTACACCACATGAACATAATGGCAGCGGAACCCCTACCAAGGCAGCATTTATAACCGATCGTAAGTTGTTTTTGCCTAAATACTTGGAGACTTTATCTTTTGGAAAGAACACATGAAGCACCCCTGCTAGTAAGAAACCAAGCAACAGATATGGAGCCATTTCTTTGAAAAGCTCCCAAAATGCTTCTATCAGTTCATTCGCAATTCCTAACATTTATTTGCGTAACGCTCTTTTACGGGGCTAGGAATAGGCACTGGTTCTCCAGACTCATCTATGCGAACAAAGGTAATTTTAGTACTACACACCACTACTTCTTCTTCGCTAATTACGTTGTATTTTCTTGCTTCAACGTCTAAAGTGATGGATGTGTTACCAATTCTGGAAACAGATCCATAAATTCTAATCAAAAAGCCCACCTTCACAGCCTTTTTGAAGATCACCTCATCAATTTTTACAGTAACCATATGTGGAGTTCTGCAGACATTGTAGGCCATAGTTGCCCCAGCCTCATCAATCCAAGAAAGCATATTGCCTCCGAATAAATTTCCATGTACGCCTAAATCCTTCGCCATGCAAAGCTTCTGCGTAATAAACTCCATCTTGTCTTCCATAAATTGAGGGCAAATGTACAACTCTTTAGAACCAGTATAAATAACAAACCACGTTGTTCACACTACTATGTAAACAATCTTCATATCATACTCTGATTCTGTGACCATTGCTACGTTTACTTTGTGTGAAACAAGGAAAACTATGCGCATTCATTTTATAGCTATTGGAGGAAGTGCTATGCACAATTTAGCTTTGGCTTTGCACGAAAACGGTCATGCTATTTCAGGTTCTGATGATCAGATATTTGAACCCTCGAAAAGTAGACTGCAACGAGCTGGATTACTTCCGAATAGCATGGGATGGGATGTTAACCGCATAACAGAAGATCTTGACGCTGTTATTCTGGGAATGCATGCTAGAGAAGACAACCCCGAGCTGAAGAAAGCTCAAGAACTAGGTGTCAAAATATATTCTTATCCTGAATTCTTGTATGAGCATAGTAAAGAAAAGATCAGAGTAGTAATTGCAGGTAGTCATGGAAAAACAACCATCACCTCTATGGTGATGCACGTATTAAAGTATTGGGAACGTGATTTTGATTACATGGTAGGAGCGCAATTAGAAGGCTTTAATACTATGGTTCGTTTATCTGATTCTGCCAGAGTTATGGTATTAGAAGGTGACGAATACCTTACCTCTCCTATTGATCGTAAACCCAAATTTTTGTGGTATAAACCACATGTAGCATTAATTTCTGGCATTGCTTGGGATCACATCAATGTGTTTCCAACGTTTGAAAACTATGTAGATCAATTCAAACAATTTACTGAAACGATTAGCGAAAGTGGTAGTTTGATTTATTGTGCTGTAGACAGTGAAGTGAAACGCGTTGCTGAAGAAGCCCCTGACAAACTAAAGAAAGTGGCATACAGTACACCTGCGCACCAAATAGAAAGTGGTCAAACATTCTTAACCGTAGAAGATCAAAAAATTCCACTTGCGGTATTTGGTCAACACAACTTACAAAATCTAAATGGTGCTCGTTTAGTATGTAATGAGCTCAACATTAGTGATCAACAGTTCTATGAAGCCATCCAAGAGTTTGGTGGAGCTGCAAAGCGTTTAGAAGAAATTGCGAAGAATGATAAAACAATCGTATTCAAAGATTTTGCTCATTCGCCATCTAAATTAAGAGCCACAACAACTGCCGTAAAAGCACAGTACCCAACACGCGAATTGGTAGCGGTGATGGAGTTACACACGTTTAGTAGTTTAAATGCAGAGTTCTTAGCTCTGTATAAAGGATCCATGCAAGCTGCAGATACAGCTATGGTTTATTATAACCCTGAAACTATTGCTCACAAAAGATTAGACCCAATCTCTAAAGAACAGGTGCTTGAGGCCTTTGATAGAGAAGATCTAATGGTAAGAACGGACAGCGATCAGCTAACTAATTACCTAAAAGGTTTGGACTGGGATAACAAAGTGCTTTTGTTGATGACCAGCGGAAATTTTGATGGAGTAAGTTTGAATGATTTTGCGCAATCGCTCATTGAAGAGTAAAATTTCATCAAGCCCATCTGTTTACGTAGAAGATTTTGATCTGAAAACAGTCATTTATCCATCTAGAAGGATAACACAACGAAAATAGCTGAGCTTCAGCTTCATCAATAATAAAGCTCTATCTTAAACCATATTTTCAAAATATGAGTTCTTCTAAGCGAATCTACTTTTCTGGGTTAAACGGAATTCGATTCTTTGCAGCATCTGCTGTTGTTTTTCACCACTGCGAACAATACAAATCTTGGGAAGGATTACCCAATCTTTGGGGAGCAGAAGGATGGATTGGCACCTTTGTAGATGCTTTAGGCCACAAAGCCGTGAGTTTATTTTTTGTACTCAGTGGGTTTCTTATAACCTATTTACTGTTGGCCGAAATTGCCAGAAGTGGAACTGTAAACTTGAAGAAATTCTATGTGAGGCGTGCACTCAGAATTTGGCCTGTATATTACCTGGTTCTTGTTATTGCCTTCTTTATTCTTCCCCAGTTTATTTCGCTTGGAAATTGGAATGAGATATTAGACAAATACTTCACTATTTCCTTAGTAATATCCTTGGTGATTCTGCCTAATTTCTTGCGAGCTACACCAGTTCAAGTTGCTGGAGCTAATCAAGCGTGGTCTGTTGGAGTTGAAGAACAGTTTTATTTGATTTGGCCAATTTTGGTGAGGCGTTTTTACAAAGTCTTTGTTCCTTTTTTGCTGATCTTATTAGGGGTCAAATTCGGAATTCACTTTCTTGCTTATTTCGGATCAAATTACTTTCACGGATCAACACTTGGCACAGCATTTAATAAGTTCTATACCCTTTGGTATCTCTTTCGTATTGAACAAATGGCTGTAGGTGCACTTGGTGCTTATTATTTGTACCATCAAAAAGAGAATATTCTTAAACTCATTTACTCGAAATACACACAAGTAATCTGCTTAGTTGTTTTCGTAAGCTTTTTCTTCTTTAACTACAATGAATTACATAGCGGCAGCCTAATAGAAGCTGTTATCTTCTTAATATTTATTATGAATGTATCTACGAATGATTCGTTCTTTTTAAAGTTGAAAAGCAAGCGATACGATACGTTAGGAAACATTTCTTACGGTATTTACATGTATCACACTATTTGTATTTCATTAGTAATGTATGTGCTTGAAAACATGGGAATGACAGAATCTATTATAGCATATAATGTCATTCTCTACAGCGTAGCATATATCATGACATTGCTTCTGTCTTACCTATCGTATACATACTTCGAATTATACTTCTTGAAATTCAAGGAGAAGTTTATGGTTGTAAAGAGTGGGATGAAGACTCAGGCAAACTAGCCAGTTTTTCGTTTTCTTCGGAAATTTCTTTATCCCAAATAGGCGAGTTATAAATAAACACTAAACTCAAATATACAATTGGACCAGTGGGTAATTGAATGATTAATCCATTCGTATAGCTCGCTGTGGCTAAGCCTACAAAGCTTCCAACCAATCCAGCTATTTTTAGCCTGAGTTCATCGTCTTTTAAAATCCACACCTTTTGGGATATCCGAACGATTATGAAACCAAACATCAAAAGGTATAGCCACAAACCTATTACTCCAGTTTCCATCCACACGCGAGTATAGTGTCCATCAGTTCCAATTTCTGCCAAGAACGTGCCTGGCGAGAAACGTTTACCCCAAAAACCAGCACTTCCTACTCCACCTCCAATTGGTTTATCAGCCAAATATCTACTGAGTACCTTTTCACGTTCAAGTCTCACCAAAAATGAAGGGTCTTCCGTTGGGTTTAAAGCCGTTCTAATTCGTGCAACCTGGGAGTTTGATTGCATTATTGTAGTGAACTTGAGAAAACTAAACAACAAAAGTCCGAATGCCATCCCAGTAAAAAACAACTTGAATTTTTTACTGAAGAACAGAAATATTATTCCCCCAACAGCAGGAATAACCAAGGGTCCTCTAGAGCCTGAAATGATCAATCCATAAAAACAAAATAATGCTCCTACAATCCAGAATAAACGCATTTTCCAGTTTTTGGTAGCATACGCAAACACACCAGATACAAATGCAATATGGGCCTGAGAAGCACCAAACTGAGCAGCATCTGAGAAATAGCTGAATACTCTAAGCTTTCCAAACAAAACATGTGTTGATGCAGCTCCAGCATCTAACCAACGCTGCTCCGTGTGAGACACTCCAATAAATAGCTGTTTAATTCCCCAAATGGTTCCAGCAACTTCAAACAGCACAATCAGCATGAAAACTCGTTCCATGTCTTTACGACTGTTAAATACTAAAAATGCTAAAGGAACCATTAAGGCAGAATATAACGCCAGACCACGCATAGCATAAAACCAAGCCACCATACTGCGTGCAAGAGGGTTAGCAATCATTAAAAAAACGAAAGTGAACCAAATAAGCCATACTAATGTAAGGTCATTCTTAGCTGGGCTCCAATCAAATGATTTCCAATGCTTAAACAGGAGAACCAATAGGGTCAATACCAAAAACAAATCAACCAAAAGACCATAAGGCGCAAAAGGAAAATAGCGACTCAAAACTGAAGTTAAAAAGCCCATTACCATGATTCCGTAAATTCCAGTTTGAGGGAACTTTACGTAAATCACCAAAAAAACAGCTACTCCCCCTATTGCTAGCGGGGCAATGGCAGCAGGAATTCCACCTTTTGCACCAAGTACACCAAAAAAAATGGCCACTATTAAGCCTAAAGTAGCTTTAATAATGTCGCTTCCGTAAAGCTGAAACCAACTGTTATTCTTAAAGTTGAATGCCATTTACACAAATGTAGCGATTCAACATGTTGACTGAAAAGACGATTTCTGGAGTTCTTCACAAGCTCAAATCTGAAAGATTTTCAGTATTTCTGCTACTTTTGCCTCACTCAAATGGCCCGATAGTTCAACTGGATAGAATATCAGATTTCGGCTCTGAGGGTTGAGGGTTCGAATCCTTCTCGGGTCACAACAGTAAGCTTTGATTTAACCGTCAAGGCTTTTTTTATTTCTAGCAGCAGCCCTTCATAGCGAATTGCCTGTATCAACTGATTGATTCATAAAAGCGAATGCTTTCCAAAAACAATCTAACCCAAGGATTCTAGGCACTACCGCAACCCCACTCTGAATAACCAGAGATTCTGATTACCAAAATGTCTCTTTTTTCTACCAAAATGTCTCAGCAACAGGACTCTCGTGTACTAGACTTTTGTATAAGCAGCCAAGCATAAATAAATGATCAGAATGTAATGACCCCAAAGAGCTATATAAAATTCCAAAAGCCACTCATGTGAGCTTATACAACAAGAAACATATAGATCAGGTGGTTACAGAACAGATGAGTTCTTCGGAAAGTATTAATTAAAAATCAGAATCATGATGTTTAAAGCAGGAAAAAACGATGTAACCTTTAAATCATTTGGAGTAGACCTAGCGGGAGACTTATATCTACCTGAAGGTTTTGATGAAAACAAAAAGTACAAAGCGATAGTAAGCGCTAGTCCTTTCCCACAAGTTAAAGAGCAGGTAATGGCTACTTATGGAGTGGAAATGGCACAAAGAGGATTTGTATTCTTAGGGTTTGATTATCTAGGAATGGGAGATTCGCCTGCTTTACCAGGAGAGTTTAAACCAGCAAGGTATTCGTTCAGAATAATGGAAAATACATGGGATGCTGTTTCCTATTTAGGAACACTTCCTTTTGTAGAAGAAATCCTGGGACTTGGTGTATGTCAGGGTGGTGCAACAATTGCCTCGGTAGCTGTTACAGATCATAGAATCAAGAAAATTGCTTTAGTCTCTGGTATGATGGCAGGAGATGGTTTTTCATGGGCTAACAAGGAAATGGCTCAACAAACAATTGCTGCTGCAAATGCTTCAAGGCAAAAAATGTATGAAACAGGAGAGCCTGATCTTGTTCCTACTTTTGGTATGACCGATGACCAATCAAGAGAAGAATTTATTGAAGCATTAGGAGGAAATCCGATGGCTGGTGACTCTTACGATTACTATGGAAGAGATGGTGCTTTTGGACCCAAAGCAATTAAGAACTTCTCTAACATGACTGTAGGAGACCAAATGATGGAAGCTCTTTTCTCTATAGGAGAACATTATGCAGATAAAATTGTGCAACCTACCTTGGTAATTTACGGTAAGGACACATTCACTAACATCTGCTCTATTGGGTTTATTGACAAATTAACCAATGACCCTGAGGTGCTAGCTGTACCAGGTTTCGAGCATGTTGATTTTTACTACAAACCAGACGCAGTAAAAATGTGTGCAGATGCAACAACAGAATTCTTCAATAAATAATTAGATCAAAGTTGATCCAAGCCTTGAGCGGTTTTAATCAAGGCTTGGATTAATCAGCTTTAAAATTTTATCAAAATGAAAAAACTAGTTTTAATGATTGGTGCAGTAGCTTTTTTCGCAAGCTGTAACCAAACAACACCGAAAGAAGAAAGTCATCAATCAAGTGAATCTAATGTAGCCACTACTGCTGAACAAGCATTAGTAAATACCCCATTAGAAGATTTAAAAGCAGGAAAAAACAGCGTAACCTTTACATCTTTTGGAGTAGAATTGGCTGGCGATCTATACCTTCCAGAAGGTTTTGACCCAAACAAGAAGTATACGGCTATTGTTGGTGCGAGCCCATTCCCACAAGTAAAAGAGCAAATCCCGGCAACTTATGGACCAGAAATGGCTAAAAGAGGCTTTATTTATTTAGGTTTTGACTACTTAGGAATGGGAGAATCCCCAGCCTTATCTGGAGAGCATAAAAAGTCTAGATATATGTTCAGGTTGATAGAAAACACTTGGGATGCTGTTTCGTATTTAGGAACACTTCCTTTTGTTGAGGAAATTAACGGTTTGGGCGTATGTCAAGGTGGTTCTATTATCGCATCGGCTGCAGTAACAGATCACAGAATCAAGAAAATCGCTACCGTTTCAGGAATGATGGCAGCAGATGCCTTCTTGTGGTCAAACAATGAAATGGCAGTTCAAATGATTGATGCAGCAAATGCTTCAATGCAAAAACAATACGAAACTGGCGAGCCTGACTATGTTGCTCCATTCGGAATGACTGATGATCAATCGAAAGAAGAATTTATGGCAATGGCAGCTGCTAATCCAGAGGCAAGTGATTCTTACGATTACTACGGAAGAGATGGTTATAGAGGTCCAAAAGCTGTGAAAAATTTCTCTAACCTGCATATCGGAGATCAGGCTATGCAATCAATGTTTAACATCTGCGAAGCTTATGCAGATAAAATCGTTCAGCCAACATTGGTTGTTTATGGAAAAAATGCTTCAACCGCTTTTTGCTCAACAGTTTTCGTTGAAAAACTAACGAACGAACATGAAGTATTAGCAGTAGAAGAATTTAGTCATGTTGATTTCTACTACAAACCAGAAGC
>DIYR01000189.1 GCA_002429085.1 Flavobacteriales bacterium UBA6049
TACACCTCCATTGAATACCACTCGTCTATCAAGTTTTACTTCTTCTCCTAAGAAATTAATATCTGGCTGATTTAAGTGATAACCAGCTACACCTAAGTGTAATTTAACAGACTCGTCAGTACTACCGAAAAAGTAAGAAAGACCACCGCCTAAATCAAAATAAGTGTTGGCATCAGAAAGATTACTTTCTCCTGTTGGCAATGTTCTATCAAAACCTACATTGGTCCATTGATTATCCCACCTTAAGTCTGTAGTTGTCAAAGATTTCTGACCTAAGCCTAGATTAAGACCTAAAGAAACATAATGATTCGCATAGCGATCCATTCTTTTTGTATAAGCTAAGCTAAGGTTGGCATTAAGATTACTGGCTTCAGATTCTCCAGCTTTATCGTTAACAATGTTTAATCCAACACCAAAAAAGTCTTGATTAAATTCAACCGCTTGGAAATCAACAGATCCTCCAATAGTAGTGAAGGCTTCTCCAATGTTAGCGTATTGTCTCTTATAGTTTAAAGCAGCACGAGCGTTACCTTGAAACAAACCAGCGTTGGCTGGATTGAGCTCAAGAGGATTATTCATGTATTGAGAAAAATAAGGATCACCTTGTGCTTTTGTTTCAATAGAAAGACCTACAAACAATATTACTGCACTGAATATATAGAGATTTTTCATCATGATTTTCTACCTAATAAGCGTAACGTCACCTTTAATTATTTCTTCAAACCCATTCAGGAAGGTTACTTTGGCAAAGTACATGAAGACACCTGGAGTAGCTTCTTCACCATTAAATGAGCCATCCCAGCCAATATTCACATTTGAAGATTCAAATACTTTTTCACCGTACCTGTTGTAAACAAAGAATTCTACTTTATCTATACCATTTCCACGAATTAAAAGTACATCGTTTTCTCCATCTCCATTCGGAGAGAAAATGTCTGGTACACCTAGGAAGTATTCTTGTTTAACCAATACTCTTAATGAGTCTGTTGCAGAACAACCATGGTCATTCGTAGTTGTTACGTAATATCTAGTGTTTTCTGTAGGACTAACAGTAGGATTTCTTGATTTAGGATTATCTATGGCTACATCAGGAGTCCATAAGTATGATGTTCCAGTACCAAAAGATCTAATTTGAACTGGTTCGCCAATTTGTGTAGTGTAAGACTTTTCAAAGTTTTCACCTGCTCTTACTTGAGGGTATTCTGCAATCGAAATATAACCTAGCTCTAATGCTATATCCACCCCATAAATGTTTTTGGTAGTTAACTGGACAAAGAATTGACCAGTATCACTGTAACAAACCATAGGATTAACGAGGATACTTGTATCATATCCCGGATCAGCTCCTTGGAAAACCCACTCAATTGTATCTGCTCTTAAACTTCTATTGTAGAATTGAACACACATATTACGGCACAAGCTATCTCTTTCAACATCAAATGCTGAACGTGGAGGTAAGCATGAATCAACTTGAATGTATTCTAGTTTTTCTTCAACATCTGTTCCATTAGGATTCGTAGCTGTTAAACGAACCGTATATAAGCCAGCTTCCTGGTAACAAATGTTTTGAGGATTCTGAACTTGAGATGATGCAGAATCAGAACCTTCAAACTCCCACACCCAAGTTGAACCAGCACCATTCATATTGGTGGTGTTGTCAATAAAACCAATACAGTCACCAGGACATAATTCTGTAGCCGTAGCTGCAAAATCAGCGGCTGGTGGTGGACATGCAATTACATTGATGTATGCATTCATTGTTGTGTCGTAGAAGCCATTCGTGTCATACAAACGAGCCAATACGTTGTATACACCAGCAGAAGGATAAGTTACTACAGGGTTGTTCTGATTACTGGTTGTAGGATTACCACCAGGAAAAGCCCAAACAATACTATCAATTGGAGCATCACCAGGAGTAGAAAGATTCGAGAAATTAACTGATGAACCCTCACAAATAGTTGTAGGGGTACCTACCAAATTAAAGTCTGGAGGAGAACATGGACTTACTTCGACATTAAAGTTTGTTGTATTAGTATTAATACCATCGCTAGCCGTTAATGTGAAAGTGAACGTAGTAGGAGTACCTACATTTATAGCTTGGAAATTTGCGTTAGCTCCATTCACAATCTGAGGTCCATTATTAGCTCCGTTGAAGTTCCATTCGTAAGAAGTAATACCTGGATGAAGAGTTGCACTAAAATTGATGATATCTGCAGCACAAACCGTTGTAGGAAGGGGTGATGGTGAAGCTACGGAAGCTACAACGTCATTTGGAGAGGTGATAACTAAATTATCAAGACCAAATGCTGGCTGATCAGCCGTTGCTGTAGTATGAATGTAGCGAATACCCAATACAACGTTACTTAACCCGTTAAGAGCGGCACCAGTGTACTCTGTAAATGTCCAATTTGATGTTGCTCCTAAAGGAACAGAGAAATCTGAATTTTGAAGCAAAGTCCACGTAGGAGCTAAAGGTCCGTCTTTGACATAAATTTCAGCAGAACCAAGCGGAGACTCATTTAAGAACCAGAACCCCAAATGAGCGTCTGTTAGACCAGTAGAGTTTAAACCAGTTTCTATAACTGTAAAGTAACTTTCGTTATTGTTAGCTGTAACATCTGAGTGAGAATTCTGAACAGGAGGAACAGCTACAGTACCACCAATTACACTGGTGATATGTAAATAATTAGCGTTGTTCGGCACTATTGCAATTGGTTGCCCATTGGTAGAAGGAACAACGGTTCCATTACCAATATCCCCACCAACGTAATCAGTGTTTATTATCCATTCATTTTTAGCTCCGACCGGGCTTCCGCCAAAGTCGTTTTGGTTCAATGAGACACTTGTATTTGTGCCTTCAAAGTCTATTGACCACAGTTGTGCTTGCACGTGGAAAGTAGCAAACAAACCGAAAGTTATAATCAGAAATAATCTGGAGAGTCCTTGTTCCGTCATGTTTTTCCCTAAGATTACGAATCGCGGCAAATTAAGCGCATATTTCAAAATAAGCAAATTATAGAGCATTTATTATAACGAAGAAATGAATTGAAGGATGTCAATATTATCAGGATAATCCATCAATTGAGGATGTTGAGCTTCACCGAAAGGTAATCCAGAATTACCAACTAAACATTGAATGTTTTGGTTATTGACGTTCAGAATTTGTGTAATTTCTCCTTCTGTTTCATACTTATGGTATGCCAGTGTACCAATAGGAGAACCTATGCTAGTGCTTGGTTTTAAGATGATGAAGTTGTTGTCGAGAAGATCTTTTTCGCTGTTCAAGAGGTAAACCGTTCTGTTATACTCATAGTTGTTAGCATACTTCTTGTTTTGCAGTACAGGATGATATTCTTCTATGGCTTCGAAAAATTGATTGAACTCGTATTCGTGTGGGACAAAGATGTTGGTTACGTTTCTGCAACCTAAACCGTAATAAGTGAAGATATCTTTTCCAAGGTCTTTCAATTGATCTTTTGTCTCACGTCCTGTAAGTATAGCAACACTATGTCGGTTTTTACGAATTATATTCGGGTATTTAGAGAAGTAGTGCTCAAAATATTTGGAACTATTTGTGCTTCCAGTGGCTATAATAGCATTGATATTTTGAAATCTATCTGTTGTTAAAACAATATACTCAGCGAACGATGGTTCCAATGAAATTAAGATATCTGTTACCAACTTTGGGAGTAATGGATCTTTTGAAGAGGTTTTTGCAACCAGTTTATTACCACTAATAAGTACGCTTAACATATCATGAAAGCCAACAAGAGGAATGTTACCAGCCATAATAACTCCTATAACTTTAGGTTCAGGAGTTGATTCTAGATCGTATTGTTCAACCCAATTTTCTAGAGAACTTTGGGTTAACCATGAGGCTATTCCTTTGATACTGTCATGAACACTATGCATATCGAACCATCCGTTATGGTGAAATGCTGTGTTAACAACCTGCTCAAAATGTGTTTGATACTCTTTGCTAATTGGATGGTGCAATGAGTCTGTTAAAAGTTCGTTTAAGACTAAACCCAGTTCAGAAAATGCTGAAATTCGTTGCTCAAGCGATAATTGAATCATTCCTTTGTTGCTTATGGGCACAAAACTACTCAGCAATTTCATTCATTGTATGAGGTATCTATTTATCACAACAATATTTCTAGTTGCATCAGCTTTTGCGCATGCAAAAACGTCTACTATGGATTTAGATTCTGTAGTTTCTTCTTTGCATCACTGGCGCAAGCAAGTGTTTGATGAGAAGTTAGAATCTAAAAGAATTGAGAAAAATGATTCTTTACGATTTTACGTAGAAATGTTTTTGAATACTCCCAATACGTTTAAGTACAAATTGGATGACATTTCCTTCTTTGGAGACTTACACTCACCAGACGAACAGTTTCGTTTGCTCACATGGAATGTACCAATTGGCGATGGTGAGTTTGCTTATTTCTGTTTTCTTCAAAAGAGTGATGGTTCTTGGTTTGAACTAAAAGATGGAAGGCATTATGATAGAAGGTTAGAAAATAAGAACTTCAAGTACACGGATTGGTTAGGAGCTCTCTATTATGAAATAATTCCAAGTGGAACGAAGAAAGATCCATACTATATCTTGCTTGGATGGGATGGGAAGAATAAGATGAGCAATCGAAAGATTCTTGAAACCATGTACTTTGATAAAAAAGGATATCCGCGTTTTGGAAAGGCTGTACTCAAAAAAGGTCAGTTTACTAAGAAACGAATGATTTTAGAGTACACAGAAGATGCATATGTAGCTCTTCGTTTTCATCCAGAAAAGAACATGATTGTCTTTAATTTTTTGAAGCCACTTAGACCAGAACTAGAAGGTATATACGAGTTCTACGCACCTGATTTGAGCTTTGATGGTTACGCTAATAAAGGAAAAGTTTGGGAGTATAAAGAAGATGTTGATGTAAGGGGCAAAAAGTCAGATAAAGAGTACATTGATCCACGAAATGCACCTAAGTCAAGAGAGAAAACACAATAAGCTTAATCATTTATTTATGTTTCCCTGACACACTTTTTTTTACTTCGTGTGCAAATTAAAATTTAACCGAGCAATGGCTAAAGTCCATAATTTCAGTGCCGGACCGTGCATTTTACCTCAAGAAGTGTTTCAACAAGCGGCAGCAGCAGTAATCAATTTCGATGATTTAAACCTTTCAATTTTAGAGATTAGTCACAGAAGTCCCAGCTTCGTAAAAGTGATGGATGAAGCTCGTGAATTGGTAAAGAAGTTATTGGAAGTTCCAGAAGGATATACTGTGCTATTCTTACAAGGTGGAGCCAGTACAGGGTTCTTAATGTCTGCTTATAATATGCTTTCTGAAGGTGGAACTGCAGCTTATGTAAATACTGGAACTTGGGCAAAAAAAGCTATCAAAGAAGCAAAGTTATTAGGTAACGTTAATGTTGTGGCTTCATCTGAAGATCAAAACTTTAACTACATTCCGAAAGGATTTGAAGTTCCTTCTGATGCTGATTACTTACATTTAACGAGCAACAACACCATTTTTGGTACTCAATACAAAGAATTTCCTTCGGTAGATGTTCCCGTAATATGTGATATGTCTTCTGATATCTTCAGTCGTAAAGTGAATGTCGCTGATTTCGATATTATTTACGCTGGAGCTCAGAAAAATCTAGGCCCTGCAGGAACTACGCTTTATATTGTGAAGGACGAGATTTTGGGTAGAAACGAAAGATCTATCCCGAGCATGTTAGATTTCAAAGTACATGCAGATAAAGACTCTATGTTTAATACGCCACCTGTTTATCCGGTTTATGTGAGTATGTTGAATATGCGCTACATGCTGAAAGCTGGTGGAGTAGAGGCGATGCAGCGTAAAGCCAACGAAAGAGCATCTATGCTATACACTGAGATTGATGAAAGTCCACTTTTTGAAGGTGTTGCGGCTGTTGAAGATCGTTCTCAAATGAATGTGACATTTGTATTGACTGATGACAGTAAGAAGGAAGAATTTGACCTTCTTTGGAATCAAGCGAATGTTTCAGGTTTAAAAGGTCACCGTTCAGTTGGTGGGTACAGAGCAAGTATGTATAACGCACTTGAAGTAAGTAGCGTTGAAGCTCTTGTTAATGCAATGAAGAAGTTAAGAAGCTAAAAATAGATTGTCATGTCGGTAAAGATATTAGCAAACGATGGCATTGCAGATGATGCAAAAGCTAGATTAGAAGAAGCTGGATTTGTAGTTGATACAAATAAGCGTGAACAAGAAGATTTGGCGGATGTCATTAACAACGAAGGTTTTAAGGTAGTACTTGTACGTAGTGCTACTAAAATCAGAAAAGACCTAATTGACGTTTGTCCAGGCCTAGAAATGATTGGTCGTGGTGGAGTTGGCATGGATAATATTGATGTTGCTTACGCTCGCGAAAAAGGAATTACTGTTTTTAATACACCTGCAAGTTCGTCTCAAGCGGTTGCAGAATTAGCAATGGCATGTATGTTTAGTTTGGCCAGAGGAGTATTTGATGCAAATAGACTTATGCCAGAGCAAGGTGCAACTGAGTTTAAGGTATTGAAGAAGAAGTACGGAAAAGGTATTGAACTAAGAGGTAAAAAAATCGCAATCATTGGATTTGGTAGAATTGGGCAATTTGTTGCACGTTATGCTATTAGCGCAGGTATGGAAGTAATACCTGTAGATATTCTAAGAGATCCGATTCAAATTGATTTACAACTTCCGGGAATTGATGCCGTAGCTACAGTTACTCCTGTTTCAATGGAAGAAGCATTACCTCAAGCAGATTTTATTTCATTACATATTCCAGCTCAACCTAATGGTGAAGCTGTAATTGGTGAAGCACAACTTAATGAAATGAAAGATGGCGTGAGAATTATAAATCTTGCCAGAGGAGGTGTAATTAATGAAGAAGCATTACTAGCCGCATTAGATAGTGGCAAAGTAGCTTGTGCAGCATTAGATGTATTTGAGAATGAACCTACACCAAGAGAAGATCTTTTAAAGCATTCTAATATTTTGAGTACACCACATATAGGTGCTGCTACAGTAGAAGCTCAAGGTAGAATTGGACATGAAATTGCCGATAACATCGAAGCTAAATATGCTGTTACAGCATAAGCTAGTTGTAAATAGAACAGTTATAAATCCCTGGGTATTAACTCAGGGATTTTTTATGCCATAATGCATACCACCTCCACTTTATTTTTTGCCAAAAAGAAGCCTTTATTACTGTAACCCCGTAAGAAATAGCAGAATCTTCTTTCATTGCTATTTCAATACTCTTCGGTAGTTTAGATATACCTGAGACCTTATAAGGTGCATACCCCGGCATAGATGCTCTTATTTCGAAAACAGAAATAGAATCTGGAATTGAGTTGAATGAAATAAATGCTTCTCCATCAAAGTTAGTGCTTACACCGCATAAGAAGGTGCCTTTGTTGTACACAACAACGTTGGCATATGGAATAGGTTCACTATGTACCGAATCTATGAGTCTCAAAGATATTCCCTTTGGAGTTTTGGTCTTTTCAAGTTTACTTTCTGATGAGTTATCTCTTTGTTCTTGATGCGTTTCTTGTGGAGTATGCTGAGCATTTGAAATAGTTCCAATTAAGATAGAAGTTAGTAAAGAGATAGGCCACTTCCACGTTTTTGATTGTGGTTTTTTATGAAGAATACGGTATTGATCTGGTCTGTAAAAACCACAAACTGGTTCATTACTTTCCAAATGTGCTTTAGCAACTGCACTGTCAGGCATTCTTGTGAAATCTACAATGCACTTATTACATTTAGTGCATAATCTACCCCCTGTAATAGGTTCAAGAGAGTTCCAATCTACATCGCATTTTGGTAAGTTGGAGAGATCTATGTAATCCATAGATGCAATTTCGTAAAAGAGAGTATGGGTGAACCAACAAAATCTATGAACGGCAGTATCTTTAGTTAGAATGGGCTAGGCATCAGTATCATCGTTCTCTTCACCTTTCCAATACGTAGGATGGTATTCTTCACTTTGTTCAATGGCATGCATAATTTGATCTAGGATTACTTCTGGTTCAGCATCATAGTCAATAAGCAAAGGCGGTTTTACTCTCATTGTAATTTTTACACCTTTCTTTTTAATGAACATTCCCTTTTTGTCGAATGCTCTTCTAAATCCATCAATCACTATAGGAATAACAATAGGCTTGTATTGTTTAATGATATGTGCAGTACCTTTTCTACCAGGAGCAAAAGGTTTTGTGGTTCCTTGAGGGAAAGTAATAACCCAACCATCTCTTAGTGCAATTCCAATATTTTCTGTGTCGCTTGTATCAACTTCTCGTTTGATATCTTTCCCCTTTTCGCGCCAAGTACGTTTTACTAGAATACCACCTACTGTTCCAAATAGTTTCGGAATTAAACCAGATTTCATGGTTTCAACTGCGGCTACAAAGTAGATTCGAAAAGAGGCATTTAACAAAGAAAACAAATTGCCAAGGCGATCAGTATGTCCGTTTTTAATACTGAAAAACGTAATGAGCATCAATGTTACATCAGCAAAGTAAGTTTGATGATTACTCACAATCAATACTTGTCTGCGAGGTAATTTTTTGATGTGTTCAGATCCTTCTATGCGGGTGTTGTTCATGACTTTGAAACGGTATTGTGCTACCATTCCAAATACGATGAACATGATTCGTTTGAATAGAATAAAATTACCTAAAGCATCTCTTCTAAAAAGCTTAAACGACATGTAGTTCTCCCGATTAAATAGCAAATATAGAAGAACAGTTGAGCCAGCAATTCTAAACGTAGCCCATTATCCAGTAGGTGATGTATCCTATCCATTCATGTAATAGGTAATTCCAGCCTACAAGTGCCTCCATATCTGGAAGTAACAAATAACGCAGAGTGGCTTTATCTCTTACGCTTTGAGCGTAGAAATCTACAGGATATGGGTGTATGTCAAGTCCAACTTTTTTAAAGCACCCCACAGATCTTCTCATATGAAAACTGGAGGTTACTAACACCAATTCAGAAGGTTTGATATCTAAAGAATCTATTAGATGGGCTGTAAAAAGCGCATTTTCACGTGTGTTTCTTGATTTCGGCTCAACCAAAATCGCTTCTTTCGGCATTCCTGAGTCAAACAGAAACTCAGACACTTTTTGTTGAGTACTATACGTTTGTTTGAGTAATTCTCCAGATCCGCCAGACAAAAGCAATTGATCTATTTTTCCGCTTCTATACCATTGGACAGGTATAAGAAGACGATCTACAGCTCCGCTAAATTCAACTTGATTTAAATCGTGATTGAAACTTGAATAACCTCCAAGCACAATCGCAACTTTAGCTTCTTTAGGCAATACTGTTTTATCCCATTCCCACCAATTTAATGCAAGGTTTATGATGAAACCATTGGAGAAGAAGAAAAACAGTAATAAAGCTGATCCTAATAGTCGTTTTCTTAGTCTACTCTTAAACCAAGCAAGTAGCAGTAAAACAAAGATCCAAAAACCTGGGGTTACAAGTATTGCTAGAACCTTTGAGAGTATAAAGAACATAGGTTATTGTATCAGTATACTTTTTGTGAAATTCAAGGTGTTTCCACTAACTTGAATGAAATAATTCCCTGCTGGAAGTTCACTCACGTTCCATTGAATATCATTTGTTCCTGTTGATAGAATAGAACGTTTTGGGCTCATTACTGAACGACCTTGAATGTCTACTAATTTCATTTTTACAACATCTTCTTCAAAAAGATCAAATCTTAAATTGAGGAAGTCGTTTGCAGGAATAGGGTATACCTTAACATTATGTGCTTCCGTAACACTAACTGGATTATTACCTACAGGAGGAGCATTGTCATACTCAAAATACGAAGTGAAAACGCCATTTCCGTGAGTACCAATAGCCGTGAAACCATCTGATGCTCTGTATTCCATCATGTCAACTACTACGTTCCCTATTAAATCGCTTGCTTCTTGTTTCCAAACAGTGTTATCACCATCTAATTCTTCGGTACTGAATAAACCTATACTTGTTCCTAACAAATACAATGTATTCGTATCATTTATTGGAATAATCTCCATCCATCTGAATGATGGACCATCAGAAATGTAATCAAATTGTGGCGGAATACCTGGAGCGGCAGTTCCTTTTAAATTACCTTCAATTGGTTCAAATGTTTGCCCGCCATCTTCTGAATAATAAGCACTTCTAACTCTATAATTAGAGTAAATAACCACTATGTTATCGGCATTTCTTTCATCTACAGCTATACAAGATGTATAGTTTCCATTAGGAATACCAGCACTCAAATTTTCAAGAGTTGGAGAACTAGTATGAGCATCTGTGATCTTGTACAACCTTCTGTTACTTGTTCCAACATATACTACACCTCTAGGTTGTTGCGATGCAGAAACTGCTGTGATGCTTTCACTAGGAGGTAGACTAGCAGCAATAGACCATTGCTTGCTCCCTGATTCTAAGGCTGATAAGTTTGTGTTGACCCACAAGTTATTGAGGTTAGGAAGGTACATGGTGTTTTCATTTGCTGGATCAAGTGTGAATGGGTGAACAAATAAGTAATTCGAGGTACCATTAGGCATTGCATCATATGATGCTGTAACTGTTCCTGTTGGGGTAACCCTCATTCTTCTAATATTGGCATTCTGAGTACTTGTGTAGTGTATTTGTCCGTTTCCAGCAATGGCAGTATACGCTCCATCAGAGCTACGTATGCTACTCCAATCTACTGTAGCACTTGGTTGACTCGTATGCCATGTTCCGTTGTCTTGAAGACCACCAGTAACTACTGTATTCTCGTTCCATTTATCTACTGAAATAGCATAGAACTGAGAACTGATAAAACCATTATTGTAGGACTCCCAAATTACTTTACTAGCTTCACAATCTTCAGTGAAGTGAAGACCTCCATCTGTAGAACAGAGTAGGTAATCAGGATTATTTGGGTGAAACGTTATCCAGTGCATATCTGGATGGTGATTATCTCTTATCCAGTCGAAATTAAAATATCCATCTGCTGTGTAACCACCAATTTGCGAGGTAGCAGAACGTGAAGCAAATCCATTAGTAGATCTAAACATATTGGTGCCACCAACAAAAACTACATTTTCGTTATCTGGTTTTACTGCTATTCCAGCGCAATAGCCATCAAAAAGACTCAAGTTGTAATAAAAGCTACCTTGAGGCAATCCAGCTGATCTGTTAGACCATGATCCTCCGCTTCCAGCTCCATTACCTGACATGTAGGTATACTTCCAAATGCTGTGAAACTCATCTGAACCAACACCATCATTTGGATTTCCATTACCTGGGGTTTCACTTAAGAAATACACAGCGTTTTCGTTACTAGGAGCTATCGCAATTACTGTTCTTTGATGCAATGAAGGAAAACTAGTAGGAGTGATAGATGTCCAATTTACTCCATCTTCACTTCGCCAAAGACCACTATTTGATGTAGCTGATGATTCAATAGAAGCATAGAAAATTCCTGTAGTTGATACTACAATATCAGACCATCCAGAACCACCACCTAATACTCTATGCCAATTAGTACCACCGTCATTCGAATACTGAATACCTCTATGAGTAGCAGCTAAAACTACCGTTGAATCTTGTCTTGATGGATCAACTACAATTCTGAATATGTAACTCCAATCTGAAACTTGATCAGGAGAAGTGGCTGTTGAGGTTATATGATTCCAAGTTACACCATTATCTGTTGAATGATACATCCCAGAACCTGTATAGGTTGCAGAAAACGATTTTGAGGCAGAGTTTCCTGTGTATTCACCTGCACCATAATACCAATGTCCCTCTTTTCCAGCTCTTACATCTTGAACAATGGTTGAAACTGCTGGATGATCTTCTAACGATGTTGTTCTAGTCCAATTATCACCATTATCTGTAGTACGCCATATACCACCAGATATTGCTCCAGCTAAAATGATAGAAGGGTTGTGAACATCGTAAACTACTGCACGTGTTCTTCCTCCAACATTATAAGGTCCCACAGACTTATAATCACCTTTTACAGAACCTCTTTTATTTCTGTATTGAGGAAGGTTTGAAGCAAATGCTAATTCCTTTAACCTCATTCCTTCAGGAATTTCACCAGTTGAAGGATCCTTTAAGCGCGCCAATTCATATTCTGCACGTCCTTGAGGAGTAACTCTATTTTCTTCCTTTTCAGAATTACATCCAACAAGAATTATAAGTGAGAGTGAGAAAGAAAAGAGCGTTGATTTAGTCATGCTTGATTGTTTTATGATCTTTAACAATGAAAGAATCTTCTGGTTTGGAGGTGACTATACATTCTATAACGGATCCTAATTGAATATCGTTGGGTGCTGGATTCTTCTGAGGGAAATACTTACCACTATTGCCTAGTGTATAAGTAAACCGAGCAAATATTGTATCCCCAACTGCAAACTGCCCGTGGAAGTTCATTCCTCTTTGAATTATAGATTGAATAACGATGTTTCCTAAACAAGGGAATTCACCACACGGGTGAGAATCGTTGTTTGCGTATGCTTTATCCATTTCTTTTGAGACTAGAAGCCCTTGAATAACAGTTGCATTAGGTCCATAATTCAAAGAGTCTGCTTGCGGCTCTGATTTTGTAGAAATAGGATTTACTTTACACCCTAGTAGTGTCAGTAATAATACAAGATGTAAGTAATTCTTCGTCATCGCTGCTCAAATATAGCTTTACCCGTATATTTATCGCCTTCTTGAAGATTTATTCTATGAAAAGAGTCGTTTACACAACAATAGCATGTTTGTTAACCATTACAAGCATGGCCCAAACTCCATCACTTAGCCCGCAATTAAGAAATTGGAAGAATAAAGCACTAAAGCAGCGATCTTCTGAAAGAGTAGATATTGTTGTTACAGCTGTTCAACAACCAAACTTAGATTCATTAAACGTGGTATTAAACAATCAACGTGTTCCTAGAAAGGAACGTGGAAGATATGTTGTTGAATACTTGACAGATTTTGCAGATAAAAATCAAGTACGCTGGTCAAAGGCGGTTGAAAAGAAAAATGGAGTAGCAATAAAAGATGTTTTCTGGGTAGCCAATTTCGTTCAATTAGAAGTAAGTACAAGAGGACTTGAGTTGTTAGCAAAGGACTCTTCATTGGCATACATTGAGTTATCGAGTGAACAGCGTGCTGAAGGACACTTTCCAATTCCTTTTGAAATAGATAGTAAACGAGCTATTGGAGGTGTAGAGCCTGGTTTAGAAGCAGTTCAATCTAGATTTTTATGGAATTTAGGGTATACAGGAAAAGGACAGAAAATAATGAATCTGGATACTGGAGTATGGCCAGATCATCCAGCAGCAGAAGGTAGATTTTTAGGACAGCGTGGTCCTTTGAGTCACGCTTGGTTACCGTTCGATTTGTTCTTACCAGGTGATAAAGCAAACTCTCATGGAACGCATACCAATGGTACAAGCATTGGGTTAGAAAAAGCAACTGATGATACAATTGGTATGGCTTTTAATGCATATTACATAGCGTCAGATCCAATTGTTTCGAATGCAGCTGATATCCGAAATGTGGTAGACCTAGTTAAAGGATTCCAATGGGCATTGAACCCTGATGGAGATGCTTCTACTACGGATGATATGCCAGACGTGATTAACAACTCTTGGGGAAGACCATACATAGCTACTGATACTATGATGTGTGGAACCTTTGTAGATATGACGTTACAAGCAATGGAAGTAGCAGGGATTATGAGTTTTCAAAGTGCTGGGAATAGCGGCCCAGGAAGTGGAACGGTTGGCTTTCCTGCTGGAAATAATCCAACCATCACGTCTAACTTTGCTGTAGGAGCTATAAATGCTGCAGTACCATCTTGGCCAATTGCAGGGTTTTCATCTCGTGGCCCTTCTGCTTGCGGAGATACAGGATCTTTATTGATAAAGCCAGAAGTAGTAGCGCCAGGAGTAGGAGTAAGGTCGGCAATTCGTTTAAGTAATGGAACATATACGTACGACTCTTATCAAGGTACAAGTATGGCGGCACCTCACGTTTCTGGTATTGCATTGTTACTTGCAGAAGCATTCCCAACGGCATCTGCACAAGACATTAAAATGGCTTTGTACTATTCAGCAACAGATTTAGGAGATCCAGGAGAAGATAATGTTTATGGAAATGGTATGATTCAAGCAGAAGCTGCCTACCAATTCTTATTGCAAGCTCATACACCATCTATTCCTAGTTCATCAGGGTTTGACGTGAATGTATTAAGATCATCACTTTCTACCAATGGTTTTATGTGTGCAGGTAGTACAGATGTAACTGTTTATCTAGAAAGCAGTAGTACATGGAGTACAAGTGATGCATCTCTTTCTTATGGAATATGGGGTGGGAATGTGTCTAACCACACTTGGTCTACTTCTGCTAAATCTCCATCAGATTCAGAGCAATTAACTAATGTGGCTTTTACGAATGTATCTGGCTGGGTAGATTTTTATGTGGAACTAGATCAAACAAATCCAGATGATGATGTAATTAATAATCGCTGGTTTGATCATGTATATATTCTTCACGAAGAAACTGTTCCTTTTGTTTCTGAATGGGATGAAGATTCTTGGCTTGAAGAGATGAATTGGTATGTGAACCGAGGAGATGATATTGCAGGTTGGGATACGGCACAGGTGTTTACTCCATCAGGAGATAACCAGTGTGCTCGCATGCAGTTACATAACCTAAGTCCGCGAGAAGGACAACGTGATTACATACTAAGTCCAAAATTCTCATGGAATAGTGGAGATGCTAACTCTCTGTTTTTGTCATTTGATTACGCATCACAATTCAGATTCTCTGGGTTTAGAGATTCACTAGAAGTGTTTGTTTCAACAGATTGTGGAGATACATGGAACTTAGTGAAATCGTATGATGTAAACGATTTGAATACGACTACTAAACCTGCACCATCTAACACTCCATTTGTTCCAACAGAGTTGTCAGATTGGAAATCGGATACATTAAATATTTCTCAGTATAGATCTGCTGAATCACTTATTGTAAAGATTGAAACCGTAAATGGTGGGGGTAATGACGTTTTCATTGACCGTGTTGCCATTTTTGATGAGGTTACACCTGTTTCTGTTGATGAAGCTATTAGTGCTGAGTCGGTACAATGGTCTATTTATCCTAATCCAGCTAAAGAAACTATACAGATAGAAGCTAACGGATTAGATTTATTAGGACAGCGTTTGCAAGTAAGTGATATCCGTGGATCGGTTGTAAAAGAACTAACTATTTCAAGTAATCAACCAGAGATAGACTTAACAGATCTTCCTTCTGGATATTACGTATTGACTATCGGAGAAGAATCAACTTCATTGGTAATAGAATAGTTATATTAAAATGGGGCAGGAGCGTGGAATTCAACACGTTCCTTACTCGTTGGATGTGCAAAGGATAACCTTTCTGCATGAAGGTGTAACCTATCCGATTTGAGGCCATATAAATCATCACCAACAATCGGCATA
>DIYR01000248.1 GCA_002429085.1 Flavobacteriales bacterium UBA6049
CCCGGTGTTCGTTATCACATCGTTCGTGGTGCGTTAGATACGGCAGGAGTTGAAGGTCGTAATCAACGTAGATCTAAGTATGGTACTAAACGTCCTAAAAAGAAGTAAGAAGCGATGAGAAAAACGAAAGCGAAATTACGCGTAGCAGATCCGGATCCGCGATTTGGAGATAGAACCGTAGCGAAGTTTGTGAATAACTTGATGCTAGACGGTAAGAAAAGTATCGCTTACAAGGTGTTTTATGCAGCAATGGATATCATTGATGAGAAAACAGAAGAAGGCGGTTTAGAAACGTTCAGAAAAGGATTGGAAAATGTAACTCCTAAGGTCGAAGTAAGAAGTAGACGTGTAGGTGGGGCTACATTCCAAATTCCTCAAGAAATACGTGCAAGTAGAAAAGAGTCGATAGCTATGAAGTGGTTGATTCGATATGCTCGCACAAGAAACGGAAAGTCAATGGCTCAGAAGTTAGCAGATGAGTTGATGGCGTCAGCGAAAGAAGAAGGTGGAGCTTTCAAAAAGAAAGAAGATACCCACAGAATGGCAGAAGCCAACAAAGCATTCTCACATTTCAGATTCTAATTCCTAATACTAGAAGAAAATGGCTAATAGAGATTTGACATTCACGAGAAACATTGGTATTGCTGCGCATATCGATGCTGGTAAAACAACTACAACTGAGCGTATCCTTTACTATGGTGGTGTTAGCCACAAGATTGGTGAGGTGCACGATGGTGCTGCTACTATGGATTGGATGGAGCAAGAGCAAGAGCGTGGTATTACTATTACCTCTGCTGCTACAACCTTGAACTGGAAGTACCGTGATCAAGATTATCACGTAAACATCATTGATACTCCAGGACACGTTGACTTTACTGTTGAGGTGAACCGTTCATTACGTGTATTAGATGGATTAGTATTCTTGTTTAGTGCGGTTGATGGTGTTGAACCACAGTCTGAAACTAACTGGAGACTTGCAAATAACTATAACGTTCCTCGTATTGGGTTCGTGAACAAAATGGATCGCCAAGGTGCAGACTTCTTGAATGTTTGTCGCCAGGTGAAAGAGATGTTAGGTAGCCATGCGTTGCCACTTCAAATTCCTATCGGTGCTGAAGATACTTTTAAAGGTGTGGTTGATTTGATCAACTTCCGTGGTATCGTATGGAATGAAGAAGATATGGGTATGACTTTCCAAGAAGTTGAAATCCCTGAAGACATCTTAGAAGAAGCTACTACATACCGTGAGCAATTGCTTGAGGCGGTAGCTGAATTCGATGAGTCTGAAACTTTGATGGAGAAATTCTTCGAAGATCCAGATTCAATTACTGAAAGAGAAGTTCTTGAGTGTTTAAGAGAAGCTACAATCGCTGGGAAAGTTGTTCCAATGATGTGTGGTTCTGCATTTAAGAATAAAGGTGTTCAGGCTATGCTTGATATGGTTATGGAAATTCTTCCTTCACCAGTTGATACTGAGGCTATCGTGGGTACTAACCCTGATACGGAAGAAGAGACTTCAAGAAAACCAAGCGTAGATGAGCCGTTTGCAGCATTAGCATTTAAAATTGCTACCGATCCTTTCGTAGGTCGTTTATGCTTTACTCGTGCTTACTCTGGTAAGTTAGAGTCTGGTTCTTATGTATTGAATACGCGTACTGGTAAGAAAGAGCGTATTTCTCGTATTTACCAAATGCATGCTAATAAACAGCAACAAATTGATTCACTTGATTGTGGTGATATTGCTGCGTTGGTAGGATTTAAAGATATCAAGACTGGTGATACATTGTGTGCTGAGAAGTCTCCAATTGTATTGGAATCTATGGACTTCCCTGATCCAGTAATTGGTGTTGCTGTTGAGCCTAAAACTCAGGCAGACGTTGATAAAATGGGTATGGCTTTGGCTAAATTAGCTGAAGAAGATCCAACATTCCAAGTAAGAACAGATGAAGAGTCTGGTCAAACAGTAATCTCAGGAATGGGTGAGCTTCACTTGGATATTATCATCGATCGTTTAAAGCGTGAGTTCAAGGTAGAAGCAAACCAAGGTGCACCTCAGGTTTCTTACAAAGAAGCTATCACTGGTACTATTGAGCACAGAGAAGTTTACAAAAAACAATCTGGTGGTCGTGGTAAGTTCGCGGACATTCAAGTTCGCATTGAGCCAGCTGAAGAAGGTAAAACAGGTCTTGAGTTTATCAACGAAATTAAGGGTGGTAACATCCCTAAAGAATTCATTCCTTCAGTAGAAAAAGGATTCGTTGAGGCAATGAAGAACGGGGTATTGGCAGGATATGTAATGGACTCAATGAAGGTTACTTTGTTTGATGGTTCATTCCACGCTGTCGATTCAGATCAATTATCATTCGAGCTTGCAGCTAAGATGGCATACAGAAATGCTATTCCTAAGGCAGGTGCAGTGATCCTTGAGCCGATCATGAAAGTTGAGGTGTTAACTCCAGAAGAAAACATGGGTGACATCGTAGCTGACTTCAACCGTAGACGTGGTATCGTTAACGGTATGGATGATCGTGCAGGATCGAAGGTTGTGAAAGCATTCGTACCGCTTTCAGAAATGTTTGGATATGTAACGCAGTTACGTACAATTTCTTCAGGTCGTGCAACTTCTACAATGGAGTTCGATCACTACGAGCAAGTACCTTCTAATATCTCAGAAGAAGTAATTGCTAAAGCAAAAGGAAAAGTAACTGCTTAATTTATCACGAGAATGGCGCAAAAAATTCGCATAAAATTAAAGTCATACGATCACAACTTGGTTGATAAATCAGCAGATAAGATCGTTAAAACGGTGAAGTCAACAGGAGCGGTAGTGAATGGTCCTATCCCTCTTCCAACTAAGAAGAAAATCTTTACAGTGTTGCGTTCACCACACGTAAATAAAAAATCACGCGAGCAATTCGAATTAAGCACGTATAAGCGCTTAATGGATATCTATAGCTCTTCATCTAAGACAGTTGATGCTTTGATGCGTTTAGAGCTTCCTAGCGGGGTTGAAGTTGAAATTAAAGTGTAAGGGGCAAGGCAATGTTAGGTATTATAGGAAGAAAAGTAGGCATGACTAGTGTTTACTCTGAAGAGGGTAAAAACGTGCCTGTTACAGTGATCGAAGCTGGTCCTTGTGTGGTAACAGAAATCCGCACTGAAGAAAAAGATGGCTATACAGCTGTTCAGTTAGGCTTCGAAGACAAAAAAGAAAAGCATACTACTAAAGCGCAAATGGGGCAGTTTAAAAAAGCTGGTGTAACCCCTAAAAAGCGTTTAGTAGAGTTTCGCGACTTTGAAAAAGAAGTTGAATTAGGTGATGAGATTAACTTAGAAATCCTTGAAGAAGGAGAGTTCGTTGATGTTGTTGGTACTTCTAAAGGTAAAGGTTTCCAAGGGGTTGTTAAGCGTCACGGATTTGGTGGTGTTGGACAGCGTACTCACGGTCAGCACAACAGAGAAAGAGCTCCTGGTTCTATCGGTGCTGCATCTTACCCATCTCGTGTATTCAAAGGAATGCGCATGGCGGGTAGAGCAGGTGGTGCTCGTGTAAAGGCACAAAACTTGGAAGTTGTTAAAGTATTAGCAGATAAGAATTTATTGTTGGTAAAAGGGTCTGTACCGGGTGCGAATGGCTCTTACGTAATTGTAGAAAGATGGAACTAAGCGTAGTAGACAAAGCAGGAAAAGATACAGGACGTAAAGTTACCTTGAACGACAGTGTATTCGGTATCGAGCCAAACGAGCATGTGGTTTACTTAGATGTAAAACAGTACTTGGCTAACCAAAGACAAGGTACACACAAGTCAAAAGAACGTGGTGAGATTGCTGGGAGTACTCGCAAGATCAAGCGTCAAAAAGGTACTGGTACAGCGCGTGCTGGTAGCATTAAATCACCAGTGTTTAGAGGTGGAGGTCGAGTATTTGGTCCAGAACCAAGAGACTACGGTTTTAAACTGAATAAAAAGGTGAAGAAGTTGGCTCGTAAGTCAGCTTTAAGTACCAAGGCAAAGGAAGGTGTAATCGTTGTGATGGAAGATTTCACAATGGATACCCCAAAAACAAAGCAATACTTGGATGTACTTCAGAATCTGAAGGTTTCAGACAAAAAATCGCTTGTAGTTCTTGCTGAGGAAAATAAAAATGTATATTTGTCGGCTCGAAATTTAAGAGGGTCAAAAGTCGTAAAGGCTTCTGGTTTAAACACTTACGACATTTTGAATGCAAAAAGCATTATTTTGTGTGAGAGCTCTATCGAGAAGATTGAAACAGTATTAAGCTAATAAGTGATGGGAATTTTAGTAAAACCGATTATCACGGAAAAGATGACGCTTCAAGGTGAGCGTAACAACAAATTCGCTTTTGTTGTTGACCGCAAAGCTGATAAGCATCAGATTAAGAGCGCTGTTGAAGAACAATACAGTGTTACTGTTGAGGCAGTAAATACAATGGTAACGCCTGGTAAAACGAAAACTCGTTTTACCAAGGCTGGAATCCAGAAAGGAAGAATTAGCCCAGTGAAGAAAGCTGTGGTTACGCTGAAAGAAGGAGAAGTAATCGACTTCTACAGCAATATTTAATAGATAAAGGAGTAGATAAAAATGCCAGTTCGTAAATTAAAACCTATTACTCCAGGGCAACGTTTCCGCGTAGTGAATGAGTTCGATACCATCACTACAGATAAGCCGGAAAAAAGTTTGCTTGAGCCGATCAAGAAATCGGGTGGGCGAAACAATACGGGTAAGATGACCATGCGTTACCGCGGTGGTGGTCACAAACGTAGATACCGTATCATCGACTTTAAGCGTGATAAGCAAGGAGTTGATGCAACGGTTAAGACTATTGAATACGATCCAAACCGTTCAGCACGCATCGCGTTAGTTGAATACACAGACGGTGAGAAGCGATACATCATTGCTCCACAAGGTTTGGAGGTTGGTCAAATCATTACTTCAGGTAAAGATGCGGCTCCAGAAATTGGAAATGCATTGTACTTAGGCGATGTTCCATTAGGTACTATCCTTCACAACATTGAGTTAAGACCACGTCAAGGAGCAAAAATGGCTCGTAGCGCTGGTGCTTTTGCTCAGTTAGTTGCAAAAGAAGGTAAGTATGGTGTGTTGCGTTTACCTTCTGGTGAAACTAGAATGGTATTGCTTACTTGTATGGCAACTGTTGGTTCAGTATCAAATGCTGAGCATTCTCTACAAAGAGATGGTAAAGCAGGTGCTGCAAGATGGAAAGGTCGCAGACCAAGAGTACGTGGTGTTGTTATGAATCCAGTTGATCACCCAATGGGTGGTGGTGAAGGACGTCAGTCTGGAGGTCACCCAAGATCTAGAAACGGTGTTCCAGCTAAAGGTTACAAGACACGTTCTAAGAAGAAATCGTCTAATAAGTACATCCTTGAAAGAAGGAAAAAATAAGAAGTAATGGCTAGATCGTTAAAGAAACCGCCATTTGTTCATTACAAATTGGCTCAACGCGTAGAGACAGCTCAAGAGAGCGGAAAGAAGAGTACGATTAAAACGTGGTCTAGAGCATCTATGATTACGCCTGACTTCGTTGGAATGACTATCGCAGTACACAACGGAAATAAATTCATTCCTGTTTTCGTAACAGAAAACATGGTAGGTCACAAGCTAGGTGAATTTGCGCCTACTCGTAATTTCCGTGGTCACGCAGGTAATAAAAAAGATAAAGGCAAAAGGTAATAGATCATGGGTGCTAGGAAAAGAATAGCGGCAGAACAACGTAAGGAGGCTAGAAAGAATATCTATCTGGCTAAGTTGAATAACTGCCCAACATCTCCACGTAAGATGAGACTAGTAGCAGATCTAATCTCTGGAATGGATGTAGAGAAAGCAGCAGCAACGTTGCAGTTTTCTAAGAAAGAAGCATCTATTCGTTTAGAGAAATTATTACGCTCTGCTGTAGCGAACTACGAACAAAAGTCAGGTGAAAGCGCTGACGGTGCAGGTCTTTTTGTGAAAGAAATCAAAGTTGATAGCGCACGTATGTTGAAGAGAATTCAACCAGCTCCGCAAGGACGTGCACATCGCATTCGTAAAAGATCGAACCACGTAACATTGATTTTGGATACTAAGACCGAAAACGCATAATCAAATGGGACAAAAAACAAATCCAATAGGTAACAGATTAGGTTACATCCGCGGATGGGAGTCTAATTGGTATGGCGGAGATGATTACGGTGATAAAATCGCTGAGGATCATAAAATCCGTAGATACTTGAATGCCCGTTTGAGAAAAGCGAGTGTTTCTAGAATCATTATCGAGCGTACATTGAAATTAGTTACTGTAACTATTCATACTGCTCGTCCTGGAATCATCATCGGTAAAGGTGGTCAAGAGGTAGATAAACTAAAAGAAGAGTTGAAGAAACTTACGAGTAAGGAAGTTCAAATCAACATCTTCGAGATCAAGCGTCCTGAATTAGATGCACGTTTAGTTGCTGATAGCATTGCTCGTCAAATCGAAGGAAGAATTTCTTTCCGTAGAGCTACTAAAATGGCTATTGCTTCTACCATGAGAATGGGTGCTGAAGGTATCAAGGTATTGATCAGCGGTCGTTTGAATGGTGCTGAAATGGCACGTTCAGAGGCTTACAAAGAGGGAAGAACTCCATTGCATACGTTCAGAGCTGATATTGACTATGCATTAAGTGAAGCACATACTACATACGGTCGTATTGGTATCAAAGTGTGGATCTGTAAAGGAGAAGTATACGGTAAACGCGATTTGTCTCCGAACTTTGGCGAGAAGGGTGGAAAAGGCCCTAAAGGTGGTAAGTTTAGAGGTAAGCGTAAATAATTAACGGTTGAAACGAAAGAAAGATGTTACAGCCAAAGAAAGTTAAGCACAGAAAAGTCTTTAAGGGACGAATTAAAGGAGTAGCAGGTCGTGGTCAAGAGATCGCATTTGGAACTTTCGGATTGAAAGGACTTGCTGCTACGCGCATTACTTCTAGACAAATAGAAGCTGCTCGTATCGCTATGACGCGTTACATGAAACGTGAAGGTCAGGTTTGGATTAGAATTTTCCCTGATACACCAATTACCAGCAAGCCAGCAGAGGTACGTATGGGTAAAGGTAAGGGTGCTTTGAGTCACTGGGTGGCTAAAGTAAAGCCAGGTCGTATCATGTTTGAAATTGATGGGGTATCTGACGAAGTTGCACACGAAGCATTACGCTTAGCTGCACAAAAGTTACCAGTGAAATGTAAAGTTGTGGTTCGTAGAGATCACGTAGCATAATAAAGTAGAGAAATGAAACAGTCTGTAATTAAAGAAATGACCTCTGACGAGATCGCAGAGAGAATTGATGTAGAAGCAGCTACTCTATCGCAGCTACGTATGAATCACAAGGTTTCTGCACTAGAGAGCCCTATTCAAATTCGTGAAAAGCGTAGAGCAATCGCGAGATTGAAAACGGAATTAAGAAAAAGACAACTTAACGAACAAACAAAATAAGCCATGCAAAGAAATTTGAGAAAAGAGCGAATCGGTGTGGTTACCAGCGATAAGATGGAAAAGTCTATCGTGGTGAGCGTTGAGCGTAAGGAGAAGCACCCGATTTATGGTAAGTTCGTTAAGAAAACCAAAAAGTTCCATGCTCATGATGAGAAGAATGAGTGTGGTATTGGTGACACTGTACGCATCATGGAGACCAGACCTTTGAGTAAATCAAAGAACTGGAGATTGGTTGAAATTATAGAAAAAGCTAAGTAAGCTGCTAAGATTACTGAGAGATGATACAACAAGAATCTAGATTAGGAGTAGCAGATAACAGTGGAGCGAAAGAAGTGCTTTGTATTCGTGTATTAGGCGGTACAAAACGCAGATACGCTTCAGTAGGTGACAAGATTGTTGTCTCTGTTAAAAGTGCAGTTCCTAATGGAAACGTAAAGAAAGGACAAGTAAGTCCCGCTGTTGTGGTAAGAACGCGTAAAGAAGTAAGACGCCCTGATGGATCTTACATTCGCTTCGATGAGAATGCAGTAGTTCTTTTAAATGCAGCAGGTGAAATGCGTGGTACACGTATTTTTGGCCCGGTAGCTCGTGAATTGCGTGATAAGCAATTCATGAAGATTGTTTCACTAGCTCCAGAGGTGCTTTAATCCAGAGGAATCATGAGAAACAAACTACACATAAAAATTGGTGATACAGTTAAGGTATTATCTGGTGAGGAAAGAGGTAAAACTGGTACAGTTAAAGAAATTCTTCGCACTAAGAACCGAGCAACTGTAGAAGGTTTGAACATGGTGAAGGTTCATCAGAAGCCTTCAGCTACCAACCCACAAGGTGGTATAGTAGAACGTGAGGCAGGCATCCATATCTCTAACTTAATGTTAGTAGACGCTAAAGGTGAAGCTTCTCGTATCGGTAGAAAGAAAAACGATGCTGGAAAGCTCGTTCGTTATTCAAAGAAAACTGGGGAGGAGATTAACTAATGAGTTACGCACCTAGATTAAAGAAGCAGTATACTGAAACCATCGCTAAAGGAATGATGGATCGTTTTCAGTATAAGAGTGTGATGCAAGTTCCACGTTTATCTAAAATCGTGATTAGTCAAGGTTTAGGTAAAGCAACTTCTGATAAAAAATTAGTTGATAACGCTGTAAATGAGTTATCAGTTATTTCAGGTCAGAAAGCAATTGCAACTTATTCTAAGAAAGATATTTCAAACTTTAAGTTGAGAAAAGG
>DIYR01000058.1 GCA_002429085.1 Flavobacteriales bacterium UBA6049
CATTGAAAGAAATGGGGTTCGAAGCTCCAACGGAAATACAACAACTGAGCATTCCTGCTTTGTTGTCTGCTCACACGGATATGTTGGGATTAGCCCAAACTGGGACTGGGAAAACCGCTGCGTTCGGTTTGCCTCTAGTGGAGTATACATTGTCTAACCCAAGTGACGATGTAACATCTTTGGTATTAGCACCAACAAGAGAGTTGGCTATTCAAATCAAAGAGAATGTAGATAGCTTTACCAAATACGCTAAAAACTTCAGTAGCGAAGTAGTATATGGTGGTTCATCTATTCAAACACAAATCAGAAACATTAAGCGCAACAGACCACAGGTTTTGATTGCTACTCCAGGTCGTTTAATCGATTTGATGGAAAGAAGAGTAGTGCGTTTAGACTCTGTGGAGCGTTTGATTCTTGACGAAGCTGATGAAATGTTAAACATGGGCTTCCAAGAAGATATTGATCGAATTCTTCAGGATACACCAGAGAGTAGAAATATCTGGTTGTTCTCGGCAACTATGCCACCTGAGATTAGACGTATCATAAAAGAATACATGACTGATCCTGTAGAGGTAAAGTCGGCTGCTAAACTTACTATCAATACCAATATTGAGCACAAATACGTGCGTGTTGGTAGAAACAACAAAGTAAAAGCGCTTCGTAACATTATTGAAAGCTACGAAGACTTATATGGTGTTGTTTTCTGTAGAACTAGAATGGAAACACAGCGTGTAGCTGATGAGTTACGAGAGTATGGTTATCCAGCAGAAGCTCTTCATGGAGATATGTCTCAAGCATTCCGTGAGGCTGTTATGAAACGCTTTAGAGCAGGACAAACTAAATTATTGGTTGCAACAGATGTAGCTGCTCGTGGTATTGATGTGAATAACTTGACGCACGTTATTCATTTTGCATTACCAGACGATATTACTTACTATACTCACCGTTCTGGCCGTACAGCAAGAGCAGGGAATAAGGGTATGTCGATAGCTATTATTCAACCTCAAGAAGAAGGAAGATTACGTAGCTTAAAGAACCGTTTAGGTGTAGACATTACCTTTATGGAAGTTCCTTCTGGTGAGGAAATCATGTACAAGCGTTTTGGTAGAAGAGCTAAAGAGATTTTAGAGGCTAATGTTCCAAACTTGCCTGAGAACGTGGTTGATGCATATTTTGGCTTATTCCAAGAGGCTGATCCAAACGTGTTGTTAGAAACTTTGTTGTATGAAGATTTGAATCGCATGTTGGATGGACTTCCAGCGAAGCGCGAAAATTTGAATGCACAGTCAAAAATGCGTGGTGGTCGCGATGGTGATGATAGAAGATCAAAACCTCGTAAAGGAGATCCAAACGATCCAGATACGATGTTTATGAACGTAGGTCGTATTGATGGATTAGATAAACAGCAATTGATGCAGTTTATCGAAGAGAATTCTGGTGTAACAAATGCTCACATAGGTAAGATTGAGTTACAACGACAAATTTCGTTTATCGAGGTTGCTCCAGAAGCTGCTGAGCAGTTTTTAGAAGGAATGTCTCAGGCCGAATTCCAAGGTAGAAAGCTTCGTGTAAATAACGATGCTGCACCTATTTCTGAATCTGGTGGTGGAAGATCTAGAGGAAGTCGCTCCGGTGGTGGTGGAGGCCGTGGCCGCTCTGGTGGCGGAAGAGGTCGCTCTGGCGGTGGTAGATCAGGAGGTCGTCCGGGAGGAAGATCTGGTGGTGGAAATCGTGGAGGCGGAAGCCGTTCAGGAGGAGATAGAGGAAGAAGATATTAATCAGTCTTCATAATATTGAAAAGGTGTTGTTCTGCAGAGCGACACCTTTTTTGTTTGTACATGTTTAGTCTGTAAATCTGCTGGTGCTAAAAGCAAAAGATGAATCCTGCACCAATATCAAAACGAGATATAGTTTTCACTTGGTCATTATTAATAGTCAATTGTAAAAGCGGATCAGATGTTTCTGTTCTTCCTTTTTCAATTTGTCCTAGCTGAATGCGCATTCCCATGTTGAATAATAGGTTGTGACGTATGTAGTAATTGCCATCAAATCCGAAGGCAAAAGCTACGTTATCTCCCACTACTTTGGAATCGATGATGTTGCTTACTTTATCCTCAATTCTGGCGTACATAATAGATCCGTAACCAATAACTTCTAGCTGATTCTCTAGCGTTATGGTTCTAGCCATTAGGTTTAGCCCTAATGTTTGTAAGGTTACTTGTTCTTGCCAAGTGCCCTGGTAGGTTGCAATAGGGTTTAAGTTCTGATCGAATATGACCAAACCAACATCACCAATAGATACATTAGATCTATTCAATACATGATGGATTCCTACTCCCATTGTTTCGTTCAAGTAATAATCAAAACTGACCTCGGTAAAATACCCTGAACGAAGTGGATCGTTTACATCTTCATCGGTAGAATGATAACTAATAGGCTGATTACTCATTCTATAAGCAAAACCAGCACGAATACCCATTCGGAAGCCAGTACTTTTAATGGGCATTTTAGGAGTTTCTGGAAGATTAGCTACTTCTGGAGTAGTGTGGTCAAAATCTAGTGGAGGCTTTTCTCCAGTTACATAGTAATTGCGTATAACCTTGTAAACAAATTCTTTCTGAACGATTGCTTCTTGCAGCTCATCATTATACTCTAACTCAACAATGTAGGTAGAATCGTTTTCATCGTAGATTTTACATGCTAGAGAATCTAATTCGGTAGAGATAATTAAATCTGGCAATTCTGCCTGTAATTGGGCAGAAGCCAAAAATGGAACAAGGCCTAAAAAAAGGCCAATACATCTCACTATAAGTTGATTCATTAATGCCGAATATAGCGTTTTATTGCTCTAAACTCAATTGGTAAACAGCAGTGTCTTCTCCACAATCTTTCGTCATATGCGAAAACTGCATGCCTACTTTTTGTAACACATTTACTGACCCCGTGTTTTCGGGAACTACTCTTCCAATTAATTCTTTTAATCCAAAACGTTTCTGAGCAAGCTCAATAGAAAAGCGACTAGACTCTGTAGCATAACCTCTGAGCCAATACTTTTTAAAGAAACGATAGCCCAAATCTACTTCTCCAGAGGGTAACCGTTTTAATCCGCACCATCCTAAAATAGCTCCAGTGTCTTTAGAGATAACGCACCATCTGCCAAAACCGGTAACAGAATAGGGGTCATACGCTTCAAGAAATTCTTTGGCGCTTTCAACAGAGGTAAAAGGATCATCTCCAGTGTATTTCATTACTCTAGGATCTGAGTTACATAAATACATCTGTTCTGCATCGTTCGGATGCAGGTGTCGATAGAGTAATCTTTCTGAGCTACCTACCCAGGTATACTCAGTGGACTTGTTTTCCATTAGGCACGATTTGGTTTGGTTGAAGGATTACAATATCGTTATTTTGATTGGCTACACCAAGCAATAAACACTCGCTCATAAACGGACCAATTTGTCGTGGGGGTATATCTACCAATGCCACTACTTGCTGGCCTATTAAATCTTCAGGAGTATAGTTTTTGGTGATTTGTGCTGATGTCTTCTTGATATTGTTATCTCCAAAATCAATCCATACTTTGAATGAAGGATTACGCGCTTCTGGAAATTCTTGAGCATCTATTACCGTGCCTACCTTCATGGTAATAGATTGAAAATGTTCAAATGGTGTCATTGTTCACGATTCTTTCTTTCGTGAAAGATGAGTACTAGAAAACAAGAATGCAAGTTAAGCGTAGGCCTTTTTAGGGGGGGAAGCCAAGAGATATACTTCTATTTATTTTTCTTGGAATATTTACTTACTTCCAATAATGTACTATCCATGGTGTTTTTAACGTGTTTTAAGACTTGAATATCAGGTTCTTCGTTGTTTTGGTAATTAAGCATTAGAGGAGCTGTAACAAGCAATTTTAGCAAAACTTCTTGATCTTTTATACTGATTTCTGTTGAATCTATCCAATTGGATAGTTGAACTTTTTCAGCCATTCTTTTCTCATGCTTGGATTTTAGATTGGAGATAAAAGTGTCTAACTCTTTCTGAAGAAGAGAATCATTCAAACTAGTCTTGTACGATTCTAATTCTTTCCAGTATAGGTTATTATTATGCTGGTAGTCATGAAAATCTGAAAGACTATCCGTTTTTATCTCGTGTAACTTGCTGAGATGCTTTGCCAATTGGCGGAGATCTGGGTTCGCTTCTTGAGCCTCTTTGTAGAGTGATTCTATTAATCCACTGTTATAACGTTTAGAATAAGAAGAAACAACTTGTTTCAAATCATCTTGAAATACCTCAGGAGTTTCCTGAATTGGTTTTGCTTCAAAAGGGGTGGAATCTTGTCTATTAGAACATGCACTACTCAACCAAATGAGTAGTAAGGCAAATGCAAAGTGTTTCATACAATTAGATCTTATACCAGTGTGATTTTAAGCTGAGGTGAGCCTTTTGAATTTCACGGTGAAAGATACTTTCGCGAAGGTGATTTGTGTGTGTTTAAAAATGTTAATCATTTGCCTTTAATGCTAAACCCAGCTGGTGCTTTTAATGTACCATAATCATACATATTGATATAGATGGAAACAGTGTCTTTTGAGCCTTCCCAAGTAACTCTGTAATTATCGAGCATTACACTCCCAAAGCCAAATGGATCATTTTTACTCTTAATTGGACAACAACTACCAGCTCTATGGTAAGATACTGCCTCGCCATTTGGTCCAGCCAAAGAATTTAGAAACCTACGTTCATTAAGAGCTCCTTCGCGCTTAGCAGCACCACCTACCTCAATAGGGTTTTTTGGTGAATATCCATAAGTTTCATCCTGCGATATTTCGGTTATTCGAAAACTTGAATTGTCTCTTAGTGGTGTTTTTTGAACATTTTTAGAAGATGAACAGGAGATAAGTAACAGAATTAAAATTGTGCTGATGGCTAATTTCATAGTATGTGATTTTTAAAACGTGATATTGAATACAAAGCTTCTAAAATATTTGTTTTTTACTTTAGAACAGTAAGACTTCTAAGACAATTAAAGTTAGATGGAGCTGTCAAAGAGTTTATGCGAATGAATTTTCTTGAACTTGTATTTGTAAAAATGGCAAGTAGAATTCGCAGAGCAAAATCAAACGATCACCATCAGTTAAGTAATGCTGTTTGAGTAAGTTCTCTTTTAGTCCTGCCACAAGAATAGCATGAGACATTCTTGGGAAACTCTCTTTTGCTTTAACATATTGATAAACAGTTGAATCGGTAGTGTAGTATTTTTTTAAGGCGTAATGATACCTGCCAAATGTGTTATACTCTAGGCTAGAATCACTTCTTTCTAGAGCTCTTGCTTTAGCTAGGCTATCTACATTATCTACAAACGAAAACTCTTCTACAAAATTCATCTCTAGAGAGTGTGTATCTGTTACAGGTACAGAATCCCAAGAATTCATCGATGAACTTAAATAGATCACGGTATCGTAAGTTTCATGATTATAGAGCATGAAATCTTGTCTGAATTTTGAGTGCTCGTAATTGATTAAGAGCTCTTGTGCTGTTTTCAAATCGAGCTTCCAGTCTGTTTTAGGATGTTGAACAGTATCGAGATACGTTAGAAAGTTAATAGTTCTTTCAAAATCAGAATTACCATCAAAATTGTGTTCCAAAAAATTATTGAAATGCTTGTTGGCACGCTCAATAAATAGTGATTTTTCTGATCCTAATAATGTCTGAAAACTATCTGCCTCGGTTTTACCGCAGCTAAGTGTTAGGCAGATTAATGCAATAAGTAAAATGAGTTTGTTCATTTCTGGTAGTGTTGGTTAAAACCAAAGTTACCGAATTAACTTACTTCATCTCAAATATTGGGGTACTAGCCTCTGAGTCTGAAATTAAGATAGCATAATCAATAAAATCTAAGGTTGACATACCTTTTACAGCGGCACCATTCGATTCATTGTCTGTCATTACAATCTCAATTAAATCTGGCTCTTTAGCCAAATAAGTCGAGTTAGCAGCGTTTAACCGAAACAATGTTTTATCCGAAAGTTTAGTGTCTTTTAAATGTTGAATGCCCAAAAAGTATTCATCTTCATAGTCACCAATTCCATAACCTCCTTCTGTGGTGTACCCTGTGTAATTTCCTTCCTCATCAAATAGTTCATCCCATACAACTTCGCTATCTGTAAAATAGCTCATTACTGTTACTATTTTTTCACTGGGATAAATGTTGTTTTCAATTAAACGGGCAAAGAAGTAGGGGTAGCCATTGTTGCCTTCGCGTGATTTTTCAATATGCGAAAAACCCATTCGTAATAATTGGGGGTTGTTCTGAAAATCATAGGCCTGACTCAAAGCAAGATAGTTGTTGTACATTACCTGTTCGCGCTCAACATTGTTAGAGAACGTAGACTTTAAGTTGCGTATAATGTGTTGAAAGGCAAAAACATCATGAATATGAGCCTCATATTCTGCCTTATTGAGCTCGTAGCTGGTAACGAAATTTTGCAGTACATGGTACGCATAGCTCAAATTGCCTAATGCAAAACTGGTAGTATCTGTTTCAACCATACTTTTAATAGAGTCAACTGGAGGAAAGCTAAGAGCAGTGGAATCTAGCAGTTCTAAAATGTGCTTAGAAACGTATTTGTAACTAACCTGATAATCTATGCCAACTACTGTTATCTTATCGGTTTCTGGCAATTGATCGTTTAGAGTTTTGAGTCGCTTCCATTTTTCATATACCTCAATGGTGCGTTCTTGCGATACGCGAATACCATATTGAACAATAAGGTCTTTTAGCAGAATAGTATCTCCGTTTTCTAAATACGTATTAAAGTAATGGGCAATGCTAAAATCGGTTTCTGGCAAATAATACTCTAGTACTCCATTCTTTCCCAAGGCTTGTATA
>DIYR01000024.1 GCA_002429085.1 Flavobacteriales bacterium UBA6049
ATGGTATAAATAGCGCTAAGATCTAAACGGTGGAATGACGGGATACGATTTTGATTTCTTTCATTGTAATTAGGAACAATTTTTCGATCATAAACATACCTTCCTTCTGGGTAGGTAATAGGCCTTCCAGTCATGAAACTAAATGTACCAGATACACTCCACTTTTCATTGAATTCGTAGTTACCTACTAAGGTTAGATCATGTGTTTTATCCCAGTTAGATGGATACCAGTTTCCATTATTGATACCGTCTTGAGCATCAGTATAATCGCCAACTGTGAAACCTTTAACTTGAACTTCGGATCTTGAAAGAGTATATGCAATCCACCCAGTGAATTTTCCTTTTCTCTTTTCTATCATCAACTCCAAACCGTAAGCACGTCCATCTCCAGAAAGAAATTCTGTTTCTACGTTATCGTTCAACAGTAATTCAGCACCATCTCTGTAATCGAGAAGATTTTGCATCTGTTTGTAGTATGCTTCAGCTGAAAACTCAAACGTATTGTCTTTAAAATTTCTGAAGTAACCCAAGGCAAATTGATCTGCTGTTGCAGGGTCAACATACTTACCAGCAGGCTTCCAAACATCAATAGGTGTTGCAGAAGTGGTGTTAGTTACCAAGTGCAGGTACTGTCTAGTTCTCATGTAACTGGCTTTTACAGAACTTACATCGTTTAGCAAATAGTTAACGGCCAATCTTGGTTCAAAGCCACCATAGTCAGCAATTCTTTCCCAATCATCATATTCAGTTTGGCGAACAATATCACTTTTCTCGGTAGGTACCCCATCTCGATATTCGTTTACAGTGGTAGACCCTACGTTAAAGAAGTGACTGTACCTAACACCATATTTTAGTGTGAAGCGGCCTATGGTTTGTTCATTGCTGATATATGCAGCAGGTTCAATGGCATGTTCTTTAGGCACTTGGAAGACATTGAATATAGAGTTGCTACCCGTTCCTTCGGCTCTTCCAGGTTGGAAATTATAGAGTAATCCGTTCACTCCGAATTCTAGTGTATTTGAAGGATTCAGGTAATAAGTGAAATCGGCTTTCAAGTTGTAGTTTTCAATATTCGATTTCCAGTCGAAGGCCTGTGTTCCTTCAGGTACTCCTAGAGAGTAGCTGTACTTACTGTAGAATGCAGTGAAGTTAGAGAACAACTTTTCGTTGAATAGATGATTCCAACGTGCACTCACACTAAAATTCCCCCAATTCATTTCGAAAGCATCTCCAAACCCAAATACGTCCCTACCAAAATAACTTGACAAGTAAACACGATTTTTATCGTTTATTCTCCAGTTAATTTTGGCATTCAAGTCGTAGAAAAAGGCTGTGTTATCTTTAAAATCTGGGTTCAGCTTTAAGAATAAATCAGCATAGGAACGTCTACCAGATACTAGGAATGATGCTTTGTCTTTTGCAATTGGACCTTCAAGAGTAGCTCTACTGAAAAGTACACCTAAACCACCTTGGCCGTGGAATTCTTTCATGTTTCCATCTCGTTGTCGTACATCAAATACTGATGATAAACGACCTCCATATCTTGCTGGAATTCCACCTTTGTACAATTGCGCTTCTTTAATAGCATCTGGGTTAAATGTAGAGAAGAAACCAAATAAGTGAGAGGAATTAAATATTGGAGCTTCATCAAGTAGAATCAAATTCTGATCTATGTTCCCTCCACGTACATTGAAACCAGAAGCACCTTCACCAACTGTGGTAACTCCAGGCCTTAATTGTATAGATTTAACAACATCTGCTTCACCAAGTAATTGAGGAATCTTTTGAATAGTTTCCATCGAAATTTTCTCAACACTCATTTGAACATCCGTAACATTTACGTCTTCGCGTTCGGCTGAAACAACAACTTCCTTTAGTTTCTCAGCACTTGTTTCAAGCTCAACAGATTCGGTTATGTCTTTATCAAGAACTATGGTTTTTGTGATTTTTTGGAAACCAACAAATGAAAACTCAACAGTATATGTTCCGGCAGGGAGCGTAAGACTGTAAAATCCATAAACATTTGCGGTTGTACCAGTTTTTAGTTCTGGAATGTAAACGGCAGCTCCAATAAGGTCTTCTCCGTTACTTGCATCTTTTAGGTAGCCGCTTAATGTATGCTTTTGTGCTATTGCCGCTGATGAAAGCGCCAGCATGACAGTAAAAAGCCATAGTGTTTTAAGAGGGTTAACTTTTGGGGTTGCGAACATATTTGATTGATTTTAACATTTTCCGTGCAAAAGTGAACAAAGCTGTCTTTTGGGGTGAAAAATTGTAATAAACGGGTTGATTTATAAGATGAACTGCATGATGTTGCGATGAATGGAATTTAGAACGAAAAGCATTGTTTTTTATTGGTATAGATTACATCATCATCATTGGAAACTACAGATTTTAAATTTGTTTGCGAAACTAATTTTACTAGCATTGTTAATGGTAGTAAAAACACGACAACATTTAAGAATGTTGGCTGTCGATTAGTTTGGTGAAATAGGGGGTGACATCAAGCTGTGAAGGGGAATATTCTGTAAAGTGTTTAACTTCCTTGATAAGATGATTCTGATCATAAAACCCGAAATCGGTTGCTAGTTGATTATAATTTATAGCATGATTAGAGGACATGATTTGGAGTATACGTTTAAATCGTAAAAGTCTTAGATAGTACTTTGGAGAAACATCAAGATTTTGAGCGAACCAACGTTGAAGAGTACGTGGAGATACATGAAAGTATGAACACAGTTCATCTACATCGTAAGAACATATAGATGTATCTAAGTTAAGGAGAGCTAATTCTTTTGACTTAGGAGGGCATGTAAGCAATCTCTTAAGCAAAAAGCTAGAGAGTAATTTGCTCGAGTAATGTAAGTTGGTTTCAAGTAGTTTTTGTTCTAAAAGAATAAAATCATTACCGAAAATAGAGTGGGCATCAATTACTGGTAATTGAGTGAGTTCAGAGGCATTACATTGTGTTAGTTGGGTAAGTGGAAAGACTCCAAGTGGTTTAAATGTAATTCTAATAAACCTAATATGATCTGATGGAGTAGCCAATATTGGTCTATCAATGTAGGTAAAAAAGCAACTCTTAGTAATGTGGTAAGGAACGGAATTGTATTGAACATTTAAACTACCCCTGAAAAGAATAATTAATTCAGGAGTAGCTTCGGGATATCCTACTATTTCAGAAAACAAATCCGAAAAATTGAATGACTCAACGCTTACACATGAGTCTATCCATTTATACAAATCAGAATGTAGTGGTATTTTCTGAATCTTCATTCAGCACTTATTTCACTTTAAAGTCAATTAACAAGTTACCATTGAGATACCCCTGTAAATGATCGTTTGGAGATACAGGTCCAACACCTGCTGGTGTCCCAGTATAAATTAGATCACCAACTTTTAAAGTGAAGTATTGTGAAACAAAAGAGATGATTTGATCTATACTAAATAACATGTCTTTAGTATTTCCTGCTTGAACAATTTCTCCGTTTTTTTTCAATTCTAAGCTGAGATTTGTGAGGTCATCAAAATCATTTACCGCTACAAATTTTCCAAGTGGAGCACTGTGATCAAAAGCTTTGGCTTTCTCCCACGGAAGACCTTTTTCTTTACATTGTTGCTGTAGATCTCTTGCCGTAAAATCTATTCCTAAGCCTATCTCACTGTAGTATTTATGGGCAAATTCTTCATCAATGTATTTACCTACTTTGCTAATCTTCACCACTAACTCAAGCTCATGATGTACGTTTTGCGAGAACTCTGGTATATAAAAGGGCTTTCCTTCTTTAAGTAATGCGGTATCTGGTTTTAAAAATACAACAGGTTCAGACGGAACAGCATTGTTTAATTCTTTAGCGTGGTCAGCATAGTTTCTGCCAATGCAAATGATTTTCATGTTATGCGTTTTTCATGGATAGCTTGATGCGTTTCAATACAGCTTTGGTTGTTTGAGAAAAATCTCCTTTCATCATCCAACTGTAGTAGGAAGGTTCTTGACTCAACACATCAACCACGCGTTTTCCTTTGTGTTTACCAAAGTTGAAGACAATTTCTTTTTGTTCGTTATAAGCCAATCTACCTGTTAAATCAGCATGATTTCCTCTTCTAGAAAACTCATGCAAAAAGTCTACATTGTTTTCTAACTCATCATATCGATCTAGTTGAGCTAGTAATACTTCGTAGGTAGCTTTAATATCAGCTTCTGCGCTATGTGCACCTGTTAGGTCTTTATCACAATAGAATTTGTATGCTGCAACAAGTGTGCGCTGTTCCATTTTATGGAAAATGTTCTGAACATCTACCCATTTTCGACTCATCACATCAAAATCGTATCCTACTCTATAAAACTCTTCGACCAACATAGGAATGTCAAACTTATTAGAGTTGAATCCTGCAAGATCACAATCGTTTAGGAATAGATATAGGTTAGGAGCCAGTTGTTCAAATGTAGGCTCGTTTGCTACATCTTGATTAGAAATGCCATGTATTTCAGAGACATGCTCTGGAATTTGCATCTCAGGGTTTACTCGGTAAGTCTTCACTTCTTTCTTTCCATCAGGAAAAACCTTCAGAATAGAGATTTCAACTATTCTATCTGCACCAACTGTTACCCCAGTTGTTTCCAGATCAAAAAAGGCAAGAGGTCGTTCAAGTTTTAAATTCATATTGCTATCAATAAAAACTCCCTCACGTGAGTTACGAGAGGGAGTTTAGTTCATGTTATCTTATATTCTGAAATTATTTTCCGCTGTCAGCCTCAGTAGTTTCTTCTGGGATAACAACTTCAATTTCAACACGTCTGTTCTTCTCAGCTTCTTGTTCTAGGTAGTTTCCATTAGCATCATAATCTTCAGCCAACGGTTGTTTTTCACCATAGAACTCAACCTTAATACGGTCTTTGGCAACACCTTTATCCACTAAGATTTTTGATACAGAATTAGCTCTTCGCTTAGAGAGTCTATCATTGTACCATTTAGGACCTTTTGTATCTGTATGACCTTTCAATATAACTGTTACAGTTTCGAATTTCGTCATGTATGTAGCTACGTTACCTAAGATAGCATCAGCAGTACCAGCAACTTCATCGCTATCAAATCCAAATCGAACATCTTTGAATTGGGCAGCAGCCATTAACACAGGAGATTCAATTTTAACATCGCTTGTTTGAGATGTCGGCTTTAAACGATGCCCTTCTGGTAAACCAGCCAAAAAGTCCTCTGGAGATTGATCTCCTCTGTAGCGATCTACTTCGTAGAATGCATTCTCAATTGATGCAGTTTGAGCTACCGGAACATCATCCTTGTCTTTCTTTACATCAAGTGACAACGTTTGATAAAGATCATATTCAGCACACTGTGCAGGTACTTCAAAACCAAATGCTTGATTTAAGTAGTTGTTAGCAGAAACTTCTACAATGTAATTCTTACTAGTTTGAACAGACAATTGGTAGTTACCATTTGCATCTGTTTCAATAGTCTCAATGTTATTACTATCAGCATCCTTTAGGTAAACTTTAGCTTTTTCTAATGGTTTACCTTCAGCTAATAATCTTCCGTTTACAGTAGTTTTTGGTACATCATAACAAGTCCAGATTCTGTAAATATCGAAACTTCCTTTTGTACCTTTTCTATCAGATGCTAGATAAACAACATCTCCTTTTTTATTTCCAAATGAGAAGTGAATATCATTAGCAGGTGAGTTAATTGGCATTCCCAAGTTCGTAGGATTTGCCCAAGTATCACCAGACTTTGTTGCCTTAAAAATATCATGGCCTCCCATAGCGTCATGCCCTTGAGAACTAAAATAGAAGCTTCCATCAGGAGCAATGTATGGGCTATCATCATTTAATGGAGTGTTAATACCATCCATATTTTCCCATTCAGACCAAGAATTACCGTTTTTCTTAGAAATGAAAATGTCTAATCCACCTTTACCAGGAAGAACATCAGTAACTACAAATCGATACATCCCATCGTTTGACTCATAAACAGCAGTAATATCATCAGCTGTTAAATCAAGAATGTCAATCATTTCTGCTACCGGGTCGTTTTTCTGTGTAGAAACAAACAAGTCTGCAGTTCGGTAAATAGTTAATTTATCTGCGTTCTCATCATACGAGATTGGTGACTCGTTTTGATTGGAATTGATATTCTTATTGAAACGAGTACCGCTAGGTGTACTGCGCGTACCCCAAGCATCTTCCATTAGAATAAAATCAGAGAAGTAGATATCTTCATTAGCACCAGCTTGTGCATCTATACTTTCTATTGCTCCTTCACCTTTGTTTGTTGCAGCAAACAAAATTGACTCACGATCTCCAACAATGATAGGAGCATACTCTCTGTGTTCTGTATTAATAGTTGCTCCTAAATTATCAACACGTAAAGAAGCATCAACACTTTTAGAATAACGTTTCGCGTTTTCGCTGTATGTGATGAATTGCTCAATCTCTGCCTTGAACTTTCTTCCTTTTTTATTGTCTAAAGCTAAAGGAATCAATGTTTCGTATTTGGCGATTGCTTGATCATATTGACCATCATAATGCAATGCTTGACCGTAGAAGTAATCTCTTTGTGGAATAGAGATCACGTTCACTTTTTCGAAATACTGAACAGATTTTTCTTTCTCTACGTCACTTTGCAAATACCCTAGACCTAGGTAAAAATTGTAATCGCTATTTCCTGGTTCGCTTTTAATTAACTCTCCATAAACTTCTTTTACTTTGTTCCAATCACTATTGTCAACGGCTTTTTCACCAGCACGTTCCAACTTTCTAACTGCTTTAGGATCATCAGTTTGAGCTAAAGCTTGATTGGAAGAATACACAAAAAGAAGGGAGAATAAGGGAAGGATTAGATTTCTTTTTCGATTCATGAACCAATGGTTAAATTTTCAGCTATGCGCCAAAAGTAGCTATTTGTAACAATAACAGCCTGTTGTAGAACATGAAGTTTACACAACAGGCTGTTAAAGCTTTATGAATTTTGAATTTTTAGTTTAAATCTCTCTATTTACATCCCAGTTTTCCAAGTAGTCGGCTACTCTTCTAACGAACATACCACCAAGCGCACCATCAACCACACGGTGATCGTATGAATGAGACAAGAACATGAAGTGACGAACACCGATAGTATCTCCAGCAGGAGTTTCAATTACAGCAGGCTTTTTGCGAATTGCTCCAACAGCCATAATTGCTACTTGAGGTTGAGGTATAATTGGAGTTCCCATAACATTTCCAAATGATCCAACATTTGAAATAGTATAGGTTCCTCCAGAAATTTCATCTGGATTTAATTTATTAGTACGAGCTCTATTAGCTAAGTCATTCACTTTTTTAGTGATTCCTAATAAATTCAATTGATCTGCATTGTGAATAACAGGAACAATTAAGTTTCCATCAGGGCGTGCTGCTGCCATTCCAACGTTGATATTCTTTTTGCGAATAATATTATCGCCATCAACACTTACGTTGATCATTGGGAAATCTTTAATGGCTTTTGCAATAGCTTCAATGAAAATTGGAGTAAATGTGATTTTTTCTCCTTCACGTTGCTCGAAAGATTTCTTCACTTTATTTCTCCAATTCACGATGTTCGTTACATCTGCCTCAACAAATGAAGTTACGTGAGGAGAAGTGTGTTTACTTTCTACCATGTTCTTGGCAATAATCTTACGCATGCGATCCATTTCGATCACTTCTACATCATTACCGTAAGATTGAACAGGTTTAACTTGCGCTGCTTTAGCCATTGGCGCAGGACTAGGAGCTGCTGCTTGTGGGGCAGGTTGTGCACCTCTATTTTCTACAAATGCTAGAATATCTGTTTTGGTTACACGTCCATTTTGACCTGTACCACTAATTGTTTCTAATTCTTGAACAGAAATACCTTCTTCTTTCGCAATGGTTTTTACCAAAGGAGAATAGAAACGATCGGTTTCAGAAAAATCAGGAGTTGCAGTGCCATTGCTAGGAGAAGCAACTGTTGCAGCAACTGGAGCCGCTTCGGCAACTGGAGCTGTCTCTGCTTTCGGAGTACTTTCTGTAGTACCTGCATCACCATCTGTAGAAATGATAGCAATTACATCTCCAACCTGTGCTACTTCACCTTCTGCAACTAATACTTTAGTAACTACACCTTCTGCTGGTGCTGGAACTTCTGAATCTACTTTATCTGTTGCAATTTCTACAATTGACTCTTCTGCTTCAATGGTTTCACCTTCGCCCTTAAGCCAAGTAGTGATTGTTGCTTCAGCAACACTTTCACCCATTTTAGGTAATAATACCTCTATTTCCGCCATAATTCTGTTCGTTTTCGAAGTTGCGCAAAATTAACCGAATATCTTGGTTTTGCAATGGTGTTTAAAGCAGCGGAAGTGCGATGGTTAGCGAGATGTATGCCCTTCTGTATGAAGGGTTTTACGGTTTTCCCAAATAAGTTGTAAGTCTTTCCAAATAGAATAGTTGTTTGCGTAATTAAAATCTGAAGAACTTCTATTACTGGAAATTTTATTTTTAGATTCGGTTTTCGAGCTGAGAGTAATGATTGGAGGCTTGATTTTAGGTAAAATTTTCTTTTGGTCTGTGTTTGAAGAGTATCCAACCCAGGTATTTTTCCCAATTAAAACACGTATTGCAGAGCGGAATGTATCAACAGGTTTCGAGTGATACCAGAATAAAATTGGGAAAGAAACTACAGTGAAGGTAGATATAGCAAAATCAAGTAAACGTTTTGAACGTTGATTTGCTTTGGTTCCAATGTTGTTTAATGCAAGAAACGAATAGAACTCTCCAGGGTTGTTTACGGAGTTGCTACCAATGATGAATGAACTTTCGGGTGGTGCAATTTTATATTCTAAATTGTATTTGTTGAGTCTGGTCATTTGAGAGATAATTGCATCTCCAGATAAATCATTTAAACAGAAAATGAGTTCGTTTAAATGAAATGCCTCTATTATTTCAGGTAGATCTGAAACTTTACCTACATATGTTTCTCTTTTTTCTGCTTGATCGTTCGGGTTGATTTCAAGAACAAAATCTGGGTATATGCCCGTTTCTGTTAATAATCCTTCAACACGATTTACTTCACTAGGACTACCAACAATGCCGAAACGTTTCTTGATTCTTTGAGCAAATTGAAATCCAGATATGTTTAAAAGATTCAAAACTGTTCGGATGCTTAAGATACCTATCAAAGAGAAAAGCCCAGAGGCAAGAATACTAACCCGAGAAAAGCGCAAAGATGAAGGCATTAGGCTATAAACAACCAAAAGAGCAAGTGTTCCAACACCCACACCTTTGATAATTCTTTTTAATTCAATGGGCTTGTCATAACCACCATACAAGTAAGTGAACAGTAAGATTAAAGTAATATAGCTTGGAGGAGCGTATAGTAGAAGAGAAGTAGGGTAGGTAAATCCTGTGTAATCTTGGTATACAGTCAAGAAGCCAAGAAGAAGGGCAGAGCTTAGAACGAAATCTACCAGAGGTAATGCTATGGCATCAATGAGTCTTTTTAGCAGTGATAAGAATGCCCTAAAATAGATAGCTAGGTTAATGAAAAATCGGAAAAGCCCAGCGTGTTGTTTGTTGAAATGTTTCTCTGCGAAAATGATCATCGCATTGTAGAATACAAACACGTAGTTGATGCTTCCTTTCTTGGTACTTTCACCTTTGTAATGAATAATACGAGTATCAGACAGGTAGTAGTTTTCGTATCCTGCTAACTTAATTCGCCACGATAAGTCAATATCTTCTCCATACATAAAGAAGGTTTCGTCTAACAAGCCAACTTCATCCAAAACATCTTTTCGCATCCACATGAATGCACCAGCCAAAATTTCGATGGAATGATTCTCAAACTCATCCAAATAGCCAAGATGATATCTTCCAAATCGTTTGGATTTAGGGAAGAGAGAGGCAAGCCCAAAAACCTTGTAAAAAGCTACTTCTGGAGTTGGTAAACCTCTTTTTGATTCTGGCAGGAACCTTCCTTTTCCATCGACCATTCTTACCCCTAAAGCTCCCGCATTAGGGTGATTCTCCATAAAATCAAAGCACTTTTTGAAAGTATCTTCTTCAACAATAGTGTCTGGGTTTAAGAGTAAAACATACTTACCCTCACTTTCACGTATGGCTTGATTGTTTGCTATAGAAAAACCAACGTTGTCTTCGTTAGCAATTAACTTTACCCAAGGAAATCTTTCGCGTACCATGGCATTAGAGCCATCCATTGAGTTGTTGTCTACTACCCAAGTTTCAACTACCAAATCTTTAGAAGCTCTCTGAACAGAAATTAAGCACTGTTCTAGAAAGTACTTTACGTTATAGTTTACAATAACTACTGAAAGATGAACCATATTAATGCTTCAAAGATGATTCGTAAGGTAATCTGTTAACTAAGCTTCTACCAAGGGTTACCTCATCAATGTACTCTAGCTCATCGCCAATGGCAACTCCTCTTGCCAAAGTTGTGACTTTCACATCAAATGACGAGAGCTTTTTATATAAATAGAAATTAGTGGTATCACCTTCCATAGTTGTTGATAGAGCTAAGATGATTTCTTTTATACCACCTGTACTAACACGTTCCAATAACGATTCAATGTTCAAATCTGTTGGTCCAATTCCATCTAACGGTGAAATGTTACCTCCTAGTACATGATAGGTTCCAGTGAATTGTTGAGTGCTTTCAATAGCCAGAATATCTTTTAGATCTTCTACTATGCAAATTTGTTCTTGATCTCTTTTAGGATTATTACAAATGCTACAAAGCGGTTCATCACTAATGTTATGACATTGCTTACAAAACTGAACATGTTCTTTCAGGTTAAGGAATGCCTGTCCAAACTGTTTTACTTCATCGTTTGATTGCTTCAATAAAAATAGGGCAAGGCGCAATGCCGTTTTACGTCCTACACCTGGTAGAGAAGCAAATTGATTGACTGCTTCTTGTAAATATGCCGATGGAATTTCCATGGCGCCAAAGTTAATCGCAATAAGCTGCTAATTCTCATTTGTGCGAAATGCATTTCTTTGCTCATATGGCTCCATGGCTAGTAGTGTTAGTATTAGTCGCGTACTTTGCGGCATTAGTTGGAATTGCATATTTCACCAAAGACGATTCGAATACGGCTTTTTTTAGTGGAAAAAAACAGTCTCCCTGGTATGTAGTGGCTTTCGGAATGATTGGTGCTTCATTAAGCGGGGTGACATTTATTTCTGTTCCTGGGTGGGTTGAGAGCAGTCAATTTTCTTATTTTCAAATGGTATTGGGTTACTTACCTGGTTATTGGGTGATTGCAGGAGTCTTGTTGCCTTTGTATTATAAGCTCAACCTTACGTCAATCTATACATATCTAAAAGACCGATTTGGCATTTGGTCGTACCGTTCTGGAGCTATGTATTTTTTATTGAGTAGGATAATTGGAGCTTCGTTTCGCCTGTACTTGGTTGCTATAACGTTAGACTATGTTGTCTTTCAAGAGTTAGATTGGGAGGTTCCGTTTATTGTAACGGTTAGTATTACTATCGCATTGATTTGGTTGTATACCAATAGCGGGGGAATTAAAACAATTATCTGGACAGATACGCTTCAAACCTTATTTATGTTGTTGGCAGTTGTGTTAACAATTTGGGGTATTGGGTCATCGTTAGGTTGGTCGCTCGGTGAAATGGTAGATCAAATTGCAGCTAGCGAGTATTCCCAAACGTTCTTCTTTGATGATTGGAATGATAAGAGACACTTTGTAAAGAACTTTTTGGCAGGAATGTTTATTGCTATCGTAATGACTGGCTTAGATCAAGATATGATGCAAAAAAACTTGAGTTGTAAAAACTTAAAAGAGGCGCAGAAGAATATGTATTGGTTTAGTACTTCTCTGGTGTTCGTAAATGCGCTTTTTCTTGGTTTAGGAGCATTGTTGTTCTTGTATGCAGGTGAAATGGGGATTCCTATTCCAGAGAAGAAAGACTACCTGTTTGCAACCGTTGCGATGGGGGGAACATTGAATACTGCCGTAGGCTTATTATTTATTGTTGGGTTAGTGGCAGCGGCATATTCAAGTGCTGACTCTGCTCTTACTAGCTTAACAACTTCGTTTTGTATTGACTTTTTGGATGTAGAGTCAAAAGATGAAAAAACTCAGATAAGGTTACGTAAGCAAGTTCATGTTGGTATGAGCTTAGTTCTAATACTAGTAATTAGTGGATTTAAACTAATTCATAATGATAGTGTGATTGCTGAGTTGTTTACAGCTGCTGGATTTACATATGGTCCGTTGTTAGGGTTATTTGCATTTGGTTTGTTTACTACATATAGAATAAAAGACAGGCGCGTGTTGTTTGTGGTGGTATTGGCACCTGTAGTATCATATTTATTAAAGAAGTATAGCGTAGTGTTATTTGATGGGTATCAGATTGGTTTTGAGGTGCTTTTGGTGAATGGGTTGTTGACTTTTATAGGCTTGTTGCTAATTATTTCAAAACACGATGCAACTATTCGGTCTTAACTTGAGTCTATTGGTTAAGAACATTCTACTATATTTTCGCCCATTGAGAAAGTTCAAGAGCCTCGTTTATGTACGAGGCTTTTTTTTGTGTTAATTTATTTTTGAGAATGAATTCTCAAAATGAGATCAAATTCTCAAAAATGGATTAAGCATGATTCTCCAAATTTTATATTTATCTGATAATGAGGTTTTTGCCTTTTGGAATGCCATTGGTTATCTTGAAGTCAAACATGATCATTATGAAAAAGTTACAACTCTTTAGCTTATTGGTTTTGATCTTCCTCGGCTGTCGAAAAGACGTAGATGAAGTAACCAATACACCAACTATTCCTTTGGCGGAATTCAATTATACTACTACCGGAAACGTTTCTGTTGAGATAGATGCAACAGCAGCTCTTTCTGGCGCAACATTCGAATTGTACACTGAAGACCCAGAAGAGGGTGGAAAGTTATTAAGTAAGGGAATGATTGGTGAAAATGGAAAATTTCGTGGTTCTCTCATGCTTTCTAGAGCTCAGAAATCTGTTTACTTAAAATCTACTTACGCTGGTTTACCTGGAGAAATAACGATTCCAATTAACCGAGACTTGGCAATATTAGATTATGCTGCATTTTCCGGGAAGTTTTCTGGTAAGCGAGGTGGAGGTGAAGGTTACGTGGCCAATACACCAGCTCCAGTAGTAGTAAATGGTATACCGTATGCTTATATGGGGAGCTTTAATAATGCTGGATACCCATCTTATCTAACTCCTATAGCAGATGTAGTAGATCAAAGCTTATTGGCAGATATTAATGCTTCTTTACCAGAAGGTACAAGGGTACCAAATACAAATCCGCAATTTATTCCTCAGGGAAATGCTGCTGATTTGCAATTGACGGATAGTGCAGATGTTTGGGTAACTTTTGTTCATGAAGGTGCGGGTTACAGAAATGCACTTGGTTATTACGTGTATGATGTGTCAAATCCTCCAACATCGAAAAGTCAGATAGACACGATATATACCATTTTCCCTAATTCTTCTTTTGCTGGTTCTGGAGGGCAATTGAGTTCTGGAGATAAAGTATGGTTAGGTTCGTTTGGAGCAGGTAAAGCCATTGGTTGGGTTCTATTTCAGAATGCCTTCAACACAACCTCAGTACGATTTAATAATCTGAACTTATTCAGTAATCCAGATTTTAATCCTGAATCTAATGCGAGTTTAAGACAGCACTTAGCCATGTTGTATCACCCAACACGTGATTTGGTTTTACTCGGGTTCGAAGATATTGCCAGAGATAACCCAGCTTGTGATCAAGATTTTAATGATGCCATTTTTTATGTAACAACTAATCCGATTGATGCTTTTGTAACAAGCAACATTCCAGTTATGAATACAACTGCTAATTCAAATAATGATATCGATAACGATGGAGTATTGAACTCAAGTGATGATTATCCAAATGACCCGAATAAAGCATTTGATAACTACGTGCCTTATGAAGGAGGATTCTCTAGCATTGCTTTTGAAGATTTATGGCCAGCACGTGGAGATTATGATTTTAATGATTTAGTGATGAGCATCAACTACAAGTCAATTACGAACGCATCTGGTCAGGTAACTGCTTTAGAGTATAAGATGTTTGTTCGTCATATTGGAGCTTCGTTCCATAATGGGTTCGGGTTTTCTTTGCCAATTCCAGCTTCACAGGTTAGTAGTGTAACAGGAATTAATCTTACTAAAGGGTTAATTACTACCGATGGTAAAGGACTTGAAATGGGACATTCGAATGCGGTTATTATTGTTTTTGACGATGCGTTTGATAACCAAAGTGATACCATAACACTTAGTGTTAATTTAAGTAGTCCGTTTAGTTTGGCAGCGTTAAATCAGCAAGGTACTAACCCATTCATTTTTGTGGATGGAGACAGAGGTAGAGAAGTACATTTAATTGGTCAAGAGCCTACTTCAAAGATGAATAACTCATATTTTGGACAAAGTGCAGATGTGTCAAACCCTAGCACAGGAACATATTTTATTGGATCTGAAAATGATCCTTGGGCAATTGAAATTAACGATGAGTATGTGCCACCTCTAGAAAAGATAGATATCAGAACTGCTTACACTCGTTTTAATACTTGGGTAGATACTAGAGGAGGTCAATATCCAGATTGGTATCAAAACAAAAGTGGTTATCGTGTGAATTCGAGATTGCAATAGGGTGGATTCATAGTGATTCATGTTGTTTGGTTAGGCCGAAGATGCGGGGGAGTGTCTTCGGCCTTTTTTATGGTTTTGTCCGTTAGCTACCAATTAGCTTTCTCGATGATTTATATCTTTAAAAGTTAAATCAATTAATATTCAAGCAAACATGAAAAAAACCTTTACACTCACACTTTTCACCTGCTCATTGGCAGGAATGGCGTTGTTACTTTCTTTTAGTAATGGAAACAACAATAATCTGGTAGATTTTACTGGAGCGCCAAGTTCTAGTGGTACCTGTGCTAATTGCCATAGCATGTTAACTAGTGGATCTGGTCTTACATTAGCTGGTATAGGTACAGATTACAAACCAGACAGTACATATAACTTGACCTTAACTATAGATCAACCAGGTGCAACAAACGGTTTTCAATTAACAATTATTGATGCTTCTGGTAATTCTGTTGGGACATTGACTCCAGGAAGTGATAATGTAGTAAAATCCATTAATGGAAGAAGTTTAGTTCAGCATGGTTCAGCAAAGAGCGGTGATTCTTGGGACTTTACTTGGCAAGCTCCCGCTTCTGATGCAGGTCAATTATCAATTTATATGAGCGGAAATGCAGCCAATGGAAATGGTGGTACAAGTGGAGATCAGATCTATAACCTATCGCAAACATTAGATTTAGAAAACAATACATCTACTGCAAATATTACGGCTCAACGTGTAGAAGCTAGATTGTTCCCAATAAGTAACGAGCGCTTACAGGTTGTTGATGTGCAACAAAATCAAACAGCTGTTATTGTAAGTTTAGAAGGAAGAATCATTCGTCAAGTAAACCTTGTGAAAGGGGTAAATACATTATCAATTCAAGATTTATCAAAAGGGTATTACTTCTTGAAGTTGGAGAAAGAAACACAACAAGCAATGGCTTTTGTTAAGCCATAGGTTTCTGTAGCACAACATACTGGAAAAGTCCGCTCAATGCAGCGGGCTTTTTTTGTTTTACTTCAAGAGATGTTTGTGAAACGATCGTGTTTACATCTCTAGTGATAGACGTAGCTAAAATAGACGCAGGGATATTTATGAGCTTTCGTAATACGGTAGACTTTTCACTTGAGGCAAATTTATCCATTACTAAAATTTTACCTCCTAGCTTTGTAACACGTTCTGCTTCTTGAAGAGCTAAAACAGGATTTGGAATAACAGCCAGAATAAGATGTAGAATGACCACGTCAAAAGTTTCGTTTTCGAACATTAAAGATTGGCCATTCATTAATTGTGGATGAACTTCTGGCTTGTTTCTTGAGCGTAATTGCATGAGTAAAAGCATTCCTGGTGCAATATCAATAGCGTCTACATGCTTAACCTTGGGCAAATGTCGAAAGTCTAAACCGCTTCCAGCACCTAAGATTAAAACATGTTCATTACCATTCCAATTCAATTGGTTAATAGAGTGCTTTCTCATAGGAGCAAATGGAGCTGCAACTAGGTCGTAAATAGGAAGGTACAGGGTGTACCTAATTGCGTTCCAAATAGATCCAAAGCCAGATCGTTGTTTCGATCTTGTCATACCATTTCTTCAGCTTTTTGCTTACGCTTAAATGGCCTGATAATTAAACGAGCTCCCTTATCGTATTGCACATATGCCCAAGACCAATTAATAAATGTAACAGCCTTATTTCTAAAGCCAACCAAAGCCATTAAATGCACAAACATCCAAATCATCCAAGCTAGAATCCCTCCTAAATGCACGCCAGGTAAATCAGCTACAGCCTTGTTTCTACCAATAGTGGCTAAAGACCCTTTGTCGCTATACTTAAATGGTTTTAGGTTTTGATTTTTAATCATTCTATTCAAGTTCTTAGCTAGTAGCCTTCCTTGTTGAATAGAAGGTTGAGCGACCATAGGATGTCCATTTGGGAAGTCTTTAGTGGTCATCAGAGCCACATCACCAACTGCAAAAACATTGGTGAAACCCTCTACTTGGTTGAATTCGTTTACAAGAATTCTTCCACCTCTACCTTTTGATGATTCTGGTAGTCCTGGGATACCCGCTGCTTGAACTCCAGCAGCCCAAATCAAGAATTGCGATTGCAATTCTTTACCAGAACTTGTTTTAATAGTTAGGCCATCATAATCTTGAACAAGTGTGTCTAACCACACATGAACCCCTAGGCCTGTTAAATAATCGTATGCTTTTTTACCAGAAGATTCACTCATAGCAGCTAACAAACGTGGAGCTGCCTCAATTAAGTGAATTTGCATTCTTCTGATGTCAAGATCAGGGTAGTCGTTTGGTAAAATGTGATTCTTTAGCTCGGCCATAGCACCAGCTAACTCTGTACCCGTAGGTCCACCACCTACAATTACAAAATTCATTAAACTCTCACGCTCCGCAACTTCGCTAGCTAATAATGCTTGCTCAAAGTTTTGCAGAAATAAGCTTCTTAAATCCAATGCTTCTGGAACGCTTTTCATTCCCATTCCATTAGATGCAATTTCTTCGTTGCCAAAGAAGTTGGTTTTAGAACCAGTGGCTATCACAAGGTAGTCGTAATTCAAATCTCCTTGCGAAGTTTCTATGCTCTGCAAATGAGTGTGAATATGTTCTACTTCAGCCATCCTGAAGAAAAAATTCTGTTGGCCTTCAAAAACCTTGCGAATAGGGTAGGCAATAGAATCTGGTTCTAAGCCAGCTGTAGCAACTTGGTACAACAGGGGTTGAAATGTGTGGTAGTTATGCCGATCAATTAAAACTACTTGAAACGGTTTGTTCTTCAGTTTTTTAGCGAGTTGAAGTCCTCCAAATCCACCTCCAATGATGACCACCCTTGGAAGGTTACTCTCCGGGATATGCATTTCAAAAAAATGTTTGTTCGAAGTTAGTAGATTCTGGTGGTTGGTTACTGTCTATTTCTGTACATTCGAATATCGAATCAATCCAATCCAATCAAAAATATTCACGTGTCATTCATCGTTACCTGATGCTGTTTTTATTGGCCTTAGCTAGTGAATCAGTTTTTATTCTGCCATTTGTGCTTCCAAGAGTTTTTCGACCTACATTTTTGTCAGTATTTGATGTCTCAAACTTTGAATTAGGTACCGCATTTTCAGCTTATGGAATTGCAGCAATGATAGCTTACTTATTCGGAGGGCCTTTAGCAGATCGCTACTCTCCAAAGTTACTATTGGCGATATCATTGATCTTAACAGGTATTAGTGGCTTTTATATGGCTGCCGTTCCGGGTTTGCCACAACTAGTTATGTTGTATGTACTATGGGGTATTAGCACCATCTTGTTTTTTTGGTCTGCTTCTATGAAGGCCGTTAGAGCAGTGTTATTTGAATCTCCAGGTAAAGCCTATGGAAGCGTAGATGCTGTTAGAGGTTTGTTGGCAGCCGTTATTGCTTCTGTTTCTGTGTGGGTACTGGCTTTATTTCTTCCAACTGAAGTAGAGTTGGCAACTAGAGAAGAGCAGAAAGAGGCGTTTAGTTTGGTAATTGCAGCCTTTAGTGTCTTCATTATAGTAGTTGGAATATTGGTTTGGGTGTTTCTTCGTATACCAGAAGTTAGCGGAGCTTCCACAGGTGCATTTTCATGGCATTCGGTTCGAACCTTTGCCAAAAACCGCTTACTCTGGCTGCAAGCTGTTGTTGTGCTTTGTGCATATGTTGGATACAAATCAACAGATGACTTTTCTTTATTAGCTTACGATGTATTTGGGATGAACGAAATACAATCTTCTTACTTAGCAAGCATAAGTTTTTGGATGAGGCCAGTTGGTGCATTTTTAGCTGGAATAATCTCTGATAGAATG
>DIYR01000175.1 GCA_002429085.1 Flavobacteriales bacterium UBA6049
CGTCACGCATTGCTTATCGGCAACCCATTAAAAAAGATAAATTGACCATCTCATTAGGTGGGAGGAGAACATATATCGATCAAATTCTTCGAACCATTAATGCAGAAGTGCAAGTTCCATACTTCTTTTACGATGTAAATGGCCGAGTAGATTATCAGCATAACGATCAACATAGTTTGTATTTCTCTACCTACTATGGCGCAGATGTATTAGACTTCTCTCGCTTAGATGACAGCCAACGTGGAAACTCCGATTTCAATTCGAATTTTGACTTAACTAATAGCATGCAAACTGTTGGATGGAATTTTGTTCCAAACAATAGGCAATCTCTTACAACTACTTTTAGTAGAACGCAATACGATTATTCGTTAAACTCAAGTTTTGAAGGAAACAGCATTGACCTATTTGGTGCCATTGAAGATTATGCACTTCGTACCAAGTGGACTCAACGGCTCAAGAACAATCAAAAAATCACGGCAGGATACGATGGTATTTTGCATAGTATCAGCCCATCAAAATTTACTACAACAGGTACTATCAACGATTTTATTCCAAGCTCACAAAGTAGAGGGTTAGAAGCTCAAGAACATGCCGTTTATGTACAATACGATAGACCCATAAGTTCATTACTACAATTAAAAATTGGTTATCGTCAAAGTATGGGAATTGCAGATGGTAAAACATACTGGAACCCTGAACCTCGATTGGCATTACGCTATACGCTCACTGAGAATTCATCAGTAAAATTCAGTTATTCTCGTATGTCGCAATACCTGCATCGCGTAAGTAGTTCAGCTGTGAGTTTACCTACTGATATTTGGTATAGCATCACCAAAAACATCAAGCCTCAAACAGCAGATCAAGTAGCACTTGGTTATACACGGTCTATTCCAACCATTAAGAGTTATGTAAGCTTTGAAGGGTATTACAAACACATGAATAACCTAACGGAATATCAAGAAGGGACGAATTTATTACTAACCGCATCTTTCGAAGATCAATTGTTACAAGGTTCTGGCTATTCATATGGGTTAGAATCTTTGTTTCGCCACGAGAGTAACAGATTCAAAGGATGGGCCAGTTATACCCTTTCATGGACCAACAGGCAATTTGACCAGTTGAATAACGGAAAAGAGTTTGCCGCCAAATATGACCGAAGACATAGTGTTTCATTGGTAGGGCAATATGATTTAACAGACCGATGGACCTTCTCTGCTATCTGGGAATTCCTCTCTGGCTCCCGATTTACTCCTATTGTTGGAAACTATGCTATTTTAAACCCTAGCGGTACAGGTGTTGAACTAGTGCCAATTTATACAGATAGGAATGCGGTGAGTGTAAGTAATTCTCACCGTTTAGATTTAGGGCTCATCTTTAAATCTAAACCAAGTGCTAGATTCAAATCTGAATGGCACTTTAGCGTTTATAATGTATACAACCGCGCAACTCCTTCATCTATTGTAGTGAGAACCAACCCAGAAACTGGAAACCTAGAATACGTTCAACCAGCCTTGTTTGGGTTAATTCCGTCTGTGGCCTATCACTTTAGATTTTAACACATGAAACAAGTAGTAACATACCTTATTCTTTCGCTATTTGCATGGGCTTGTATACCAGAAGATTTGCCAATAGAAAACATTCCACAGGCTAGTCCTAGGTTAGTTGTCTCATCTGCTATTCGTCCAGAAATTGGAATGGCAGTAACCGTTACAAGAAGTGTGAGTGCATTAGACGGAGCAACACAACTAGAACCAGAGCAACTAATTAGTGCTATAGCTGTTTCTGGAGCGAATGTAAGAATGGTAAAAAATGATGACTTTATAACTTTTCAAGAGCTTTTCCCTGGGGTATATGGCACCCAAGAAACCGATTTAGAGAACAACGTTGAATACGAATTACTTGTAACCAACCCCAATAATAATGTTACTACCAAAGCAAAAAGCACTTATAAAAAACCCGTTTCACTTATTCATGTAGATGCTAAAGCAGTTAAGGCTACTTCTGATTCATTGGCAGAAGTAACCGTTGTTTTCTTTGACGATGGCTCCGAAAAAAATTGGTACATGGCCACAACTCAACCTTTTTCAGAACCAGATGACGATGGCCCATTATTATCTGATGAAGATGTGTTTACTCACATTTTTACAGATGAAGGGAAAAATGGTGAGCGTATTATAGAATCGTTTATTGCACTCGACTTTGACGGTTACGAAGTAGGTGACTCAGTAATTGTTGCTTTTTCGAGTATCTCTAAAGATTACTATGATTTTCTGGATGCTAGAGAAAACGATTTGACAGGCGTTGAGTTTTTGTATGAACCGTACAATTACCCAACTAATGTTGAAAATGGATATGGCTTTTTTAGTCTACACGTAATTGAGCAGCACATTATAAGGGTTTTACCTTAGTTAATTGGTGAAATACACACTATTTCAATCATTGTACCTACCATACAAATGCTTGCTCCATCTGTTCTGGGCTTGTAAATTACCATGTAATCTTTAGCTGTTGGTGTAGGAAGTTTATCCTTTAAATTAATCGGCTCTAGTCGCTTACCGTCTGATTGCTCAAACACCCAGTTACACCCATCTAACCCAGTAAGGTCAACCAAGGTGAGTACTTCTCCTCCCTCACAGGCATTTACACGGGGTAATGTGGTTTCAGATGATTTGCATCCCATCATGACAGCAACTAAAATAAGAGCAGCAATTATTCTCATGTGATCAAAGATAAAAATGTAAAAAGCCCCAACATCAGTCAGGGCTTTTCAAGTTCGTATATGTAATCTCTGCTTAGTCTACCATAGACTTTGCAATGGCATAAGCCAGTCTAACACCTGAACCCGTACCACCTGCAGCACGGTAATCTTTGGCTGAGTCTAAGTAAGCAGGGCCGGCAATATCAAGATGAATCCAATCATAATCAGTAAAGTGATGTAAGAACTTACCAGCAGTAATTGCGCCACCTTTAGGCCCACCCAAGTTGCTGATATCTGCAATAGTAGATTTCAACAATTCATCGTACTCGCGCCAGAACGGTAATTCTAGTACACGCTCATATACAGCATCACCAGATTCTTTTACCAAGTCTACCCACTCTTCTTCTGCATCTTGTGTCATAGCAATTCCAAAGTGGCTAGTAATAGCTTCAGCTGCTCCTGTTAAGGTAGCCATATCTATTACCAACATTGGATCATATTTCTTAGCCCACACCAGAGCATCTGCTAGAATCAAACGACCTTCTGCATCGGTATTTTTTACCTCAACTGTGGTACCATCAGACATGGTAATTACATCATCTGCTACCAGGGCATTTTTTCCAATACGGTTATCTGTTGCCGGAATCAATGAGATAGTCCAAACTGGTAATTCATTTTTAGCAATCGCATAGATAGCTCCAGTAACGGCAGCTCCTCCACCCATATCACTTTTCATGGTTAACATGTAACCACCTGTTTTTAGGTTATTACCACCTGTGTCATACACTACACCCTTTCCTACCAAAACAAGCGGTTTCTCGTTTACAGCATTCTCTGGTTTCCATTCTAGTATGTTGAATGTTGGTGGATCATCACTACCTCGATTTACCCCTAACAAACCGCCCATTTTCTCAGCTTCAATCTGAGCTTTATTGAGAACCGTTGTGGTGTATCCAGCTGTTTTACCCGCTTCATCCATTTTCTGGCTAAACGATTCAGCATTCAGGGTAATTACCGGCTCATTTACTAAATCGCGCGCAAAAAATACCGCTTCTACCACATTGGTTAACTCCCATAAGTCATCTGCTGTCAATTCACTTTGAATTGCCAATGATGATAAACTATTGTGAGTTGGCTTAGTTAAAAAGGTTGTGTATTGGTAATTTGCCAAAAGCATTCCCTCTAAAAATGGCATAGCAAAATCAGTAGAGCCTTCGCTTATTACTACAGAAGCACTTTCTAACTCTTCTTTATTCAATAAAGAGGTTACTTGAGCACCAAGTCTTCGGAAATCTTCATTGGCGTTTGCCGGATTATCATCTACTTTATTAGCTACTACTAAAACAGTAATATCATCGTTATGCGTAAATGTGGAAATACTGTTTTTGTCGGCTTCAACTTTAGATTGAAAACGATTGCTTGTCTTGATCCATTCAGGAAGGTGGTCCTGCTGATCTTTATCGGCTATAAACACCAAAGAGCCCGTTAAGGCTCCTTGATGTGCTGTTAAAGCTATTGGTTTCATAGTATGATTAAATATCAAATTTGATTCCTTGTGCTAACGGTAAATCCGTAGAATAGTTCAAAGTATTTGTCTGTCTGCGCATGTATGCTTTCCAAGCATCAGAACCAGATTCTCTACCGCCACCTGTTTCTTTTTCACCACCAAAAGCACCACCAATCTCTGCACCAGAAGTACCAATGTTTACGTTGGCAATTCCGCAATCAGAACCAGAAGCAGATAAGAAACGGTGAGCGTCTCTCATGCTATTCGTCATAATTGCTGACGATAAACCTTGAGCAACTCCGTTTTGAACATCAATTGCATTCTCAACATCTCCGCTATACTTTAATAAATAAAGAATTGGAGCAAACGTTTCGTCTTGTACAATTTCGAAATGATTTTCAGCCTCAATGATACATGGCTTCACGTAACATCCGCTTTCGTAACCTTCGCCAGAAAGTACACCACCTTCAACAACTACATTACCACCTTCAGCCTTTGCTTTCTCGATAGCAGCTTCGTACATCGCAACAGCATCTTTATCAATTAATGGCCCAACGTGATTTTTCTCATCTAATGGATTACCAATACTTAATTGCTTGTATGCATTTACCACTGCATTTTTCACTTCATCGTAAATAGAATCATGAATGATTAATCTACGAGTAGAAGTACAACGCTGACCTGCTGTTCCAACTGCACCAAATACTGCACCAATTACAGTCATTCTTAAATCTGCATCTGGAGTTACAATAATGGCGTTATTACCACCTAATTCAAGAATAGACTTTCCTAAACGCTCAGCTACAGCAGCACCTACAATTTTACCCATGCGAGTAGAACCAGTAGCAGAAATCAATGGCACACGCTTATCGCTTGTCATCATTTCACCTACTTCGTAGTTACCTTGTACTAAACAAGAAATTCCCTCTGGAAGGTTATTTTCTTTCAATACCTCTGCAATAATGTTTTGGCAAGCAACACCACACATTGGTGCTTTTTCACTTGGCTTCCAAATACATACATCACCACACACCCATGCTAAAGCTGTGTTCCAACTCCATACTGCTACCGGGAAGTTGAAAGCAGAAATAATTCCTACTAATCCCATTGGGTGCCATTGCTCTTGCATGTGATGAGCAACACGCTCAGACTTGATAGTTAAACCGTATAACTGACGAGAAAGACCTACTGCAAAATCACAGATATCGATCATTTCTTGTACTTCACCCCATCCTTCTTGAAGAGATTTTCCCATTTCGTAAGAAACCAATCTTCCAAGAGCATCTTTTTTCTCTCTTAGTTTTTCTCCAAACTGACGAACGATTTCACCACGTTGAGGAGCAGGCATTTCTCTCCAAGCTTTAAACGCGGCTTGAGCAGTAGTTACTACTTTTTCGTAATCTTCTTTAGTTGTGGTAGATACGCTACCAATTTTTTCACCATTTACAGGAGAAAAAGAATCAATCATTGCACCAGAACCGAATGATTCAAGTCCTGTTGAAGTTCCTTGATTTTCAGCTGATAGACCCAATGTCTTCAGCGCTTCTGCCATACCGAAATCTGCTGACATATGTACTTATTTATGATGTCGAAATTAAAGTGCTCAAAGGTAGAAAACTGAGCAGGTGCTTAACCTTTTTCTGTAGCTAAGTTCAATTTTTCTTGAATGGTGGCTATCAGGTTGTCTCTCTTAATAGGTTTTGGAAGGTACGCATCGAATCCAGCTTCTAGAAAACGTTCTCTATCTCCAGACATGGCATAGGCAGTGGTAGCAATGATTGGTTTAGAAGTATAACCATTCATTTTTCTCATACGATGAAGAACTTCTACTCCATCTAGCTCGTCATCACCTAAATTGATATCCATCAAAACCACATCAAAATCTGTTTCTACGGCATACTCAAGTGCCACTGTGCCATTCACAGCAAGTTTTACATCAAACTCACCATCAAGAAACTTCTTTACAATGAATGCATTGATATGGTCGTCTTCAACAACTAAGACTTGAGGATTTAGGTTTACGGCCATAAAAACAAAGCTAAGTAGATTTTATCGTTCAAGCATATTAAGTATGATTAATACAAGTTGGGAATATCCCATTACGACATTTTTTGTCGCTTGAAATACAAATAGATTGTTAAACATTTCGCAAATAGTGATGGTTGAAGAGACTTTAACCAATATTCGCGTCACGATACATCAGTGTATATTCGTCTCAGTAAATTCAATTCTTACCATATCATGAAAAAATTATTCTTACCAATTGTTGCAGGGATGCTTTTCTCGGCTAATGCTATAGCACAAGATTTACCAATGCCTTCTCCACATGCAGAGGTTGAGCAGACCATAGGCTTAACTGATGTTGAAGTTGAATATTCTCGCCCTAGTGCAAAAGGTCGAGAAATTTGGGGCGATTTAGTTCCTTATGGTGAAATCTGGAGAACTGGTGCAAACAAAAATACCACCATTGAATTCAGCACCGATGTAAAAATTGCTGGCGAAAAAGTTGAAAAAGGTGAGTACGCATTATTCCTTGCTCCTAACGTAGATTTAGCAGTTCTTCACTTAAACACTGTTACTGATGGCTGGGGAACAGGAAAATATGATGCAGCAAACGATGTTACAAAAGCAGAGGTGAAAATTGCTCATTCTGATGCGAAGGTTGAAACGATGCTTTTCTACTTTGACAATGTAAAAAGTGGTTCGGCTGATTTGATTTTAGCTTGGGCAGACAAAAAGGTGATTATTCCTATTGAAGTTGATTACATCAATCAATCTCTTAAAAACATTGAACAAGCAATTGCTGAAGACGGTGAAAACTTTAGCGTATATAACAGTGCAGCTTCTTTCTTATTAGACAATAACCTTGAACCTGAAAAGGCTGTTGAATATGCTAGAACATCTGTAAAACTGGAACAAAAGTTCTGGAATGTTACTACTCTATCAAAAGCGTATGCTGCAAACAAGCAATACAAAGAGGCTATTAAGTATGCTCAACAGGCTATGGATTTAGCAAAAGAAGCTGATTACATGCCTTACGTTAAGATGAACGAAGAGAACATTAAAAAGTGGAGCAATATGTAATTATTGCTTTCTTGTAGATTTTATTACCCGAGTGGAGAATCTCTCTATTCGGGTTTTTTATTGCTTTTAAAATCTGTAAAAAGACATTGGGAGCCTTTTCAGGTATCTCTACTTTAAAACAATGACTAGTCTAACTACTGCTTGTAAGGAACTACTACACAGACTTCAGTTCCTTTTCCCTCTTTGCTCTTAATACTTACCGAACCTTGATGCATTTCTGTAAACTGTTTTACGATTACCAATCCTAACCCAGTTCCTTCTACATTCATAACATTCTCTGCTCTAAAGAATGAATGGAATAATTGATCTTGTTCTGCTTCTGGAATTCCAATTCCGTCATCAGCAACACAAAGCACCAAATCATCTTTTCGGAAGCTAATATTGAGCTTAGGGTTTCCGCCCTCTGGAGAATACTTAAAGGCATTTGATAAGAGGTTGCTCAAAATATGTGTAAACAAGCTCTGATCGATATCTGCATTCTTCCGAGAACCTTTTACTGCTATATTTACCGTTCTACCATCTTCTCTGTTTAAGAAGCTTTGCTCTACAAACTCCATACTAAACTGAACAATATCTGTTGATTCTGGCTTAAACGGCATTTTCTCTGCTTCTGTTTTTCCAAGAATCAACACATCGTTCATCATGTTCGTAAGACGGTCAATTTGCAATTTGATTTTATTAAAATGGCGACCAAAAGGTTTCTGCAAAATTGGTGTGCTTTCTTCCACATACATTTCCATGATGTCTACACTTGACTTAATACTAGCCATTGGTGTTCGGAACTCATGAGAAGCCATTGTAATGAACGTAGACCTCAATTTGTTTAACTCTTTCTCTTTTTCAAGCGCTTTGGCCATTTCTTGCTCTACGCGCTTACGTGCAGAAATATCACGAGATACAGAGAGTAATGCTTTTAACTCACCATCTTGCATAATTGGCTGCACCACTGTTTCAACCCACAGTTTTGAGCCATCTGCTTTATACAACTGAACTTGAATTGTGTCGGCAATCAAGTTTCCTTGAATCATTGGATGCAGGATATTAAACGTCAATCGATCTCTATCTTCTGCACTCATCATATCACCTGGATCAAGACCTTCCATATCGCTACGCTTATAGCCTAGCATCGTTTCAATAGATGGCGATACGTACGAAATGCAACCCGCTGTATCGTGCAAGCAGACCAATTCGCTCATATTCTCACTCATCAAACGGAAGCGTTCTTCGCTTTCGCGCAGTGCCAACTCAGCTTGTTTCCGCTCGTGAATATTAGTAAGCGTTCCTGAGATTCCAGCTATAGATTCAGAATCTCTGAACTTTACCTGAGCCATCATCTTTACCCAACAATATCCCCCTCTAATAGTCAGTATTCTAAATTCGAGTGATAGGTTATCGGAGCTTGTTTTTCTAGCACTTGTCACATGGTTTTCTACCCGAATACGATCATCTGGGTAGATAAAATCTGATGCTGTTCTTCCAACACTATTAGAAACATCAAAACCTGTAATTCTATTCCAAGAGTTATTTAAAAAAGCCCATCTTCTGTGATGATCAACTCTAAATACCACATCTTCAATGGACTCGACAAGCTGCTGATATTCTGCCTCTTTTTTCTCTAACGATGTTTTAAACGTGGTTCTAGCTGTAATATCAAAATTGGCTGCAATCAACGCCATTGGCATGCCATAACTATCCCGTTTAATCGTTGCCTGGGTTTGAAACCATCTATATGCTCCATTCTTGGTTCTAATGCGATATTCAGTAGAAAGCATATTGATTTGGCTAGGTTGATATGGATCTAATTGATTCAAAAAACCCTGTCGATCTTGGGGGTGAATTAATTGTTCTAGCCATGCAATGGACGGAATAACTTCGTTTCGATGATAACCAATCAAGCTGCACCATTCATCCGAAAACTCTAGCCTATTCTCCTGAATGTATAACGTCCAGATTCCATCTTTCGAAGATTCAATGGCGATCTCCAGTTGTTTATCTAATTCTTGTTGTTGATTTGAGATATTGATAGACTCTAATCTCATAGAAATCAATCTAGCCGAAGCCTGAATTAAATCTCGTTCAACTGAACTCCATTCTCGAGCTACAGAACAATCATCAAAACCAACAAAGCCCCACAGATCTCCATTAGTCATTATGGGTGCAAAAAGTATGCTTTTAATGCCTTGCGCTTGTAAAATGTCTCTAAGCTCTTTGTTTGGATGAGCGTCTACTGCCGTATAAAACAGCTTGTTTTGCTCCAAATCTTCAATGACCTCATTCATCTCAGTCATTTCTACTTGTTGTAGATCTGGATTGTGCAATTCACTGCTAATACCGTGAGCAACCCATTCATCTAATTGAGATGCATACCAAACGCGATTTAAGCGCTCAAGAGTGAATACATATACTCTATCCATGCTCAACACCTGCCCTAAAGGCTGTATGATTCCGGCAATAAGGTCTTCAGCCGTAACGGAGTTTTGTGCGAGAGCAAGCAATCTATTAAAGAGAGCCGGAGCCTCTACTCCATCTGGATTTTGAACCGATATCGCTTTGGGTTGAGCCATAATACTATATTTGTCAAAGGTATAATAGCGTTTAATTTAATCAATTACATTTCGTGGCACACATTCTTATTATAGAAGACGATTTGGATGTTCGCGAGAATATTGCTGAGGTATTAAAGTTCAAAGGATTTGAAGTTTCTTCAGCAATGGATGGAGCCATTGGTTTAAGCAAGTTAAAAGAGAAGCGTTACGATTTAGTAATTAGCGATATCATGATGCCTGGCTTAGATGGTTACCAAGTTCTCAAGCGAATCAAAAAAAACCCACTGACTTCTCAAATTCCCGTGATTTTATTGACTGCCAAAACTATGGTTGAGTCAAAAATTGAAGGGTTAGAATATGGTGCTGATGATTACATCACCAAACCTTTTAACGCAAAAGAGTTACTAGCTAGAGTTACTAACTTGATTGAAAATAGAAAAGCGTTAAAAGCGAAAACACTTATGGAAAAACCACGAAGAGACGTGGAGTCTGTAGAAGACTTGTTTATTCGTGACTTATTAGAAGTATTCTCAAGAAATTTAGATAATTCAGCTTTCGTTATTGAACATGCTGTTCCTGAGGTAGGTTTAAGCAAGTCTACCATTCAACGAAAAGTGAAAAACTACACTGGAAAAACCTTCAATCAACTATTGCGTGAATTCCGTTTGGAACAAGCAAAATTGATGATGGAGAAAAAAGGAGGCAATATTTCAGAAATTGCCTTCCAAACTGGTTTCAATAGTGTCTCTTATTTCTCTTTCTCTTTCAAAAACTATTTTGGCTATGCGCCAACGAAAGAAAAGAAAGAAGATGGTGATGAAGAATTAGCACCTTCCGAAGAGAACTAAGTATTGCTCTTAGCCCATGATTCGCTGAAGGCGATGGCGAAGCGCATTTTCAGAAAAAGTAACATTGTAGGTATCCTTTAGATGAGCATTCACCTTTAGGATATCTCCTTTTTCTTTCTCCATTAAGTCCATAATGGTGGCATTTAACCCTGAAAGTTGCTTACGTTTAAGTGCTGTTTTAAGTGTCATGTTAACCCTGAATTACTGTTACATCAAATATCGGAACTTTCTGATTTATTGAATGTTACCTTTTAAGCGATCTGTAGAAGTAATACGTAAAACTATTCTCGTTTAGTTGAGTATTGTTAATACTTCTCGTTTACTTTTGAGTGAATTAAAGCCCACTCAAAATGAAATTGCGCCAATATCACTTTTTTATTGCCCTTGTTATCTTCATTCTTTCAAGTTGTGGATCGAAAGAAACCAACCAGAACAACCCTAGTTTTCAAAATTACATTCAAGCCTATACTTCTAGTTTAATCTCGGTTGAAGACAAAATAGTTGTTCGTTTATCTCAACCTGTTCGTCAATCTGTGAGTGATGATGTATTGCAAGATCTATTTGATTTTAGCCCAGGAATTGAAGGTAAAACGAGATTGATAAATGGTAATACACTCGAATTCTATCCATCCGAGAGATTAGATCAGAATACAGAATACACTGCCTCACTGGAATTACACGAACTCTTTGAAGTATCTGATGAGCTGAAAGAGTTTGTATTCAGATTTCAAACAATAGCCCAAGATTATACCGTATTGGTAGAAGGCCTAGAAGCAGAAGACATTCTGACTCCCGAAGTTCAACAATTAATAGGTAAAGTAAACCTTGCTGATGTAGCTGATACAAATGATTTGTATCTATTACTCTCTGCCCAACATGAGGGAGAATCAAAAGAAATTCGATGGACCCAGATAAATGACAAGCAATACCAATTTGCTGTTCAAAACATCAGACGCCAAGATCAAAAAACTCAAATAGTACTTAGCGCAAACGGAGATAAAATAGATGTAGATAAAGACCTAGATCTTGATGTTGAAGTATCAGCCTTAGGAGACTTTGAGGTGTCTTCTGTAACTGTAAATCAAGGTCAAAATCAATTTGTTACTATATGGTTTTCCGATCCAGTTGCAGATCAAAACTTGGATGGGCTTATCACTTTAGGAGATTTAGACAACTTAGAGTTTGTAATTAAGGGAAACAAAGTCCTCATTTATCCTTCTGAGCGTTTATCTGGCAAGAAGCCTATCAATATCTCGCAAGGAATAAAGAGTACCACCAGTTATAAAACCTCTGCTGTTTTTAGAAAAGATTTACTCTTTGAGCAATTCAAGCCACAAGTACAACTACTTCACTCGGGGCAGATTTTACCATCAAGCGATCAGTTAGTACTGCCATTTAGAGCTGTAAGTTTGAAATACGTAGATGTTATTATTAAACGTGTATACCAAAACAACATTCTTCAGTTCTTCCAAGATAATGACTACGATGATGATTACAGGCTGAACCGCGTTGGTAGAATTATTAAGAGAAAGCGTGTAGACTTAAGCGCATATAACCACAAAAATCTCCAAACATGGAATCACTTCTATTTAGATTTAAAAGACATTGTTGAAGTAGAGCCTGGTGCTATTTACAAAGTAGATATTAGATTCAAGAAAGAGTACTCTCTTTATAGCTGTAGTGATGATGAATCTGAAGAAAGCAATGTATCAACAGTTGAAAACTACTCTGATGACGATTGGGATGGTGAACCAGATTTAGACGACTATTCATACCATTACTACAATTGGGATGAACGTGAAAACCCTTGTCATGAAGCTTATTACTCTTCTAGCTATGGAAATGCGTTGGTTTCAACAAACTTATTAGCCTCTAACCTAGGGTTATCTGTTAAAATTGGTGGAAATCGAGTAGCACATGCCTATGTAACCGATCTTATATCAGCCCAGCCAATGGGTGGAGTTATGGTTGAGTTCTATGATTATCAACAACAACTTATTGCTGGTGGTCAAACAGATGGTGATGGAATGATTTCTATGAACCTATCGCGAAAACCGTTTATGGCTATGGCTACCTCTGGAAGCCAAAAAGCATATGTAAAACTCCAAGATGGAAACTCTCTTTCACTTAGTAAGTTTGACGTTGAAGGAAGTGCCGTTGATCAAGGAGTAAAAGGATTTATGTACACCGAAAGAGGTGTATGGAGACCAGGTGATTCTACCTATCTCATGTTCATGCTAGAAGATAAAGAGAACCTTATTCCTGAGCAACATCCAGTAATTTTCGAGTTGTTCAATCCTCAAAATAAACTCGTAACCCGAAAAGTAAATAGTCAATCGGTTAATGGTATTTACGATTTCATATTCAAAACCCATGAAGATGATATCACTGGTTATTACACGGCTTACGTTAAAATTGGTAACAGAAGGTTTACAAAATCCATCCGAATTGAAACGGTTAAACCAAATCGATTAAAAGTAGAGCATGATTTTGATCAAGACGTACTGTATTCTTCAGAGGATAATGCAGAAGGAACACTGAAAGTACGTTGGTTACATGGAGCTACTGCTCAAAACCTCAAAGCAAAAACAGAGGTAATTGTCACAGCGGCTAGAACAAGCTTTAAAGGTTTCAAAGGATTTACTTTCGATGATGCTAGTAAAGATTTTGATCCTGTAGAAAAAATCGCCTTCGATGGTAAATTAGATTCTTCTGGAGAAGGTGATCTGGAAACAGAACTAGATAACCTATCTACCCCAGGGATGGTTTGGTTGAATTACAAAACCAAAGCTTTTGAACCAGGCGGCAATTTTAGTATTGGTAAACATCAAATTAAGTATTCGCCCTATGAAAGCTACGTTGGAATGTCTATTCCAGAAGGAACCTTGTTTAACGGAACTCTTGTAACAGATGAATCTCATACTGTTGAAGTGGTAAACCTTACAGAAAAGGGTAAACCAGTAGCTAACCAAAAAGTAAAAGTAGAGGTTTATAAACTGAGCTGGAGATGGTGGTGGGATTCGTATCGCGATAACATTGGTACTTACATCAGCCAATCTAGCGTTATTCCTGTTTACAAAACAGAGGTAAAAACCAATGGCGAGGGCAAAGCCACGTTTAATCTCCAAATAAATCAACCAGATTGGGGCCGATTCTTTGTACGTGTTATCGATACAGAAAGTGGACACGTTGCTGGTAAAACAATTTATATCGATTGGCCATATTGGGCAAGGTCTAACCGAAAAAACAGCGATCAACAAAGTTTATTAGCCTTCTCTACTAACAAGGAAACATTTGAAACTGATGAAACAGTAGAGGTTACCTTCCCTTCTGCCGAAGGGGCTAAAGCGCTAGTAACTATTGAAACAGGCACCAAAATATTAGACGAGTATTGGGTGAGTACTGATAAAGGAGAAACCAAAATTAGTTTCCAAACTACTCCAGAAATGGCACCAAATGCCTACATCCACATTACACATATTCAGCCACACGCACAAACCGAAAACAACAGACCTATTCGCATGTATGGGGTGATACCGCTGTTTGTAAAGAACCCTGAAACAGAGTTAAAACCTGTTATTGAAATGCCAGATGTACTTAGACCTGAAACTACGATTGAGGTTACCGTATCTGAAGAAGAAAACAGAGATATGGCTTATACCATTGCTTTGGTTGACGAAGGCTTACTAGATCTTACCAACTTCAAAACTCCAAATCCTTGGAAGCATTTCTATGCACGTGAAGCATTAGGAGTAAAAACCTGGGATATGTATGATTATGTAATCGGTGCTTTTGGCGGTGAATTTGAACGATTAATCAGCATTGGTGGTGATGGTAGTTTGAGCAATAAAGAAGACAGAAAAGCCAACCGTTTTAAACCAATGGTTCGATTCATTGGGCCATTTGAGTACACAGGTGGTAAGAAGACACATGAAATCTCTATTCCAAACTACGTTGGTTCGGTTAGAGCAATGGTAGTAGCTGGAAACCAAAAAGCATATGGTTCAATAGATAAAACTGTTCCGGTTCGCAATCCATTGATGGTATTAGCTACACTACCTCGCCAACTAGGACCAGGCGAAGAAGTAGATGTACCCGTAAGTGTTTTCGCGATGGAAGACCATGTAAAAGATGTGACTGTAAAGCTTGAAAACAACGATATTTTCGAAGTTCTTGGATCTAACAAGCAGCGTATTTCTTTTGATAAACCTGGCGAGCAACTCGTTACATTCAAACTAAGAGTTAAGAAAGAAGTAGGTATTGGAACGGTTAAAGTATTGGCTACTTCTGGTAAAGAAAAAGCACGTGACGAAGTAGAACTTCAAGTGCGTGTTTCTAACCCAGTAATTACAGAAGTTAAAGACACCATTTTGAGTGCCTCTTCTAGCATTAATTTCCCAGTAGATTGGTATGGTGTAAAAGGAACCAACAATGCCTCTATTACAGTTTCTACTATTCCAAATTTGGGTATTGAAGAACGACTAAAGTACTTGATTCGCTATCCACATGGATGTGTAGAGCAAACGACCTCAGCTGTATTCCCACAACTATTCTTGGATAATCTGTTTGAGTTAAGTTCTGAAAAACAAGATCAAATAGATCAAAACATCAAGCATGGAATCAACAGGTTAGTTTCTTTCCAAACCGCAAATGGTGGTTTTGCTTATTGGCCTAATCAGCAACATAGTAGTAGTTGGGGATCTAATTATGCCGGTCATTTCTTAATTGAGGCAAAACAAAAAGGGTATGCTATTCCTGTTGGATTGCTTGAAAACTGGGCTAAGTATCAGCGTAAAGAAGCTAGAAATTGGGGAATGAGTTCTACCAATACAAACGTTATGACGCAGGCTTATCGCTTGTACATCTTGGCCCTATATGGAACCCCAGAACTAGGTGCTATGAACCGCTTGCGCGAAAATAATAAACTGAATCCTACAGCTAAATGGCAACTGGGTGCAGCATACGCTCTTGCTGGACAAGAAGCCGCAGCTGAAGTTTTACTCAATAGTGCCACAACTCAGTTAGATAGAAGTAAACCATATGCCTATGGTTATTCTTACGGTAGTTACTTAAGAGATGAAGCCATGATTCTTGAATCGTTAACGTTATTGAATAAACGAGATCAAGGTTTTACCATATTGAAAGCTATGGCAAAGCAATTAAGCAGTAGAAACTGGTATAGTACACAAACCACTGCTTACTCGTTAATGGCTATTTCAAAATTTGTTGGGAAGAATGCCGGAGAAAGGGAGTTGACATTTACCATAAAACAAGGTGGTAAAACCGAGTCTATTAATGCCGCTGGTTCAGTTTATACGTTTGAGTTTACTCCTTCTTCAACGAATGGAGAATCAGTTAAAGTAACTAGTGAGTCTGGCAACGAACTATTTGTTCGCAGAACTATTGAAGGCCGCCCAATGGAAGATAATCGAGATGGAATAGCTCAAAACCTATCTATCAAAGTCACTTTTAAAGACACCAAAGGGAATACGATTTTTGCCAACCGTTTACCACAAGGGTTAGACTTTATTGCTCAAATTCAAGTAAGTAATACCGGACCTGTAAGAAACATCAATAATCTTGCGCTAGAGCACATGTTCCCTTCTGGTTGGGAAATCATCAACACTAGAATGGATGATGCTACCACATACAGACAATCATCTATGCAATATCAAGATATACGAGATGACCGTGTGTATACATATCTCAACTTGTCTGGTATTCAAACAAAAACGTATTACGTAATGCTTAATGCGTCTTATACTGGTAAGTTTTATATGCCAACAGTAGTGGTAAGCGATATGTACGATGATGCCATTCAAGCACGTATCAAAGGAATGTGGGTAGAAGTTGAGGCTACCGAATAGTATGAAATATTGGTTGAAACGGCTGGTGCTAATTGCTTTAGTGCCATTTGTACCAGCCTTTATGTACTTATTACCACTTCACAATCTATTTGACAAACCTTACTGCACGGTTCTCACCGATAGAAATGGTGAACTTTTAAATGCTCGGATAGCTGCTGATGAACAATGGCGCTTTCCTCCTAGTGATAGTGTTCCCTATCGTTTTGAACAATGCATTCTAGCATTTGAAGACCGCTATTTTTATGCGCATCCTGGCGTTAGGATTGAATCTATTGCACGCGCTACAGTGCAGAATATATCAGAAAAACGTGTGGTATCTGGTGCTAGTACTTTAACCATGCAAACCATCCGACTAGCTAGAGACGGACAAACTAGAAGTATTTGGGAAAAGTTGATGGAGATGGTCTTGGCCGTATCACTAGAGCTTATTACCGATAAAGAAGAAATTCTTGGAATGTATTGCAGCCACGCTCCTTTTGGTGGAAATGTGGTTGGTTTAGAAGCTGCTTCGTGGCGATATTATAACCGGCCTTCGCAACTATTGACTTGGGCAGAAAGCGCTACGTTAGCGGTATTGCCTAATGCTCCTAGTTTGATTTTCCCAGGAAAACGATCGGATGCTTTACTAGCAAAACGAAATCGTGTACTAGCCTATCTTGTTCAAGACGGAACTATTGATTCGTTGACCTATGAATTGGCTCTTTCAGAACCTATTCCTTATGGTGTATATCCCATTCCAAATAAGGCACCTCATCTATTAGCTAAATTCGAACAAGACTATGGCAAAGGAGCACGGTACAAAAGCACCATTTCTAGCAATACGCAGCAACTCGTTTCACACGTACTACAAAGTCATCAAGCTAGACTCACGGCAAACGAAGTATACAATGCCGCAGTTATCGTTTTAGATGTAGATGCTGGATATGCTGATGCATATGTGGGCAACCTAAGATCTGATTCTAATTCGCATGGCGAGTTCAATGATTTAGTTCAAACTCCTAGAAGTACAGGAAGTGTATTAAAACCATTACTCTTTGCCCATGCTATGGATGATGGTTTGATAACCCAAAAGAGTTTACTGCCAGATATTCCGAGTAATTACGGAGGATATTCGCCAAAAAACTACACCAAAGAGTTTCTAGGTGCAGTTCCTGCCGATGAAGCCTTGGCTTTGTCGTTGAACGTTCCAGCGGTTCGTTTGCTACGAGATTATGGCACTCATAAATTTCATCATGAACTGAATCAAGCTGGATTTTCTACGTTTAACCGATCTGCTGATGCATACGGGTTAACCCTAATTTTAGGTGGAGGTGAATGCACCTTGTGGGAATTAGTCAGTGTTTACCGAAACTGGGCTTACCAACTCAAAAATTATCCTGAAATGGATAAGTGGATTGAAAGCTCTGTTATAATGAACTCCACCAAAAAAGCTACAGAAACACACCTAAGTTCTGGAGTTATATATGCTACACTCACTGCTATGTTAGAAGTCACTAGGCCCGAGGAAGAACAACTGTGGGAATACTTTGAGCAAGCCGATAGAATTGCGTGGAAAACAGGAACAAGTTTTGGAAACAGAGATGCTTGGGCTGTTGGAGTTTCGGCCAATAAAATTGTAGCTGTTTGGGTAGGAAATGCAGATGGCGAAGGAAGACCAGGTATCACTGGAATTCATGCTGCTGCACCTATTTTATTTAATGTGTTTGATGTATTGGGAACTCAAGAATGGTTTTATCCACCGTATGATGATATGATTGAAACAGCGCTTTGCGCCCAAAGTGGAAACAAAGCAGGTAGGTATTGTCAACATGTAACCAAAACATGGATTCCTCTTTCAACGGAAGTATCTAAAAGCTGCTCTTACTGCCAACGAGTATTTGTAGATGAGTCTCATCAATATCGCGTTAACCGACAGTGCTACAGCCAACCACAAGCAGATACATTTTTTGTATTGACCCCTCGTATGGAATGGTACTACAAACAAAAGCACCCATCCTATCAACGCCTTCCTAACTTACACCCTAATTGCATAGAAAATGCCTTAGAATACCCATTACGGATTCTGTACCCTGAACCTAGCAGTTCTATTTTAATTCCAAGAGATTTAGATGGACTGTTTCAAAAAGTAGTATTCGAAGCCAGTCATCGTCAAGAAGAAACCACCTTATATTGGCATCTAGATGGTATGTATATTGGGTCTACTACCAATTTCCACCAACTTGAATATCAACCAACCAACGGAGAACATGTGCTATCCATTATCGATGAAAACGGTTTTGAGTTTTCAAGTTCGTTTGTGGTGAAGTAAGCAAAACAAGTCTTTGCATAAATAATAACACTATGCATATTGGGTATTAGTAACTTGATATTAAATTCAAAAAACTATGTCACAAGCTTATAAAATACCAGAGAAGTTTAAAAACTCAGATACTGTATACCATTACACATCACTTCGTACAGCTATAGAACACATTCTACCTACAATGAAACTTCGTTTTAGCCCACGCAAACACTCCAATGATCCAGTTGAAAACCTAGGGGATATTTTCTCTACCTCACATGTAGGGCATAATGAACCCAGTTCTTCCTTAAGAGATCATGCCAATGAAGTAAGGGAGAGATTTATAGGTTTAACTAATCGAACTAAACAAATCTGTTTTTGTAAAAACCCTGAAATATCTCGTGAAAGTCAAACAATTTACCCAGCCATTGAAGAGTATGGATTTTGCAAACCAAGAATGTGGGAGCAGTATGGGAATAATTATGAAGGTGTGTGCCTTGTATTTTCTTTATCAAAGCTAGAAGAAGCTCTTCCTAATAAAACCTTTTATAAGACGAATAACCTCAACTATGTTGGTTATTCTGAGATTAATAGAAGTCACGTATCATTAGATATGAATACTCTTGCTAAAATTGGAATACACAAATACTATCCAGAATTTGAGGCTAGTATTAAAGAGAGGTTATTCTTAAAACATCAAGATTATTCTGGGGAGAATGAGTACCGAATTTTGTCCTTTAAAGAATCTCAATACGATTTTTTAGATGTTTCAGAAGCTTTACTTGGGGTAATAGTATCTCATACTGACAACAATCAGAGTCTATTTAAAACGTTGGAACGTCAACTAAAAGGTACTGCACCCCTATATCTAATCTCATTTCTAAAAGAAAACATACATTTTGAATCATACATTGCATACAAAGCTCTCCATAGTTCAATTGAGAATAGTCTTAAAAATAAATTCGATACTGCATAATTGGGAAGAGACCTAATTGGTAAATGGTTTTTACTCGGTTTTCATCTTGGTCGTAAACCTTGCTAAACACATTTTGCTGGTTGGTTACGTTCTGCACATCAAAGGCAAACTCTTGGGTAATCTTCTTCCCTATTTGTTTGTAACCCAATCTTAAATCTAACCTAAAGTAATCTGGCAATTGCTCTGAGAATGCCAATGCATCTACATATTCTGTTTCTTGATTTTGTTCAGAAGCAACTTCGTCAATTGGTGTATATCGGTTTCCACCTGCATAAGTCACTTTTCCATCAAACGTAATGCTGTGTTTGAACCTTCCTTGTTTCTTCTGCAAGATTTGCCACTCTTTACCCCCAACTACATTGAATACGTAATTCCCGTTGAAAGCAGTATTTCGTTCCACATCATCGCTGCCTTTGTACTTACTCTCAAACAACGATGCTGTAACCAAGTAATAGTAACCATTGGTTAAAAATTGCTCCAATGTTAGTTCTAAACCAAGGTTGTGACCTGTTCCTCCATTGGTTAACGTATCTGGTCTTTCTTGAAAAAACGACCCTTCGTTTAAACTACTGTATGAACTAGCATGTGCATCAACAATGGCATTTTCTATTAGCTGATAATACGTTTCGGCTTTTAACCTCAATCCTGATGAAATGCTCCAATCGTAACCTAACACAAAGTGATGACTCTTGGTCATTTCTAGATCATCATTCGGATAGAAATACGTTCCATCTGTTTTTCGTTCACGCGAGAAAAGCATGTCCATAGTAGGAATTTTACTGTGTAAGCCATAGGCTGCACTAAATGCATGTTTTGGTAATACTTGCCATTTAGCACCTATTCTTGGTTCTACACTTACCTCATTGGTTTGTGCTAGAATTGATGCATGTAAGCCAGGGTTTATCGTAATCTCATCTGTTACGCGATACTGCCATTGAACATAAGGCTGGTAGAGGTATGAGTTTCCATCTTCAAGGGTTAAGGTTCGCCAGTCTTGCTGACTAGACTCATAAACGCTGTCTTGCAAATCGAAACCTATGCGAGTTACGAATCCTCCTACTCTTACGTTGTGTTGTGCATTGATTTTCTTGTTTAGCACCATGCTTAACGCATAACGCGAACGTGTAAAATCTTGGTTATACAAATCAACAGGAATACGCACTCTAGGTACAATAGAGTCTACATCGTTCATATTTTGAGAAGCAGACGCTGAAACAGTAGTTTTTAAATACGTTGTTGAGTTAAAGAAATATTTATGAGAAAGGCCTACTACTCCCACTCGATTTTCGTTGACGATATCTCTATTCTTGTCTGTAAAGAAATCGTCTTCAACCTCTGTTGAATCTTTATCGCTTTTAATAAAGTCGATGTAGCTTATTCCACCCATTCCAAACAAATCGAAGGTTCCGAGCTTCTTCGTTGGAAAATGCAGCTTCACATTCAAATCCTGATATTGAGGAACAGCGGCTCCTGTTCCTATATCTAACCCTACTGCATCAAAAAACGCTAGAGTACTGTAACGGTAATTAATCAAGTATGAGCTTCCTTGTTTTTTAGAAATTGGCCCTTCGGCACCTAACTCAATTCCATTGAATCCAATCTGCCCCATAAACTCATGCTTGCGGTTATTACCATTTCTCATGCGTAAATCGAATACGCCAGAAAGTGCATTTCCATATTCGGCTGGAAAAGCACCCGTCATAAAATCAGAGTTAGATAGTACGTTGTTGTTCAATAAACTCACCGGACCACCACTGGCACTTCCATCGCCAAAGTGGTTCGGGTTAGGAATATCGACTCCTTCTAATCGCCATAGTAATCCATTAGGCGAATTACCTCTAATTACAATATCGTTAGTAGCATCGTTTGAGGTTGCCACACCAGCAAAATTGCTAGCCATACGCGCCACATCATTTCTAGCTCCTGCAAAGCGTTGCGATTCTTCTATTGAAAACGTTCTTGCTGAAACGGTAGCCATCTCATTCAAGGGTTTTTCTAATTCTCTATCGGCAGTTACAACCGCTTCTTTTAAGCTAGTGATGCGTTCTTCTAATTCAATAGAAAGTACCACTTCCTTTCCTGCGTTTACTGCTATATTGTTGAGTACTGAAGGACTATAACCCATAAAAGTGACTTGTAAATTTGTTCTACCTACAGGAATTCCTGTCAGTTCAAACTGACCATTTACATCTGTAGTTGTACCAATAATTGGATCACTTCCAATCACAACAATTGCCGCTCCTGGAATAGGAAATTGTGATTGCTTATCGTACACAGTTCCTCTTACAGTTTGTGTGAAATCTTGACTGATTAAAGTGAGAGAAATCAAAAAAGTGATACATGTGGCAAACAAACTTTTCATAGCTCAATTGATTTGATAACACAAATAACCTTGAACCATATAAGATTTTAAATCAGCAGAGTACGAACAGGAAAAGTTGTGGAATGAACTGGAAGTGCTTTGTATTTTTCGTTAATTCGGAACATGGTTCGTTACATCTTTTTAATAATTCTTGCTCTATGTGAATTCGCATCACATGCTCAAACTCAATTTGATTTAGAGCATGTGCATCATATTTCGGAGAACGAGCTATTGCTTTACAAAGCTCATGAAGCTTCTAATAGAGCTAGAGATGTAGATGTTACTTATCATGCTTGTCATTGGAAAATTGACCCTGGATTTGCCTACATTGTTGGGAAGGTTACCACCGAGTTTATTCCCTTAGAAAGTAATCAGCAAATCATCCATTTTGATTTACTCAAGTCTATGATGGTTGATTCTGTTACATACAAAGGAACAAGGGTAAGTTTTAGCCACGAAGACAATGTATTAGCCATCAATTTTACTCAAGCCTTATCTAATAAAGAGTCTGTTACCATTCACTATCAAGGTATTCCCGTTACCGATGGCTTAAGCACTTTCAAAGCTGATTCCTTTAGAGGAAGTCCTGTAATTTGGACTCTTTCTCAACCATATGGCGCTCCTGGGTGGTGGCCTTGCAATAGTGCTTTAGGCGAACGAATTGACTCTATTGATATCTTTTTAGACATACCTGAAGAGTTTATTGGGGTAAGTCATGGTTTATTGCAAGACACTAGTTTTTATGCAGATAGAGCCATTTACCATTGGAAACACAAACACTCTATTCCAAGTTATTTGGTAGCGTTTGCAGCAGGAGATTATACCTTTTTTGAAGATCAAGTTCAGTTAAAAGAAGGTGTGCTTCCTTTCCATAATTACTTATATACCCAAGTTGCTGATTCTCTTATTAACCAAGCAGCTATTACAAAAGAGCTACTTCAGTTTTACGATAGCATTTTAGTACCCTACCCATACATTGATGAAAAATACGGACATGTTCAGTTTACTCGAAATGGTGGTATGGAACATACTACCATTAGCTTTATGAACAACTTTAATGTTGAGTTAGTTGGACATGAGCTAGTACACCAATGGGTTGGCGATTTAGTTACTTGTGCCTCTTGGCAAGAATTGTGGCTGAATGAAGGGGTAACTTCTTACTTTACTGGATTAATGTACGAGTTTGTTTTAGAAGGAGATTTGTTTCCAAGGTGGAGAAGGTTGGTTAAGCAAGCTTCTTTAACACGACCTAATCAAACTATTTATGCTACTGATACTACTGATGTAATTGCTTTGTTTGATGGAACATTGCGCTATACTAAACCATCATACATTATGCACATGTTGCGTAACCAAGTGGGAGATTCGGCTTTTTTTAGTGGATTTAGAAACTACCTCTCTGATCCTGATTTGGTATATGGGTTTGCCACCGAGGATGATTTAAGAGAACATCTGGAAGCTTCTTCGAACCAAGATTTAACTTGGTTTTTTGAGCAGTGGATTCATGAACCTGGGCACCCCATTATCACTGTTAACTGGGAACAGTTTGGAAATAAAATTCGTGTCAACTGGGAGCAAAACTCAGCAGCTGAAAACGGTTATGTGTACAGAACACCTATGTCATTTACAGCTTTTCATGGCGATCAACAATCTACAGTTGGATTTGAAATAAATGAAAAAACTGGAGAAGTCATTTTACCAGTAAGTGGAATGGTTGATTCTTTATTGGTTGATTACGATAATCAGGTGTTAATTGAAGTTGATACAGTTATTCAACAGTTCAACTCTGAGTCCGTTTTGGTGTTTCCCAATCCATCTAAGTATAGGGTTACTATTCAAGTAGAAAACTCACTTGGAAACATTGAATCTATTGAGTTATCAGATTCACAGGGAAAAACGATTTATACAGCAGCTAATGTTCCAGCAAATTATGTAGAACTTAATGTGAGTAATTGGCCAGGTGGAGTGTATATTGGATCAGTAAATACTACTTCAGGTGCAACAAAAGAGGTGAAATTTGTTGTTCAACAATAGCTTATTGGTTCAACCATTTCTTGAAATCTGATGTACGTTCTCTGCTAACAACAACATCAGATGTAGGTTTTGGGTTCATCACCAACTTTACCCGTGATTTGCTCCAAGCATACATATCTGAAATACCATCAAGACTTACCACAAATTGTCTATTTACTCTGAAAAAATGCTCTGGGTTCAAGCAGCTTGTAAGTCTATCTAAGGTATAGTCTACATTGTATTCTTTGTTCTCATGAGTTACAATAAATACGTATTTACCTTCTGCATAAGCATATGCTATATCGCCCGTATTTACTGTTCTTATATGATCACCAACATATACCATGAAGCGCTTCTGATAACTACTGCTTTCATTAGGTTTAATGGCATCTACAATGGCATCAAAATCTAACAACTGATTAGAAAGTTGACTGTCTTTAAATTTATCAATAGCATCATTCAGCTCATCTTGTGCTATTGGTTTTAGCAGGTAATCAATGCTATTGAGTTTAAATGCTTTTACTGCATATTGATCGTAAGCTGTTGTGAATATAATGGGTGTTTTAACCTCTACTTCCTGAAAAATAGAAAAGCTATTTCCATCTCCTAAGTGAATATCGCATAGAATCAAATCGGGAGAATTTACCCGTAACCAATCTACAGCAGATTCAACATCATCTATGACTTCTGCAACCTCAATGGCAGGATCAATTTTTTTGAGTTGACGTGTTAACTTTTGAGCTGCTAGGTGCTCATCTTCTATGATTAAAACATCCATGTTTCTTGATTTAAAAGTGGAATTTTAGCAACGTACTCTTCACCTTGAGCCTCAAACACAAGCTCTCTATCTGTAAACTTCTTGTAGCGTTGTCGAAGGTTATTTAACCCTACTCCTGTACTATCAATTTCTTCTTCTCTGGGCTGCAGTGTATTTGCTATTACTAACCAACCATTTTGTTCTTTTAATACTATCTGTAAGGGGAATCTAGAGGATATTTTGTTGTGTTTAATGGAGTTCTCTACTAGCAGTTGTAAACTGAGTGGTGGAACCATTTTATCTCGCGAATTTGCTGATATATCTATCCCATATGATAAGTTCTTCCCAAATCGAATTTGCTGTATATGAAGAAACGACTCTATAAAATCAATCTCGTTTTGCAATAACACCAAGTCCTGGTCTTTTACTTCTAATACATATCTGTAAACCTTAGCGAGTTCATCAACAAACTCCTCTGCCTTATCAGCATCTTCATGAATTAGTGCAGAAAGAGAATTCAAACTATTGAATAAAAAATGTGGATTAACTTGGTTTTTAAGAGATGCAAACTGTGTATTGATACTCTCTTTTGCCAAACGTTCATTCTCTACCTCTGACTCTCTCCACCTTTCAAAAAAGAAAATGGCCTCAAAAGTGAAAACGATGATGATGTTCATCACAATCGTAACCAATATGTTCTGTCTATAGAGTTCTAAATGCTCATCTATGCTACATGGATTAATAAATTGAAGGTTGAACCAGGTTAGCAATATCATAGTTGAGCATGCTACCAATAGTGTTAAGAAAACTTCTACAATAATTCTTTTAGTAGGATTATATCCCCAAGGAAAATTTCTGTCTATAACATTCCAAGTGTTCGCAACTGCAGTGCTTATAATAGTGGTATATACCACAGAATAAATAAGTGCTTCTAGCAGTTCTATCCACTTCTCTTGATTTGAAAACTCTCCGCTGAGTAAACCTTGAACCAACCAAAATAATGGAGGAAAAAAACCGGCACCAACTACAATTAGAAAGAACCTACGGCTAAATGTTATTTTCCCTTTTGTGAAAAACATATTTCAAAAGTGCACATTGAAACAGAGGTAACTTACCAAAATAAGAATGACTTGATAAAAGTGGTAAATGAACCGAACTTGTTACAACATAGAGATGTGAAAACGGTCTACAGTAAGTTCCAACTTTAGTACATACTTAGGTTACATTCAGTAAATATTATCGAGTCTTATCTAGATTCTTTTTAAACAGTTACTAGTACGAAACATAGAGTAAACATTCAATTTCAGTTAAAAAGTAGAAAAAAAAGCATTTAATGCTCTTTTTCAATTATTTACGTTATAAATATTACATAATAACCTACTTAACCTTTCAATAAAATTATGCCCAAGTACGGATTAGATTGAGCCTGTTCATTTGCAGCTAGATAATTCAATTTATTCCAAGCATGAAAAAACTCTACACTTCTGCATTCGCTGTTTTAGGCTTTGCTGCTGCTGCAAATTGTCAATCATTTCCTGTTGAGATTGATGTGACATCATGGGACACAAACGATTGGAAACCAGAAACTATTGTGGTTCCTCAATCGCCAATTAAATCACAAGTTCTTTTTATTGGTGGTACAGATATGGTTCAAACAGTTGACCAAACTGGTACACCAAACGGAGCTACCGTTGCTAAGCAATGGCATGATTTTATTGGTTTTACAGCTGACGAAAATTCATCTGATCTAGGATGGGTTTCTGTTAACCACGAAATGATTCAAGCGAATGACAACATCGGTGATGGTGGTGGTATGACGGTTTTCAAAATCCGTAGAAATGCTACTAACGATTCTATCGAAATCGTTGACCAAACATTAGCTGATAACCGTTCTGGTAAATTCTTCAATGTTGATTTCGTAAACACCGTAGGTGAAACAGGAATGAACTGTGGTGGTATTCAGTCAACTGTAGATGGTCGTATTTGGACTGCAGAAGAGTGGTTTAGATCAAGTAATGCTAGTTTAGCTACTGATTTTACAACTGGTGGTGCTGGTGTTCGCGATACTGCTGATTGGACTATTTCTAGTGATATTACTGGTGATTTTAATGGTTCTGTTGTAAGCAAGTATGAGAACTTCAACTATATGGTTGAAATTGATCCTAGAGAAGCTGTTGCTGTTCGTAAGCAATACAACTGGGGTCGTCAAGGTTTTGAAGGTGGTGTTGTTATGCCAGATAACAAAACTGTTTACTTAGGTGTTGATGCAACTCCTGCAGCATGGTTAAAGTTTGTTGCTGATAATGCTGGTGATTTCACATCTGGTAGCTTATATTTCTATAAGCATGATGCCGCAACAAAGTGGATTGAGATTGATAATTCACAATTGAGCAACATGTTAAATATGAACGATATCACTTTCCCTGGTGGTGCAACTATGTACAACCGTATTGAGTGGGTTGCTTACTCTCAAACAAGTGGAAAAATCTATTTTACAGAAACTGGCCGTGATACTCCAGGTTCTCGTTGGAGAGACGAAAAAGTAGAAGGTGCAGTTCATGCTCCTCACCATGTAGCTAGAGCTGCTGCACAAGGTACTTCTGCTGATTCTTCTGATTACGTTGATTACTACGGTCGTGTAATGGAGTTTGATCCTTCAACTGATCAAATGAGAGTTTTCTTAGCAGGTGGTCCAGAGTTTCATGATACTCCTGATGTAACTATTGATAACTATCCTTCTAAGCACTTATCAAATCCTGATGGATTGAGCTTCTTTAGAAGTGATATTGATGGTACTCCAATCGAATTTATGATTGTAAACGAAGATTTAAATGGTTCTTCTCATGGTCGTGTACCAATGGGAACTGACAACAGAACTTGTGAATTGTTCTTATTAGACATGAACATTGAGAACCCAACGGTTGATAACTTAATTCGTATTGCTGCTGTTCCTGCAGGTGCTGAGGTTACTGGTGCTGTTGGTATTGATGATAACACTATCTTATTTAACTCTCAACACCCTTCAAGCGATAATCAATTCCCTTACAACAACTCATTAACTGTTGCTTTAACAGGATGGAAACAAGCATTAGCTGAAGGTTCATTGTTCCCAACTTCTGTTGAAGAAGTTGCAAACAGCAATGCATTTAGAGTTTATCCTAACCCAGCTTCTCGTGAGATTCAATTTAACACAACAACTGATGTTGCTATTTATGATGCAACTGGTGCTCGTGTAAAAGTTGCTCGTAACGTAAAGTACTTACAAATTGAAGATCTTTCTGCTGGTGTTTACTTCTTGCAAAATGCAGAAGGTGAAACAACTAAGTTGATCATCGAATAATCCTAGCCCATATATTTTCAAGCTAAAACCGGCTACATTTTCATGTAGCCGGTTTTTATAATTCTACACCAAATGTTCCGTATTGTACTCACATTCGCAGCACTCTCTTGCTTGTATGTATTGATGTTAGTAGGGTTTAAACCTGCTGAAAAGCTATATCCTTCTCAAATCATCAAACAGTCTTATTTGCTTCAACTTGACGCATTTGTTAGCACTTGTCAAGAATTAGAAGTTACTGTTAAAACTGAAAACATTGTAAACACTCGTGCCTCCTTACTTAAAGCTAGAAATGCCTATAAAGATATTGAGTGGTTATTTGAATACGTAGATCAACAAGGTGCAAGAGATTTTATAAATGGTGCACCCTTACCAAAACTAGAGCGCAAAGTTCCAGAAATGGTAGTGCTTGATCCAAAAGGACTTCAGGTACTTGATGAAGCAATTTTTGCAGATGAGCAAGATTGGAAGTCTATTCAAAAACTGAGTAGTTTACTGAACAAAAAAGCGAATGAGTTTCGATCTATTCACAAATTATATCCATTAAACGATCGCCATGTTTTTGAGGCAATGAGGGCTGAGCTTATTAGAATAATGAGTCTTGGAATAACAGGGTTCGATACTCCACTAAGTGGCAATGCGCTTCCAGAAACAAGCCACTCTCTACAAAGTATTTACAACGCTTGGAAAAATTACCAAGTACAAACCAATGAACTCAATTCAGATCTTTCGGCAAGTATAGAATCTGCTTTTCAGAGTGGTTTTAATCAACTTGAAAACGAAACGAATTTCGATACTTTTAATCGTTTGGCTTTTGTTACTAATACCATTCAACCTTTGTATGATCTGCTACTTCAAAATCAATTTGGATTAGGTATTGAGTCTTACTATGAAGTTGAAAAGCAGGGAAACCCTATAAACTTTGCTTCTCAAACAATTTTTAGTGATGACTTTTTAAACCCTTACTATTTCACAGGCCTACAAGCTAGTCAACATACCAATGAGCTTACAGATATTGGAAAAACACTCTTTTTCGATCCTGTTTTATCAAGAAACAACCAACGTTCTTGTGCCTCTTGTCATGATCCTAAAAAAGGATTTACAGATGGCAAAGCAAAAAGCATCGCTATTGATTTTAATGGAACGGTAGATCGCAACTCCCCTACTGTATTAAATGCAATTTATGTAGATCGTTTCTTTCATGATTTGCGTGCAAGCAATTTAGATTTACAGACTGAACATGTGTTTTTCTCTCCAAAAGAGTTTGACACAGATCTTATGACTATTATTCATAAACTGAATCAGAGTAAAGAATACCAACAGTTATTCGCATCAGCTTTTAACCAAGAAGCGTCTTCGTTTACCATCAATAAACGACACATTAATTTAGCTTTTGCTGCCTATGTTCTATCGCTACGCAGTTTTAATTCGCCCGTAGATCAATATATAAGAGGTGAAGAAGTTTCATTAAGTGCCTCAGTAGAAAATGGTTTTAACCTGTTTATGGGTAAAGCTGCTTGTGGAACCTGCCATTTTGCTCCTACATTTAGCGGTTTGGTTCCTCCTGGATTTGATGAAAATGAAACAGAAGTTTTAGGTGTTGCTGTTAATCCTTATGATACACCAAGTGTAGTTGATCCAGATGCTGGAAGAATTGCTAGTGGAACAATTAAAGAAGAGGCTAGTTTCTACAATCACTCTTTTAAAACTCCGACCGTCAGAAATATTGAATTAACAGCACCATACATGCATAATGGAGCTTATAATGAGCTAGAGGATGTTATGAATTTTTATAATGTTGGTGGTGGAGCTGGAATTGGTATTCATTTAGAAAATCAAACACTTCCAACAGATTCTTTAGGACTTAGTGACATAGAAATTCAAGACATTATTGCATTTATGAATGCATTAACAGATACTAGTGGCTTAACATCTATACCTCAGCAATTACCAGTATTTGAAGATACCAAACTGAACAATCGAAAAATTGGTGGTGAGTATTAAAACATACCGCCATTTTTAATTAGGAAAACTTACGAATGAGATCAAGTAACTGTTTTGTAGAAGCATCTCCTTCAAAAACTTGATCTTCTTCTAAGGCCTTTAAAATTGGCTTAGCTAATTGTTTACCTAATTCAACACCCCATTGATCGTATGAATATATATTCCAAATTACCCCTTGAACGAATATTTTATGTTCATACAGTGCTATCAATGCTCCTAAGGTCTTAGGATTCAATTGTTCCATAACAATGGTATTCGTAGGTCTATTACCCTCAAAAATTTTAAACGGTAAAAGCACTTCTATTTCTTCAGATGATAAGCCCTGCGTTTTCAACTCTGTTTCTGCCTCATGAGCAGTTTTACCCATCATTAGTGCTTGTGTTTGTGCTAAACAGTTTGCTACTAATTGATGATGGTGATTAGCCAACCCATGGTGATTTTTGGCGGCAACAATAAAGTCGGCCGGTATCAATTTAGTTCCCTGATGAATTAACTGATAAAAAGCATGCTGACCATTTGTTCCTGGCTCTCCGAAAATAATTGGCCCAGTTTGGTAATGCACTGGGTTTCCATTTCTATCAACAGATTTACCATTGCTCTCCATATCTGCTTGTTGCAGGTATGCAGCAAATCTGTTTAAATGCTGATTATATGGCAAAATTGCATAAGATTCAGCTCCATAGAAATTAGAATACCACACTCCAAGCAAGGCCAAGGTAGTTGGCATACTATTTATCCCTTCTTGTTGGAAGTGCTTATCCATTTCATGAGCACCAACTAACAACTCTTCAAAATTGTTGAATCCAACAACTAAACAAATTGATAAGCCAATGGCACTCCATAAAGAGTACCTACCTCCTACCCAATCCCAAAATTGAAACACATTCTGTTGGTCAATTCCAAAATCACGCACAGCTTCTAAATTTGTTGATACCGCCACAAAATGCCTTGCTACATCTTGATGTTTAGCACCAGAAGCCAAAAACCAATTCTTAGCAGACTGTGCATTAGTCATGGTTTCTTGTGTAGTAAAAGATTTTGATGATATAACAAATAGCGTAGTCTCAGGATCACAGTCGCTCAAAACAGCCGTTATTTGAGATCCATCCACATTAGAAATAAATCTAGGTTGAATAGAAGTATGGTATGGTTTCAAAGCCTCACACACCATTACTGGTCCTAAATCACTTCCACCAATACCAATGTTAACAACAGTATTTATCTCTCTTCCAGAGTAACCTTTCCATTCGCCAGATCTCACTTTTTCTGAAAATGATTTCATATGTTGTAGTTCTGCATGAACAGCTGGAACTACATCTACTCCGTTATGAATAAGAGATTGGCTACTCGGTAATCTTAAAGCAGTATGTAGTACAGATCTTTTCTCTGTACCGTTTATTTCTTCTCCTGTGAATTGAGCATTAATGGCTGTTGATAAGTCTAATTCATTAGCTAAATCTTTTAAGTTTTGCCAAATCTCATCTGTGATTCTATTCTTAGAATAATCTAAAAACAGTCCTGCAGCTTGTTGTGAATATCGTTTAGATCTTGATGGATCTTGATCAAATTGCTCTCGCATATGCACAAATAGGTGATCATCAAAGAGATTGGTTAGCTTTAACCAAGATTCTGTTTGTGTAGGATTTTTCTTTGGGAGCATATAACAAGCGTTTACAGGTGTACTAACAAAGAAAAGGGATGCTAACTAGTATATCAACATCCCTTGCATAAAGTTTATACGTATTTAAATATTGCCTAACTACAAGCAATTTTTGCAACTCTTCTTTCGTGTCTACCTCCTTCAAATTTGGTTGCTAAGAATTGATTAACACATTCTAAAGCAATCTCTTCTGAAATATACCTAGCTGGTAATGCCAACACATTGGCATTATTGTGTAGCCTCGCCATGTGAGCAATTTCTGGAATCCAACACAATGCAGAACGAATATCTTGATGTTTATTAACAGTCATGTTAATTCCATTTCCGCTACCACAAATCACTATTCCAAGTTCAGAAGTACCATTTTCAACATCATTTGCCACTGGATGACCATAATCTGGATAATCTGTACTTTCTTCGCTATGAGTTCCGTGGTCAATAACCTCGTGTCCATGCTCTGCTAATATACCTTTTACTCGCTCTTTTAAGGCATAACCTGCATGATCGCTACCGATAGATAATTTCATTGCTATTCGTTTGATTCTCTGAAAAATATATCACTTATTCACAGAGTTATTAAACATTGTGTTAATTAATGCGTAAAACTGAGTAAACAAATGTCTTGCAAATGAACTGAAATTTGTCAGGTAATAGAATAATTGAATTAACACCTCTGAGTTACTCTTATGTTATGGACGAAGTTTTTCAGGTTTATTAACCGAATATTTCTGTAATCTTTCGTTAGAGTTACGAACTAGCAAGAGAATAAACAGATTGTTAATAACTCAGTAGCTTTTTTGTTTTCAATAATTTGGGAGCGTAAAACCTGTTAATCTCTTGTGTAGAGAAAGGGATAATTGAACTTTGCAAACAATCTTTACGGAATCATTGAACAATATGAACAGCCTAATAATAACAACTAATAGATTTTTAAAATTTCTCTTTTGTATTTATTGTTTGTTGAAAGTAACTTCTGGTTTCACTCAGCAAGAACCTAATCCGAATGGATTCAATGTCTTTTATTATCCAAATGGAAACAAAAGCAGTGAAGGAAATTTTGAAAATGGAAAACCAAATGGTTACTGGAAAACTTACTTTGAGAACGGTCAATTGAAATCTGAAGGGAACAGAACAGATTTTGAGTTAGACAGTTTATGGAAGTTCTACAATGAAGAAGGCATGCTTGAAAGCGAGATTGAGTATGCACATAACCGAAAGAATGGTATTGCTAAAACGTATAATCAAGAAGGTTTATTGGTTCGTTTAGATGAGATGAAAGATGATACTGTTGTTGGTATCAGTAAGTTTTATTTTCCTGAAGAACAGCGTGTTCAATTTGAGAAACCATATGAGAAAGGAAGATTAAATGGTATTGGATACGAATTTGCTAAAGATGGTAGAATTGTATCAATCATTGAATATGAAGCTGGTGTTGAAAAAACAAGAGAGTACATTAATCGTATTGATCCGAAGGGAATGAAGCAAGGAAGATGGTTAACGTTTTACGAAGATGAACCAGGCCATTTAATTCACACTGAGGGTAGATATAAAAACGATTTGAAGCACGGATATTTCAGAGAGTATGATAAAAAAGGAATCTTGTTAGGAACTACAAAATACATTGATGGCCAAGTGATGGAAAATGTAGAAGAATTAATGGCTGTTGATATTGAAAGAGATTTTCATCCGAACGCTCAAGTTCATTGGGAACGTAGTTACCTAGGAGGTACTCCACATGGTATTTGGAAGGAATTTAACGATACAGGCCTTGTAGTGAATTCAAAAGTGTATCAGATGGGAATATTACTTGGAGAAGGAGTAATCGATTCTGAGGGCGTAAAACAGGGCTTCTGGAAGGAGTTTTATCGTACTGGAGAATTGCGTGCAGAAGGAGAGTATCTTGATGGAGCTAGATTTAAGAAATGGAAATTCTATCATTTGAATGGAACGGTAGAACAAGTTGGTTCATATCAAAAAGGTGGTTTAGAAAAGGGAACTTGGAAGTGGTATTACGACAATAAGCAGTTAAGAAGAGTTGAACTATACCGTAAAGGCAAAGAAGATGGCGATGTAGTAGAATATGATCGCGAAGGAAAAGAAATACTCACAGGAAGTTATTTAGATGGCTTAGAAGAAGGTAAATGGGTTGTTGAAATGGGTGAGTACAAAGAAGAAGGTGAATACATTGAAGGTTTAAAACAAGGAGAGTGGGTTCACTATTATTTATCGAATGATGAAGTTTCTTTTAAAGGACCTTACGTAGAAGGTTATGCTCATGGTAAGCATGTGTACTACTATGATAATGGAAGAAAAATGTTAGAAGGTAAATATCAGATGGGCGAAAAAGAGGGTGATTGGAAACGTTACAATCGTGAAGGAGAAGTACTACTAACAATACGTTACAAAGAAGGTGAACCTGTTCGCTTAGATGGTAAGAAGGTAAAATCTGAAGAGAAATAAAAAAGCCCGGACACTTTCTCAAAGGCCGGGCATTCGCGTTTATATAACGGAGTTAGGATTTACTCGCTCATTACAAACCTTGGCATAAAAACCAAAGCTGTTAAGGCGGCAATGATATGCATTGGGATGGTGAATAGTGCGAATCCTGCTGGAACTTCACCCGCTTGGAAAAGAGCTCCAAGTTGATCTGGGTTAAGAGGACCATACAAACTTGCTAAAAAAGCCACTATTCCTAAACCTATAAAAATCTTGGTTCCTCTACTCGCATTTTTCATGGAGATGAAATAATAGAAGAATCCAGCAAGCAACATTGGTAAAAATGAAAATACGCTTACCGACATGGCATCAACTCCTGGAGGTGCGTCCATTCCAGATACAAATGGATAGATTAAAATCCACACATTATTAGCAATACCAGCGATGAGTCCTGCAAGTACTCCAGCGATAGAATACTTCCATAGTGAAAATTGAAGTGTGTGTGCTTCGGCCTTTGTTTGAATTGTATTTGTTGCCATAGTCCTACAGTTTTGGAAGTTCACTAACAAGTTAGTGATTTTTTAGCCACTTTTCAAATAGTTGAATTTCAACAGTTAATGAAAAACCTGTTAACTATAAGACATCATTTAATAACAATAAGTTGCTTTTACTCTAGAATTGTACCTGTTAATCTAGCTAGATTAGTCTTTGCTTGTACAACACGGTAAGCGGCAGAGAGCTGGTTTAATGAACTACGGATGTAGCGTAATTGAATATCGCGAAACTCAAAAGACGTAATGGTTCCAGAACTAAACTTGTCTTTTCCAATTGATAAATTCAATGATGCATTCTCTTTACTTTCTCTTGCAATTCCTAACAATTGCAATTGGCTGTTATAGTCATCATACGCATTTAACAACTCTTGCTCTACTGTTTGCTTTTGTTGATCTAGTGTTAAGTTGTTTATTTCTTCTTGTGATTTTGCATTGGCAATTGCTGTACGAACTTTGCCTCCATCGTATAACCTGTAACTCAATGTAAAGTTTGCGAAGTAAGTCAATCGAGTTGCGTCAAAATCATTTGAAAAATCATCACCATTAATGGTAGTTCCATCAATACTTTGGCTTGAAAATTCTTGATTTATTCCTGCAGATAACCTCAAATTTGGATACAATGAAGATTGTTGAATACGAATATCCTGAGCTGCAACTGCTACATCTAACATGGCTAATTTGATATTCTCATTATTACTCAATGCTTGATCTTTGAGTACATTATAATCGTATACCTCTATTTCTGGAAGTACGGAATCTGTTAATAAATATGAGTTATTCAAATCTGTTGCTAGCAATAAATTTAATGCTCTTATTGCTCTTCTATACGTTAATTGTTGATTAATGTAATTTGTAGAATCGGTTAGGTAGGCATCTTTTGCTTGTAGCAGATCAAATGTTGTAGCAGCGCCTAAATCTGTTTTGGTAACCGCATACAAGTATTCATCTCTAGATAGATCTTTTACTTGTTTCAATACTTTTTCGTTTTCTCTATCAACTACTGCTTGGTAGTACGCTAATATGATTCCTTGTACTGTATTTTGAACAATCAGATTGGCATTACCATAACTACGTTCTTCAAGTAATTCTAGCTTTCGCTTGTTTGATAAGATGTTGAAACCGTTAAATAAAGTCCAGTCTAAATTGGCATTCGGTGTAATGGTATGCGATTCACTTAAACCATTTATAAATGCAGCTGGGTTGTCGTTATCAGAATAGTTATTGTTTTGAGTAGCTCCTATGGTAAATGTAGGTAAGGCACCAGCATTTCCATATGTATTGTTTTTACTGGCAATATTTTGTTGTTTACCAGCTATGAGTATATCAAAATTATTCTTCAATCCGAGCTGAATAGCATCAGATAACGACAATTCAGTTTGAGCAAAGAGTGCAAACTGCAGTGCACAAAGCATAATAGAGAGAATGTACTTCTGCATGTTACTGTTCTTTGATTTCTTGTAAATGTTTCAAATGAGTGAGTGCTGGCTCTACTTCTTCAGCAGTTGGCTTTATACCTTTCCATAGCCACTTTCTTAGTCTAGCCATATCATTATAATACAATACCAATGCTGGGAAGAATACAAGTATGAAATATGTTCCAAAGAGCACACCATAAGCCACACTAATTGCCATTGGTACTAAAAATTGAGCTTGAAAACTTTGTTCTAATATTAATGGATATAAACCAGCAACCGTGGTAACAGATGTTAATATAATGGGTCTAAATCGAGATAATCCAGCACTTCTTATTGCCTCTTTTACCAACATTCCTTCTTTCAAATTTCTGTTGTAAGTGTCTAAGAATACTACTGCATCATTTACTAATATTCCCATTAAGGCAATCATACCCCAAGCACTCAAAATAGATACTGGTTGGCCTTCAATTCCATGACCCAACATGGCGCTAACAATACCAATAGGTATTACAGTTAAAATGAGTCTTCCTTGCTTGAGTGAGTTAAAGTTGAGGCTAATAACCAAAGTCATAAGTAACAAGGCAACAATCAATAGAACCATCATGGAATTCAAAGACTTGTTTGCATTTTTTTGTTGACCTCTAAATTCTATATCAACGTTAGGATATTGTTTTTGGAGTTCAGTAATATGAGCCTTTTTAATGATTCCTAATATCTCTGGAGTACTTGCGTAAGGATCGGTTAAATCGGAACTAATTTCAATTTCTCTAACTCCATCAAAGTGCTTAATGCTTACATCTCCTCTTTCAATTGAATAGTACACCAATTCGTTCAGTGGAATTTCTTGTTGATTGGCAGTTTTGATGCGCATCTCTTCTAGCTGACCAAGACTGATACGGTCACTTTCTGGATAACGTACCCAAACACGAGCTTCATCAGTTCCAACAATTAAACGCTGTGCTTCTTCACCATAAAATCCTTGTCTAATTTGTCTGCTAATTTCATTGTGATTAAAGCCAAGCATATACGCTTTAGGCTTCAATTCAATTTTTACTTCGCGTTTACCACTACTAGAATTATCTTGAATATCCTTGAGTTCATTCATTTGTAGCAATTGCGACTTCAAGAATCCTGTAGCTTCTTTTAATTCATCGTAGTTTTTACCGCTCAATGCTATGGAAACTGGCTTACCCCAGCGGTTAATACCACCAACCATAAACTTCTCGGTGTTTTTAACCTCTCCAATTCTTTCTTGCACCATACGGGCAATATCGAAACTTGATATATCAAGACCTTCAACATCTAATGACACATTGATATTTCCACAGTGTGATCCGCTTTCACCTAGATTTCTAGTATATCCAAGATTGAGTGTTGTATAAGTAATAACATCACGATCGTACTTTTCTTTCAGTTCATCTCTTACCTCATGAACCTTTTCTTGACAGTAGTCTAATAAGTCTTTTGTGTATTGTTCTCTTTCACCAGGTTTAAAGGCAAACTCAACAGTAAAGTCATCAAACGGTATAGAGGGAAAGAATGTGGTGTTGATATACCTACCACTGATTAGGAACACAATAAAGAAAATAAATGCTAGTGGAAGCCATACAGCTAGTCTACTGTACTTAATTACTAGATCAAGAATTTCAGCATAGATTTCATCGCGCATATAATTGATGAATCCTGTAATTCGTTCACGGAATTTTCCAATCACATTGGTTTTAAGAACCGTTTTACTCGATAGATGAGCTGGAAGCACAAAGAATGCTTCAATAAGCGAGAATCCTAAGGCAGCCATTACTACAAATGCCATTTCTGCCATACGTTCCATACCTTCAATAAAGAGTAGAACAGAGAAAGCAATAATGGTTGTTAATACAGATGTGAAAACAGATGATGCTACTTCACTGGTTCCATCTATTGATGCTTGATAGGGAGATTTACCTCGTTCAAAATGAGCATAAACATTTTCAGCAATAACAATTCCATCATCGACTAGAATACCAACTACTAAAATCATCCCAAATAATGAAATCATGTTGATGCTCATTCCATAAAATGATCCTATGATAAACATTCCTAAGAATGAAATTGGAATACCTGCAGCTACCCAAAACGATAATCTAACATTTAGGAATAGGCCTAGCGTTATTAGAACGAGTGCTAAACCAATTAATCCGTTTTCGAGTAAGAGATCTATACGCTCGTTCAGTAGATTATAGAAAGAGAACATTATAGCTAATTCTGCTCGTTCATTCTTTGCATTAAACTCATCAACATAAGCTTCAATAGCATCGTTTATTGCGCCTAAATCTTCGCCATATCTACGATTGATGTTTAATACAACTGAGCGTTCGTTTTCTAAATATGATTGTTGTGGAACATCGGCAAATTGAAATTTAATATCAGCAACATCTCCTAGTCTAATGTAAGATCCATCTGTAGCAGAGCGAAGGACAATGTTCTTCATTTCTTCTACTTGAGTAGATTTAGCATTGGCTCGAATAAGTAATTCTTCTTGAGCTGTTTTAATGGATCCAGCACTTAAATCACGGTTATTAATTCGAACGGCATTTACAATGTCATCAAAGCGCAATCCATACCTTAACAACTCGCCTTCATTTACTTCAATAGAATACTCAATAGTAGGGTATCCTTGAATTTCGATATCTGAAATAGTACCAGTTCGTAAAAGATCCTTTTCAATTTCTTCTGCAATAGATTTAAGTTCAAATAAATCGGCACCTTTTGCGGTTAAAGCTAAATATGCAGCCCTACCACTCATTTCAGAAGTTTTCTGCTTTACTACTACAGGTTTTTCTGCACCAACAGGAAAGGATGAAATTCCATCAACGGAGTTTTTAACCTCTGCTAATAGCTCATCCATATCAGTTCCTTGGAAAGCTTTGATTCTTACCGTTGAAATATTTTCTGAAGACGTTGATGAGAGCTCATCTATTTCAGCAATTCCTTCTAGGGCTTCTTCTATTTTAATAGTGATTCCCTCTTCCATTTCGGTAGGAGATGCTCCAGGATAAGCAGTAGTGATAGTAATGTTTACAGGCTGTAATTCTGGAAAGAAAGCTCTATCCATGTTTACAAAACTCAACCCACCAAACAATACGGTTAAAAAGATGATTGCATTGGCCCAAATTGGGTTTTCTATAAAAAACTGAAATGCCTTTTTCATGTGTAGTTGTTCATTTAAAAGATCACATGTAACTAGTGCTAACTAGTATTAAGATGCTTTCAGAGTAGCAAATTTTTGATTGGTTCTAATGGAAGTAATAGGTTCAATTACTACAGTTGTTCCATTTTTCAAACCAGAAATGATAACTGATTGATCATTTGATTTTTCTATAATAACAGGTATTTTTACAAGTTGGCTGTCTTGAAGTATATACACCATATTTTCATCTAGTAAACCACGTCTGGGTAGTTCAATTACATTATTCAAATTACCCGTAACAATTTCAGTGTTTACGTACATTCCATCAACTAGCACTTGATTCGTGGTTTCATTCAATTTAGCATATACATTTACAGTTTGTGTAGATTGATTGATGTTGCTACTAATTCTATTCACGTGTGCTGATGGCAATGCTTTGCTATTCTTATCAGTAAGCTGAACTAACTGTCCATTTTTAATTAAGTGCAAGTCATCCACATCTACTGGAATACGTACTTCTAATTGATCTTGTTGAATGATTTGCGCCACGTTACTTCCTGGATTTACGCTAGATCCTGGTTGAGCCATGGCGCTAATAATTGAACCTGTAAATGGGGCTCTTATCGTGTACTTTTCTAAGCGAGCTTCATCTGCTTTTATACTGTAATATTCTGAAAGTACATTTTTAGAAGCTAGGTAAGTTTTCTCTTTGGTTGATGTTGTTTCAGGTAAGTCAGGAAGTGACTCTTCAATAGATACTGATTCGTAGAAAGAATACCACTTATCGTATGCAGAAGGAAAGTCTATTTTAATATCTGCTAGTGCGGTTACTAGTAAGTTAATGAAAGAACTTTTTCTCGATTTCAAGCTATAGCTAGCATCTTCTGGGTTAATACGAAAAAGAATTTGACCTTTCTTAAAAGTAGTTCCTTCTTTTAAATCGATATCACCCTCTAAGAGTCTTCCAGAAACTTCGCTACTGACATTTACATTTCGAAATGAGTTCAATCTTCCATATCCAGTTATAACGGCCAAAATAGTATCGTTTTGAACACGTTGCGTTTTCACATACTTTACTGGAATAACATTATTGAAAGTACGTTCTTGACTCGGTTTAAAATTGCTCATGATGATTGATACAATCAACACGATAATTCCAGTTAATACTAGTACAATTACTAGCTGTCTTCGATTCATGTTTGCGAGTTTTGTGCGAAGTTAATCTTGGATATTGCTGAGCATTTTGCCGATCTTGTTATTCTTCATCTTGGTAATACACCTTATAGTAATTCATGCCCTTAACAGGATCGTATCCACGCTCTATATACTCTTTTGTTTCTTCGTTATTAAACTTTAATTGGATTTGAATTCCGTTATCAAGTTTAATTAGGTCTTTAAATTGTTTTTTAGCCTTTTTTACCTGATTCTGTGAAATTGGCAATTCAGCAACATCTTCAAAACCAGATTCCTCTACCATTTGTTGGTGGCGTTGCTTGAATTCTTCTTGATAAGCTGGAGTAGGAAGCACTTGCTCAACAAATTCATCTACTTGAAATGTTTCGTTTTCTTGCATAAAGTCAACACTGTTGTGCATTACTTCGAAACGTGCTGTTGTATCCTCGTCTTGAGCAACTACTTCTTGAGCGAATTCTTTTACTAAGTTGATGGTATTTTGAGTGTAAGCAAAAGAAGGATCATCTGGTTGAAGTTGTAGAAATCTGTCGTTCCAGAAACGTGAATCTTCATTTACTGCATCAATTGCAAGTACACGATAACCACTTGATTCTTCAGTATTTACTATCACAGCTCCTTTGTCGATTTTGTTAAGGTGAATACCTTGTCTCAAATCAATCTGCAAACTTCGTTGATCTTCAAAGAACTCAATAAAATTGCGCTTATTTTCACATTTAACTAACACAACTGCTTCGCAAATTTCTCCTTCAATAATTACTTCTTGGATATGAGAAACTATTAATTCTCCAGGTTTAATCATAGGATGATCGCTGCATTTGTAAAGCAGTTGAGCTAGATGCTGAGAGTATTCTATAAAAGCTAATTCTCCATTGAAGAATTGTTTTGTATGATGATAAACCTCGTTCAGATTTAAATCTGTAGAATGTGTAAACTGATGAATTTCTTCGGCTGGTTTAAATCCCTTAGCTAGAAATGGAAGTAGAACTTCAGTAAGAGATACATGTAATGGAAGTTCTTGTTCAGAGATGAATACTCCTTCTTCTTTTGCGGCATTTCCTACACGGTGAATGATAGAATGCTCAATAATGGCCTCGTTGAGGTAAATCATGAATGCTAGTTTTAAACATGACAAAAATCAATCTTTCTATTGACTAGCATCATACTTCACCGAAAATTCATCGTGTTAATTTGTAATTGTAAATTCAAACTAACACGCAGAATTACTTAAAATTTCAACACTATGAGCAAGAACAAAATGATAGGAGTAGCTATCTGGTTACTTACGGTTATTCTGCCGTTCAAAGCAAGTTTTATTGATGGGATGCACCCAAATATGTTCACACTTGCCATGTTCGTGCTCTGTTTGATTGGAATTACCGCTGGCGCATTCTTCTTTTCAAAAAAAGAGAGCACGCAAGCTTAATTATTGGGTAGCTTGATTTGGTTTATATTGATTGATTGGAAAGAAGCCCGTGTCTAAATGACCGGGCTTTTTTCTTGTATTAAATTCAGTAAATACCCTAATTCTTTCATAAAGGTTTTACCCTTGTCTTTATTGTACCACACTTGAAGATCTGCAGCTAATTCTGGATACGGTTTTCCTTGTGCTTTTCCTTCTTCGTAAAGTCTCTGTGCTGGTTCTGGTCGTGGGCCCCAAGTAAATAGTTCTTCGCCATCATTTGTAAAAGCAATAAGCTTAGGAATTGATCTTCCTCCATTTGTGAGATATGCATCAATTACATCTGTGTTTTCATCACGTAGTATGTATCGAATAGAAACATGATCGTTTAACTCTTCTAATGCCTGAATGAATGGTGTATTATGAGCTGCATCGCCACACCAACCTTCTGTAATTACCAATACGTTTAATGGAGTTTTAAGGTATTTTACAGTGTTCTTAAACTCATCTGTTAGTTTCATGGTTTTTATCCAACGATGCATACGTTTTACATTCATCTGGGTATAATGAACCATGGCTTCACTTTGATTTGGTCCAGTGGTTTTGTTTTCCTTAGCCAAATCTGCTATTAACTGAAAATATGCTGAACCGGTCATTCCGTTTTGGAATGTATTAGTATTAAAGTCAATTGATTTCTTACTCATAGTGCAAAAAACGAATGTGCTGAAGTATTTGTTTGTCTACAAAGAGACAAATGGTAGGGTACAAAAAAACCCAACTTCATTAGAAATTGGGTTGCGTTGAGGTCTCGAGCGGATTCGAACCGCTGTACGTGGTTTTGCAGACCACTGCCTAGCCGCTCGGCCACGAGACCTTGAACGGACTGCAAATGTAAAAAAATGTGCTTTGTTGGCACTATGTTAAGCACGAACTGTAAAAGAAACCTCTTCAACAGGCATCTCAATAGGGGCGCGGTGTTTTATAATGGTTACCTCTACTTCTTGAGCCATAGCGAATTGCGCTTTCAAAGCATCTACCATGTTGTATGCAACAGTTTCAATAAGTTTTGCTCTAATAGCCATTTGTTCGTTCACAACTTTGGCTACAGAAACGTAATCAATAGCATTGCTTAGGTCATCGCTTTGAACGGCTTGACGGAAATCTCCCCAAAAAGCTGCATTAATAGTAAAATAGCCTCCAACTTGAGCTTCTTCAGGTATGCACCCATGATAGGCATATACCTGAATACCATTTACTCGTAAAATGTCCATGTTAATTTAGCTTTTCAACAGCAGTTTTCAATCTACTGTTTACTTCTTCTTTTCCTAAAATAGACATGATTGCAAACAAACTAGGTCCTGCAGCAACACCGGTAATTGCAACACGTAATGGCTGACCAACCTTACCAAAGCCTAGTTCATGCATTTCTAAATAAGATTTAAACGATGCTTCAAGTGCTTCTGCATCAAATGAAGTTTCATTGAACTGAGAAACAATGGCTTCTAGATGATCTGATACTTCTTTATTCCAACGCTTAGCAACAACTTTTTCATCATAACTTTCAGGAGCACTAAAGAAGAATGCTGCTTCATTAATGATATCTTCATCGAAAGTTGCTCTTTCACGCATTAAATGAACAATTTCTTGGAGAGCTTCTTCACTTATTTCGTATCCTTTATCTGAAGCAAAAGGAGCAACACGTTTAGTAAGAGATTCATCACTTTCTAATTTTAAATATTGTTGATTGAACCACTTTGTTTTTTTGTCATCGAACTTAGCTCCTGCTTTACCAACACGATCAAGAGAAAATGCTTCTATTAATTCTTCCATGGTAAATACTTCTTGTGAAGTACCTGGGTTCCATCCTAAAAATGCCAGCATATTCACAAAAGCACCAGAGTAATATCCTCGTTCTCTATACCCAGAAGATTGTTCTTTTGTTTCAGGATTAATCCAATTTAATGGAAATACTGGAAACCCAAGTCTATCTCCATCTCGTTTACCAAGTTTACCATTTCCATCAGGACGAAGAATTAGCGGTAAGTGAGCAAAAGTAGGCATGGTATCTTCCAAACCTAAGTATCGGTAAAGCATAACATGTAATGGAGCAGATGGTAACCATTCTTCACCTCTAATAACATGAGAAACTTTCATTAAATGGTCATCTACAATATTAGCCAAGTGATATGTTGGCATTCCATCTGATTTGTAGATAACCTTGTCATCAAGATTTGAAGTATTCACTACAACCCATCCTCTGATCTCATCGTGAAATCTAACTTCTTCATTTCTAGGAAACTTGATGCGAATTACATAAGGCTCTTCATTTGCCAGTTTTTCGTTTACAACATCCTCAGATAACGTTAAGGAATTCTTCATTGAAGAGCGAGTAATGTTGTTGTATTGCCAGTTAGGCATTTTAGCCATTTTGGCTTTTTCACGCATTGCTTCAAGATCTTCAGCAGTATCAAATGCGTAGTAAGCATTTCCACTTTCAATTAACTGAAGAGCATATTGCTTGTATAGATCTTTTCTCTCAGATTGACGGTAAGGACCGTATTCTCCAGGATTCCAAGGACTTTCATCTGGCGTTAATCCACACCATTCTAATGCTTCTTGTATATACGCTTCAGCACCTGGAACAAATCTTGTTTGATCAGTATCTTCTATTCTTAAAAGAAACTTACCGTTGTTCTTTTTTGCGAATAAGTAATTATAAAGAGCAGTTCTTACACCACCCATGTGCAAAGGTCCAGTAGGACTTGGAGCAAATCGTACTCGTACTTCTTGAGCCATCCTTTAGAATTTTAAGACGGCAAAGGTAACACGCAAATTAGAATGTAGGCTTACGTCTACCCGTTGAGCTTTTATATGATTTTAAACGCTTAGCAATATGCACTTGAAGATAAAAATAGGCATCGTTATTTTCAGAATTTCCTCTAATTCCTCCAGATTGACCACTTGTGTTTTCTCTTCTATCAGCTAGCATTGCAGCTTCTTCTCCATAAGCTTCTCTAATAGCGTTGTTATCGTAATAGTCTGTACTTACGTCATCTAAATAATCTGTTGCTGTAAAGCGCGCTGCTCCTTCTAATGTAACAGACCAATATTGATCAAAATTTAATTTAAACCCAATATTTACAGGTAAGGCTATATCAACCGTACTATACTTCTTTGAGCCAGGTTCTAACCCTTGACCTTCTGTACCTAAATCGCGGAGGTCATAAGTTTTACCATCAAGTTCTGCTGTAGGATTGTAGGTGAAAACGGTAATTCCAGTGGCTACATATACACCAATACTAGGCCCAGAACCTTTCATGCTACGTCTAAAATAGCCGCCTTTGTATCTACTTGATTTAGGCATATCATCGGATATTAAGTAGATCTCAATCATCGGAGAAAACTCGGTTACCGTTGTTTTCACACTTAGATTTCTACTTTTTCTTCCTTCGTTTTCCGTAAGGGCATCATCACCCTCAAGTATAAGGTAACTTGTGCTAAATCTTAATGCTGCTTTTGGACTGACTTTGTAGCGATACCCAATTGTTGCTCCAAAATTGGTTGCACCTAAATTGATATCTGCAATTCCTTTTCCATCGTTGGCTCCACCACCAAGATCACCAAGCATTTGAGATGCTCCTATTCCTCCAAATATTTCATGGCGATATCTATGCCATAGCTGTGCTTCTGTCGTCTCAGGAATTAAAAGACCTATTAGCACAGCAGTGAAAAGGGTAAAAGTTGTAAACTTCACGGCTGACAGATTGATCAGTAAATTAAATTACTAGGTTTACGTTTTATAAGGTGAGCCAAATGTAAATAATGAAAAGTTCAAACGAAAATTTAATTGGTAAGTTAAGTGCATTTGTTTCAGATTATTACAGAGATCGCTTGGCTAGAGGTCTAGTGTTTACTGTTGTAATCCTCAGTGTAACGGGATTGATAATTTTGTTTTCAGAATATTTATTTCGCTTTAATTCTGTTGTAAGAAGCCTTTTGTTTTTCGGTTTTGGAGTATTTGTTCTACTAATACTCTTCTATTATGTGGTTTGGCCCATGTTAGCTCTACTGGGTATTAGAAAACCACTTTCAAAAGAAAATGCAGCTCGCTTTATTGGTGAAAAACTATCGAATGTTGATGATAGGTTGCTTAATAGACTTCAATTAGAAAGTATTGTTCATTCTGATTTGGTTGAAGCTTCTAGGTTGTCTATTGATAAACAGCTGATCAATGTAGATTTTGGGAGAGCAATAGAAAGAGGGTGGATAAAAGTAGGTGCAGGAGTTCTTCTATTATCTATCGCATTATATGCTCTTGTTTCGTTTGTAAAGCCAGAAATATTAACTGAAGGATCAAAACGTTTGGTAGAGTATGATGTACCCCATCATTTGATTCCGCCATTTGAAGTTGAAGTTGATTTTGAAGAAGTTATAAAGAGAGGAGAGCCGCTAGTTATTCATGTTAGAATGACCGGTGAAGAGCTACCAAGTACAGTAGAAGTTTTACATAATGATATTACGCTATATGCTGCTGAAAAAGGAGGCATTTTTACGAAATCTGTACCAAACATTAATGAGAGTGGTTCATTTATATTACAACTTGGAAAATACCAAATAGGACCGTTTGATTTTGATGTGATATCAAATCCTGAGCTATTAAGTGGAAAGGTTTCATTTGATTTTCCAAGGCACACAAATTTGGAACCAGATGTGGTAGGCTTAGAAGAGGTTTTGAGTATTCCTGAGGGAACGGGTATTAGATGGAAGTTTGACCTTGTAGATTCTGAGAAAGGTGCATTCGTGATTGATTCTACTGTTGAAGTCAGCTCTAGGGAATGGACTTCGGAATACGTTTTAGATTCTACGATATCATACACTTTACATGTCGATGAGGATACGTTATTCAATGGATATAGAGTGGAGATTATAAAAGATCAATTTCCAAAAGTTGAATTAGTTGTAGATAAAGGTAAAAATGATGCATCTATTTGGTTTTTAAGTGGTTTGGTTACTGATGACTATGGTATTTCAAAGTTAGATTTAGTACTTGTTAATGAAGAAGGTACATTTCAAAGAGTTGGTTTGAGAGTGGGGAGTTCAAATGAGGAACAATATAGTTATCTCATGAACTTAGATTCTATTGATCAGAAAACGGAATTCTTTATTGAAGTTCGTGATAATGATGCTTTGAATGGATATAAAATAGGTCGTTCTACTACGCATATATATACCCCGAAAAATTCAGATCAAAAGTTGAGAGAAGCTTTTTCGGAAAGATCTGATAATTCCAAGGAGCTTGAAAGGATTTTAGAGCGTGCAGAAGAAATGAATGATGAGTTCCAAAAGAACCTGAAAGAAGAATCGGTAACTGAAAAAGATGAATGGTCTAAAAAACAAGAGAGAAATCGTTTACAGGAAAGAAGTAAAGAATTAAAAGAAGATATAGAATCTGTTTCCGAGAAGTTGGACGATGAAAGATTAGATAGAGCAAAAGAGTTATTGGATGAGATAGAAGATTTGTTAGATAAGCTTGATCGAAAGGAAGATAATCCAGAGGAACTGGAAATGTCCTTAGAAGAGCTAGAAGAAGAGATGAAGGCTAATTTGGAACTATACAAACAAATGGCTTTTGAATTGGGTGTAGAAGAAGCGCTAGATAGGCTAGATGAGCTAGCTAAAGAAGAGGAGTTGTTGTCAGATAGCACTATGAGTAGCGAAAGTAGAAGTGAAGCTCAAGACTCCTTGAATAAGTCATTTGAGAAACTTCAAGATAGGTTAGATGATTTAGAAAAAGATCAAAAAGAATTAAAGAGTCCTCCAGATGTTGAGCTGGATCCTAAGGAGCTTGATGAGGCTAAAGAAGAGATGAATCAGGCAAGTGAAAAAGCCAATGAAGGAAAAAACTCAGAGAGCCAGAAAAGTCAAAACTCGGCCGCAGAAAAGTTAAAAGAAGCTTCTAAAAAGATGAAGAAGAGCTTGATGGATGCAAGGGAAGAACAGCAACAAGAAGACATGGAAGCCCTGAGGGCAATTCAAGAAAACTTACTACAACTTTCATTTGATCAAGAGTTAGTCTATGAATCTCAGTTAATCACAGGGGTTAATGATCCGAAATATAGAAAACAAACAGTTCGTCAAAAGCAAATTGGTGATGACTTTGCTATCGTACGGGATAGTTTAAATGCGTTGGGTGAAAGAGTAGATCAATTGCGTGAGAAAATAGCGAGTGAAGTGAAGTTGGTTGATAAATCTATCGAAGCCTCCATAAATGCAATGGAAGATAGAAATAAGGCTGTTTCTAGTCAAAGACAACGTGAAGGAATGACGAGCATGAATAATTTAGCTTTATTGTTAAGTGAAGTGCTTACTCAAATGCAACAACAAATGGCTAAAAGTAAGTTTGGTGATGGTGCTTGTTCAAAGCCTGGTTCAGGTTCAAAACCAAAACCAAGTATGTCAAAGATGCAGGCGAAACAGAAAGCATTACAACAGGAAATGGCTAAGATGAAGGAGGAGATGGAGAAGGGTAAATCCAAAGGAAATAAAGGAGAACAGGGAGAGGGTACTAAAGGTTCAAAGGGTAGCAACTCTGAACAATTAGCAAAGATGGCTGCACAGCAGCAAGCATTAAGAGAGGAAGTACAACGTCTTGCTGAAGAGGCAGCAAGAAAAGGTGGAGGATTATCTAAAGAATTGAAGAAGCTTGCAGATGAGATGGAGGAAGTTGAGAAGGATATACTAGAAAGAAATATCGAGGCAGAAACGCTTAAGCGTCAAGAGGATATATTATCACGTATGCTACAAGCAGAGAATGCATTAAGAGAGCAAGATAGAGATGATAAAAGAGAGGCTCAGCAGGTAGATATCAAGCAGAAAGAAAGTGATGTGTTAGAAGAGTACCTTAAGAAACGTGAAAGTGAGATAGAGATGCTGAGACGTAACAATGTAGATTTGTACCCTTATTTCAAATCTAAATATTCTCAATACATCAATGTTATTTCTAAATAATGAAGTGGGGTATGAATCGTTTGATGTAGCCGTAGTCGAGAAATGGTTATCAAATGTTTGTAGTCGTGAATCTCATCATTTCGGGGAAGTGGGAGTGTTTTTAGTAGACGATGAAACACTGCTAGAGGTTAACAGACAGTATTTAGATCACGATTATTATACAGATATCATCACTTTTGATCATTGTTATAAGAATATTGTGACTGGGGAGTTGTGGATTTCTATAGAGAGGGTTAAGGATAATGCTAATCTGAATGATGTTGCTCTAGACGTTGAGTTAAATAGAGTGTTAGTACATGGAGTGCTTCATTTGATAGGCTATGGTGATGCCTCATTATCTGAGAAGGAGTTGATGAGGTTAAAAGAGAATACATATTTAGAGTTGTTGAATTAGATACTTTTTTGTTCCACGTGGAACATGGAGAAAATTCTATGGAATCGAAGTATGATGTAATTGTAGTTGGCGCTGGCCATGCAGGTTGTGAAGCAGCAGCAGCGGCAGCCAATTTAGGGTGTAAGACATTGTTGATAACAATGGATATGTCTAGAACGGCTCAGATGAGTTGTAACCCTGCAATGGGTGGTGTTGCAAAAGGGCAAATTGTACGCGAAATCGATGCATTGGGAGGATATAGTGGAATCGTGAGCGACAAATCTGCAGTACAGTTTAGGATGCTGAATAGAAGTAAAGGGCCTGCTATGTGGTCTCCAAGAACTCAGAACGATCGTTATCTTTTTAACTATGAATGGAGAATACAGTTGGAGAATATTCCAAATCTTCATTTTTGGCAGGATATGGTTACGGAGTTGATCATAGAAGGTGAGAAAGTAACGGGTGTTAAAACCTCATTAGGGGTATCTTTTTCGAGTTCACAAGTTGTATTGACGAGTGGAACATTTATGAATGGCTTAATTCATATCGGAGAAAAGAACTTTGGTGGGGGAAGAGCGGCAGAGAAAGCGAGCTATGGAATTACCGAGCAATTAGTTAGTATCGGCTTTGAATCAGGGCGAATGAAAACAGGTACGCCTCCAAGAGTAGATGGAAGAAGCCTTGATTATTCTAAGATGGAGGAACAGTTTGGAGATGAGAACCCTGATAAATTTAGTTTTAGCGCACTATCAAATAATCTACAGAAGCAACTTAGTTGTCATATAACATATACGAATCCAACAGTACATAATATGTTGAGAGAGGGGTTTGATCGTTCTCCAATGTTTAATGGGACTATAGAAAGTATCGGCCCGCGATACTGTCCAAGCATCGAAGACAAGATTAATCGTTTTTCAGAGCGAAATCGACACCAGATTTTTGTAGAACCTGAGGGATGGGACACGATTGAGGTTTATGTAAATGGTTTTAGTACAAGTTTACCTGAAGACGTTCAAGTAAGAGCTATTCGCGAGATAGAAGGGTTTGAAAATGCACGGATATTTAGACCGGGTTACGCAATTGAGTATGACTACTTTCCTCCAACTCAATTGTCACATTCATTGGAAACAAAACTGATAAAAGGATTGTTTTTTGCTGGTCAGATAAACGGTACTACTGGCTACGAAGAGGCTGCAGCGCAAGGTTTAATGGCTGGAATAAATGCTGCTCGAAATGTACAAGAGAAAGAAGCCGTTGTATTAAGTCGTGATGAGGCATATATAGGCGTTTTGATTGATGATTTAATTACCAAGGGAACAGAAGAACCATATCGAATGTTCACTTCTCGGGCGGAATATAGAATTTTATTAAGACAAGATAATGCCGATGAAAGACTTACACCTATAGGATATGATATAGGACTGGCTTCGGAAAAGAGATTAAGAAGACTTGATAAAAAACGCTTGGATAAAGAGAGTATCAAAGCATTCTTAAGAAAGAAAAGTGCAGATCCGGCTGAGGCGAATGAATTCTTAGTTAGTATGAATTCTTCACCATTGAAGCAAAAGGTTAAGTTAGAATCTGTTCTGAGTCGGCCGCAAATATCTTATAGTGACTTAGAGGAGTTATCTACTGAATTTAATAAGTGGAATAAAGAGAATGAAATAGATCCTTTAACAAAAGAGTCAGTAGAAATTGAGGAGAAGTACAGCGGTTATATTGCTAAGGAGAGAGAGAATGCGGAGAAGTTAAGAAGATTGGAGTCCTTGAGAATTCCGAGCGACTTTAATTATAAGGAAGTAGTGGCGTTAAGTTCCGAGAGCATGGAGAAGTTAAATAAAATTAGACCAGTTACTATTGGTCAGGCATCAAGGGTTAGTGGTGTAACACCTGCAGATATATCAGTTTTATTGGTCAAACTAGGTAGGTAAATATGGTGTGTTCCACGTGAAACATTCAAATAGAATTGTATCAATAACGTTGTTCCAAAATGAAGAATATAAATGCTTTTTGTAGGTTCATCAGCCTTGTGTTTTTAGTCTTTTTTCAGTTTGAAAGCATGGCGCAGGTAGAGGTAGGATCTTGGAGAGATTATCTACCATATACTGACTTTAAGAGCATAGTTGATGGTGGTGAATATATTTATGCTGCAACAGAGTACAGCATTTTGCAAATTGATAAAGAAGAAAAAAGCATCCATAGGATTTCAAAGCTGACAGGTCTATCAGATTCTAGGGTTACAGCAATAGGTTATTACGAAGCAAGTGAAATTTTGATGGTGGGTTACTCTGATGGAAAGATTGATTTTGTTGAGGGTAATACCATTGTAAATATTGCAGATATTGAACGTTCTGACATAATAGCTGATAAACGTATCAATAGATTTTCAGTAGTTGGAGATGAGGTGTTTATTTCAACTGGCTTTGGAATTGTGAGATATGATCTCGTTAGAAATGAAGTGCGAGATACATACATTATTGGTGCTAATGGAGCCTATGAGGAGGTTTTGGATGTGGAACTATTTAATGATTCTTTATACGCAGCTACACCCCTGGGACTGAAGTATGCAAGTTATACTGATCCATTATTGAGTTTTTATGAGACATGGGAATATAACTATTCCGTCAGAGGAGTGGATGAGGTTGCATCTAATCAAAACAGAATACTTGCACGTCAAATAAATGATTTGTCAGTGGCTGACACTGTAGTTGAACGAGTTGGTAATAACTGGGAAATAGTGTCACTACTAAGCGATAAATTTATTAGAAGTCTTGATTTTATTGATGAAACTCTTTTGGTTTCAAGAGATGGGGCGGTTATACAGTACGATAGTACTTGGGATACAATTCGAATTGAGACAAACTATGGTGAAGGACGTATTTCTGAACCGAATTCAGCCATTGTATTGAATGCTAATGATTTATGGGTTGCTGATGCAACCTTTGGTGTAGTGTTTATTCCAGGCCCGTTTCAATATGAATTTTTTAGTCCTGATGGACCTCGCACAATTAACGCGGAGCGAATTACATATCAAAAAGAAAAAATGCTCATTGCCACAGGTGGAAAAACAGAAGGTTGGGGTAATACATTTTTAATCGATGGAGTTTTTCAGAGAGGATCATCGGGTAATTGGTCTGAATATAGTTTGAGGTTTGACACAGCGTTGAATGATGTTCGAGATTTTATATCAATAGAGGTTAATCCAAACGTTGACAATGGATTTGTTGTTGGTACTATTGGCAGTGGACTATTATGGTTTGAGGATGAGGAGTATGTTAGAAGGTATGATTCCACCAATTCAACCTTAAACTCACGTAGACCTGATGAGAATAATGTGGCTGTTACAGATGCTGTTTTTGATAACGATGGAAATCTGTGGTGTGCAAACTCCCTATCAACAGAGGCCATTCACGTATTAGATGCGGATGGATCATGGACTGGGTTTGAGTTTGCAGGTACGATAGAAGCTGAAGCTACAGGTGACTTGATAATTGCTGATGACAATTCTAAGTGGCTTACACTACCAAATCAAGGTGATGGGATTCTTGTGTTTAACGAGAATGGGTCAATCGATGACGATAGTGACGACCAATTCACCGTGGTTAATTCATCTCCTGGAAGAGGTGGTTTGCCTTCAAGTAATATATACAGTATTGCTAAAGATAGAGAAGGTGAAATATGGGTCGGTACTGATCAAGGTGTTGGAGTTTTCTTTTCACCTTCGAGTGTATTTGGTCAAGGAAATTATGATGCCCAAAGACCATTGGTATCTTTAGGAGGCTTTCTTCAGTATTTATTAGAATCTGAAACAGTGACAGCTATTGCTGTAGATGGAGCAAACAGAAAATGGTTTGGAACCAGTAACTCGGGTGTTTTCTTAATGTCCGAAGATGGCACAGAAGAGTTATTACATTTTACAAGTGAAAATAGTCCGCTACTTAGTAATACCGTAAAGACTATTGCAATCAATCCAAATGATGGTGAAGTCGTTATAAGTACAGATAGAGGAATGATCGCTTATCGTGGTACCGCAACGGAACCAGATCCAACTTTCAATAGCGTAAAAGTGTTTCCAAACCCTGTTTATGAGGATTATTCTGGTTTAATAGCCATTGAAGGTTTAGCGATTAATTCAAGGGTGCGAATTACTGATATTAATGGGCAATTGGTGTTTGAAACATATTCTGAAGGAGGTCAAGCTACTTGGAATGGTAAGCGCATGGACGGAGCAGAAGTTTCAGCAGGAGTATATCTGGTTTTTGCATTGGATGAAGAAGGCGTTGAAAGTGAGGTTAGCAAAATTTTGATGATTAAGTAAATGACAACAGATGAAGGTGTTGTTTTAAATCGGACGCGTTATGGTGATTCTGGATTGATAGTGAATGTATTTACTAAATCTAGAGGTCTACAGGGCTTTTTTGTAAACGGTGCTCGTTCTCGAAATTCTAAACAAAAGGCAAATCAATTTCAACCGCTGAGCCCAATACAGTTCACAGTAAACTATAAGCAAGTAAAGGGTCTTCCAAGGTTTAAGGAGGTTCAGTATTCTTTTCCGTTGAACGAGGTATTTGTGGAACCATTGAAACAAACCTTGGCACTTTTTATGGCCGAGGTTTTAGATAGGTGTTTAACCAATCAGTTATCTGATAACCAGTTGTATCTATGGATGGTTAGAACTATTACCAAGCTAGATCAAACTGATAATTGCGCATTATTTCCTCATCTGTTTTTATTGGAACTTTCTGATATTCTTGGCTTTTCTCCAGACGATACAGAAGGACATTGTTTTGATTTAATGGAAGGTTGTTTTCTAAGTAAGTATGAGGTAGGATCACATACTCTTACAGAACAAGAATCTAACGTATTGTATCTGTTTATAACTAATAAGTCATCCAACAACTTCTCTTCTATCGAGAGGAATCAATTATTGAATAACCTTTTGAAATACTTCGAATTTCATGTAGATGGAATCCAATACCTGAAAAGCCTCGAAGTAATCAGAGCGGTGTACTATTCTTAACGCTTAGAGATTTTATTTTGACTAATGCCTCGTTGCCTAGAGCATTTATGTCTTCCTGATTTAAAACTACGCAGTTGAATATGTTTTGTTCTACGACCTTGAACGCGCTTTCTCCACATTTTGAAGCTAGAAGACTTCATGTGTTTGCGCATGATTTCTGTTATTTCCTGCTCAGAAATACCAAACTGAAAAGTGATAGCATCAAAGGGAGTACGGTCTTCCCACGCCATTTCAATGATACGATCAGTATCTTCTACCGAAAAAGAATCAATCATACGGTAGAAACAGTTTTCTTAATCAGAGGTTTAGCCAACTATTTTACTTTCTAGTAAATATTCTGCTATTTGAATAGCATTTGTTGCTGCGCCTTTTCTGAGGTTGTCAGCAACAATCCACATATTTAAGCTATTTGACGCTGTATGATCTCTTCTTATTCGCCCTACAAAAACTTCGTCCTTTTCTTTCGAGAACCATGGCATAGGGTAAACATTCATTTCTGGATTGTCTTGTACTACAACACCTTGAGTTTCGTGAAGCATTTTTCGAATGGCAGATTCTTCAAAATCATTTTCAAAAGTGATATTCACAGATTCTGAATGTCCGCCCATTACAGGAATTCGAACTGCAGTTGCTGAAACCAAAATAGAATCATCACCTATAATCTTTTTGGTTTCATTGGTCAATTTCATTTCCTCCTTTGTGTAGCCATTTTCTTGAAAAACATCGCAATGAGGAATTGCATTTTGATCAATACGGTAAGGATACACCATTTCACCAGAATTATCAGAACGTTCTGCTTCCATTTGTTCTACAGCTTTAATTCCAGTTCCTGTAATACTTTGATAGGTTGAAACAATCACTCTTTTGATTGTATAAGCCTTGTGCAAAGGAGATAATGCCATCACCAATTGAATTGTTGAACAGTTAGGGTTAGCAATAACTTTGTCGTTTTTGGTAAGTATGTTTGCGTTGATTTCAGGTACCACTAATGGCACATTCGGGTCCATTCTCCAAGCCGAAGAATTATCAATTACCACACATCCAATGGCTGCAAATTTCGGAGCCCATTCTAAAGACGTACTCCCTCCCGCACTAAAAAGAGCGATATCAGGTTTTTTTTCTAAAGCATCTTGAGCAGTGCATAAGTTGTAGTTTTTTCCATTGAATTCTACTTGTTTTCCAACTGAACGTTTAGATGCTGCTGGAATTAACTCAGTTACTGGAAATCCACGTTTTGCTAAGAGCGAAAGCATCACTCTTCCTACCATTCCTGTTGCACCAATTACAGCTACCTTCATGTTATCAAATTGTTGAGAATATTAAGAGCTCTGCACGCTCGTGGTCAAATGTATACATTTGACCTTGTTCTAAACGTTACGTATGCTCACGAAACATTGGTTTTCCATAGCTTTTGCAATGTGTTTCATGTCACTTGCTCAAGCACAATTCTCGGATGATTTTTCAGATGGTGATTTTACCTCCAATCCAACATGGTCTGGGATGGATACTAATTTTACCATAGATGCAAACTTTAGACTACAACTAGATGCGCCTGCGGTAACATCAGAATCTTTTCTATCAACACCATCACTAGCAATCTATGATGCTGAATGGCAGTTTGATGTTGCATTAGATTTCAATCCTTCAGGATCTAATAGAGCATATATTTATCTTACTTCTAGTAATGCCGATTTAAGCCAAAGCTTGAACGGTTATTATGTATTGATCGGTAATTCCAGCGATGAAGTTTCTTTATACCGACAATCGGGCGCAAGTTCTTCAAAAATTATTGATGGTGTAGATGATTTGGTGGATGTGTCAACTCCAAATGTTCGTGTTAGAGTTACCAGAGATGTTACGGGTAATTGGGAGCTATTCGCAGACACAAGTACGAGCTTTGTCAATGAAGTTTCACAAGGAACAGTAAACGATGCCACACATGGAACATCTAGTTATTTTGGTGTTTTGTGCGATTATACTTCTACACGTTCAGATAAATTCTTCTTTGACAATTTTGCGGTAACAGGTATTGCTGTGCCAGATATAATTGAACCACAGGTAGATAGTGTTGTTGTTGTTTCAGGCTCAGAGTTACAAGTATACTTTTCCGAAGAACTTTCGGTTACTTCAGCAGAAGAGGTTTCTAACTATTCTATTTCGGGTGGTTTAGGAAACCCACAAACAGCAACATGGAACAGTAGTGATTTTTCTGTGACTTTGAGCTTAACAAACCCTCTGCAGCCAAATGTTGCTTACGACTTAGCTGTTTCTAATGTTGAGGACATTGCAGGAAATATCATGATTGCTACAACAATTCCTGTGTTGTTTGAGCAACCAGTTATTTTGAATTACCGTGATATTGTTATCAATGAGATTCTTGCAGACTATTCTCCAGCTGTTGGATTGCCAGAAAGTGAGTTTGTAGAATTACTGAATAATACAACTCAAACAATTCCTTTATCAAATTTGACTTTTTCGGATCGCAGCACAACAACGAGTTTCCAAAATGTCTTAATGCCACCAAATGGGTATATAATTTTGTGTAAGTCGAGTGATTCTGCTTTGTGGGCTCCTTTTGGACAGGTAGTCCCCCTATCACCATGGCCATCTTTGAACAATAGCGATGAAGATTTATTTCTAGCACAGAATGGAACCTTAATAGATCAAGTATCTTATGATGACTCTTGGTATGACACAGAAGAGAAAGAAGATGGTGGCTGGTCTTTAGAACAGGTAAACCCTGAACTCACATGTAGTGGAGCAGCGAATTGGAAAGAGAGTGAAGATGTTTCAGGAGGTACTCCCGGTAGAGTAAATAGTGTCTTTAGTAACGACCCTGACCAAACGGCTCCAGAAGTGCAGGCTGTTACTCAGTTAAGCGCAAATCAAATAGAGGTGTTTGTAAATGAGCCTCTAGATACAATGGCAACTTCTGCAATTATTGTATCAACCTCTCCATCTGTAGGCAGCTCTCAAATAGATTACACATCTATTTCAAGCTTTACCGTAACATTTACCAGTTCATTCGAAATTGGAATAGCGTATGATCTTTCTATCAATGGATTAACCGATTGCGCAGGAAACTTACAATCGGAAGCATTTTCTATTCAAATTGGAAATGGTATTAGTCCAAAACCATTTGATTTGGTAATCAATGAAATTTATTCCATTCCAGGTGATGGAGCGCTACAAGAAGAGTTTATTGAACTCTATAATAATACTGACAGTCTAGTAAAGTTAGACGATCTGTATTTTGCTGATGCAAGCTCATCCGTTCAATTACCATCCATTGCCATAGCCCCTAATTCTTATGTGGTATTAATAGGTGGAACTTCTTCAGGATCTGATCCTCGTTTTGAAAATGGTGCTTGGTTTATTCCTTTTTCAAGTTTTCCTAGCTTGAATAACTCTGGTGATGATTTAGAACTTGGTAATGCTATCAATGGTCAAATTATTGATCAGGTAAGTTATTCAAGCAACTGGTATAAAGATGCTGATAAAGGTGATGGTGGATATTCGTTGGAGCGTAAAAACCCATTAGATGTTTGTTCAGGTTCGTCTAATTGGGAAGAGCCAATAAATGAAGAACATACACAAGGGCTAGAAAATACATGGTTTAGCCTTACTACTCCAGAAGATATTCGATGGGTTGCCGCACAGTGGTCCTCTGACTCTACTATCAGAATAGACGCTTCTGGAAAGGTAACAGAAGGTTCTTTTTCTGTAAGTACTAGCCCTGCTATTCAAATAGATAGTGTTGTTCCTACAGATGTTTCGCACACCTCGTTCTTGATTTACTTTTCTGACATAATTGATCAAACCAACGAATACTTCTTAACCATTGAAGTTGGAGCTGATTGTAAAGGAGACGCTATTGCATCTTCAACTTTCTTATTAAAAGCTGCACAGAATGGAGATATCGTAATCAATGAAGTACTATTCAATCCAGTTACTGGAGGTTCTGATTATGTTGAGTTATTCAACAATTCTAATGATACCATCAATTTGAATAGTTGGGGTTTCCACTATTTGAATTCAAACGATGAGTTGCAAGTGGCAGAATTATCAGATACAACGATGTTAATTTACCCTGGTGAATACCAGTTGTTCACAGAAAATGTAGATCAGACTTTACTACAATATCCAGATGGACGAGAAGTACAAATGCACGAAATCGATTTACCATCGTTTGCGAATGATGAAGGGAGGGTAACACTCGCTTCTAATTTAGGTGATACAATAGATGATTTTTCATATTCAGAAGATTATCACTTTGATTTGCTTCGCGATGTGGATGGGGTATCTCTCGAACGATTAGATCCAGGCAGAAAGACAAATGACCCTACTAATTGGCATAGCGCAAGCGAGTTGGTGAATTACGGAACTCCTGGTTACGAAAACTCGCAGTTCGTATTAGCATCATTTGAAGATAAAGTCACTGTTTCACCAGAAACTTTTTCTCCTGACGAAGATGGAAGAGATGATGTTGTAACCATTAGCTTTAAGCTTGAACAACCAGGATATGTTGCGAATATTTCCATCTATGATCCTAATGGTACCAAGGTGCGAGAACTTGTAAATAATAGGTTACTTGGAACTCAAGATGCTGTAAGTTGGAACGGAATTCGTGATGACGGTCAAAAAGCAGATATCGGTATTTATTTGATTTACATAGAGTTATTCGACCTTTCTGGAGATACCAAGCACTACAAAGAAACCTGTGTTTTAGCAACCAGATTCTAGTTTTATACTTAATCATAGCTTAACACACCCGCCTTATTGCCATAGTACCTTTGCAGCAAAATTTTTAACGAACTTTTGCTATGAAGAAATTTTACATGGTGCTGGGAACTGCCCTAGCTGCCATTTTATCATCTACTAGTGGTCATGCTCAGTGGTCATTTACAGTAGCAGATCAGGCTGATACCATCAGCTTTGACGAAGTAGTACCAGGTGTTGTTAATGACTTCAATGGCTCAGGATTTACACCTGCACCGACTCTTGGGCAATTAGATTCTGATGCGTGGAGAGCTTCTGGTTTTTCTACGAGTTCTTCTTTTGGTGATACTCAAACATCAGGAGATTTTGCACGTGGCGCGTCTGCTGGATCAGTTGGTTCTGGTGGAATCTATGGTTTTGAAGTAGCTGCAGGTGATACTGCTTTAGGAATTCAACCAGGTGGAAGTGATTTTACACCAGGAGATTTAGATCTTCTTGTTATCAACAATACTGGTGGTAACGTTGATACTGTATCCGTTTCTTATGAGTTTTGGGTATACAATGACCAACCACGATCGAATACATATAATTTTTCGTATTTAGTTGGATCAACTTCTGGAACATATACTGCTGTGCCAGCTTTGTCTGATACAACAATAGAAACTGCTTCAGGTTCTCCATCATGGACATCAACAGTTCTTTCTGCAGATATTCCTGTTGCACTAGCTGACGGTGATTCTTTAGTTCTTAGATGGACTGGAGACGATTACCAAGGTGGTAGTTCGAGAGATGAGGTTGCTTTTGATGATATTATTGTTGAGTTGAGTTCAGGAGTAGCTCCAACTCCTTTGGTAGACAGCTTGGTGATTACTGAGATTATGTACAATCTACCTGGTAATGATTCAGTTGAATTTATTGAGATGCAGAACATAGGCTCTACTCCAATTGATTTGACAGGATTCAGCTTTACTCAGGGTGTTACCTACAATTTCCCGAGTGTTACTGTAAATGCGGGAGATTATTTCTTGGTAACAAACGACTCTGTTGAATTCTTCAATACTTATGGTTTTTCTGCTTATGAATGGACTACTGGAGGCCTTTCAAATAGTGGTGAAGATATTGTCATTGTGAATGCTTCAAACGCAACTGTTGATAGTGTTGATTATGACGACAATAACCCGTGGCCAGTAGAGGCTGACGGGTTAGGTTGGTCTTTAACGCTTACTAATACTTCATCAGATAACAATGTTGGTACTAATTGGTGTTTGTCTGGAAACATGGTTTCTGGTTACGTAATCAATGGAATTCAGATGTACTCTTCTCCTGGAGCATCAGATACTTGCTATGTTGCACCAGTTGTTTCAAATGTTCCTACATACACAATTGCAGAAATTAATAATGTAGATCCAACAACAGGTGCTGCAGATTCTTTAGGTGTTACATGCTGGACAAAAGGTGTAGTTCTTGGTGTTGATATGGATGGAAATAACGGTATTAGTTTCACTATCTGGGATAATGAGGGAATCAACGTATACAACGCAAACGATGTATCTAACTACGTGGTAAACGAAGGAGATTCTATTCTTATTCGTGGTACAGTTGGTCAGTTTGGAGGTTTAACTCAAATTTCTCCTGACTCTATTCAGTTAGTAAATACAGGAAATGTTATTCCGACTCCAACCGTAATTACTGATTTAGATGAGACTACAGAGTCTGAGTTGGTTAGATTCGAGAATGTATATGTTCATTCAGTTACTCCTACTGGAACTTCTGGAACAAATTACGTATTGGTAAGTGGTACTGATACGCTTGCAATGAGAGTTGATAACGATACAGATGTAGATGATAGTTTAACAATAGTTGTTGGCGATTCATTATGTTATGTAATTGGTATTGGTAGTCAAAGAGATTTTGGTACTCCTGCATTATCTGGATATCAATTCTTACCTCGCTACTACACAGATATTGATACTACATGTGGAGGTTCAGTAACACCAACTGCAACTCCAACATACCCGGTTGCAGATATCAATAACGTAGATGTTGATGGTGTTGCAGATTCAAATGGTGTTTATTGTTGGACAAAAGGTATCGTTCTTGGTGTAAATATGCGTCCTGCAGGTTTACAATTTACCATCTGGGATAACGAAGGAATCAATGTATTTAGCTTTAACGGTGTCTCTAACTATATGGTTAATGAAGGTGATTCTATCTTAGTTAGAGGAACTGTTGGTCAATTCAATGGTTTAACTCAACTTTCACCAGATTCAATTCAATTGGTTAATTCAGGAAATGTTATTCCAACACCAACGGTAGTAACAACATTAAGCGAGGCTACAGAATCTGAATTGATTAGAATTGAGAATGTTCTTGTTGCAGCTGTTAACCCAACTGGTGGTTCCGGAACTAACTATGACTTAGTAATGGGTACTGATACATTAACAATGCGAGTGGATAATGATACTGATGTTGATGATAGCTTGATGCTTGTGGTAGGAGACTCATTATGCCATGTAATTGGAATTGGTGGCCAGTTTGACAATTCAAGTCCATATACATCAGGCTATCAAATTTTACCTCGTTTCTACACTGATATTGATACTACATGTGGAGGATCTATTACTCCTCCTGTAACTCCTGAATATGAAATTGCAGATATCAATAACGTTGATGCAGATGGTGTTGCAGATTCAAATGGTGTTTACTGTTGGACAGAAGGTGTAGTTCTTGGCGTAAACATGCGTCCTTCAGGATTACAATTTACAGTTTGGGATGTTGAAGGTATTGGAGTATTTAACAACACAGGTGACCTTGGCTATACAGTTGCTGAAGGTGATTTAATTAGAATCAAAGGAACGGTTAGTCAATTTAATGGGTTAACTCAAATAAACCCTGATGAGGTTGTTCTTGTAAGCTCTAACAATACTATTCCAGTTCCAGAAGTAGTATCTACATTAAGTGAAGATACAGAGTCTGAATTAGTAAGAGTTAATAACTTAATGGTTGCTGGAATTGATTCTTCTTCTTCAGCTATCAACTATGCATTGGTAAGCGGTGCTGATACTATTACAATGCGAGTTGATTTGGATACGGATGTTGAAGACAATTGGTCATTAGCAATCAATGATTCATTATGTTACGTAATTGGAATTGGTGGTCAGTTTGATAATTCAAGCCCATACACTTCTGGTTACCAATTGTTCCCAAGAACATTTGCAGATTTAGATACAGCTTCTTGTATTGTAAATAGCGTTAATGTTCTTTCTGCCAAAGAAGGCTTCGCAGTTTATCCAAACCCAGTGTCTGGAAGCGAGTTATTCTTTAACCAAGTTGCAGATGTTGTAGTATACAATACAACAGGAAGCATTGTAATGGATGCTAAGCAAGTTAATCGTATCGCAGTAGATCAGTTAAAAGCTGGTGTATACATTATCAGAACAGCAAATGCTGAAGTGGTAAGAGTAGTTGTAAGATAAACATCACACTATAGAAACAAAAAAAGCCCTGACAGTGCGTCAGGGCTTTTTTTATGGACTAAAACAAAAGTTTACAAGGCCAAACTCATATCAAACTGAGTAAGCCCTACAAACTCTTCTATTCGCGTTTGTATTTCTTCTTGCGATAAATTCATTAATCGTTCTGTACCGAACTTTTCAACGCAGAAAGATGCCATGGCAGAACCTACGATAATGGCACGTTTCATATTCTCAAAAGAAATGTCGTTCGTGCTAGCTAGGTAACCAATAAATCCACCAGCAAATGTGTCTCCAGCACCAGTCGGATCAAATACTTCTTCAAGCGGAAGGGCAGGAGCAAAGAATACTTGATTCTCTTTGTTAAACAACAATGCACCATGCTCACCTTTTTTAATGATCAGGTATTTAGGCCCCATTTCCATAATTTTCTGAGCGGCCTTAACCAAAGAGTACTCTTTAGAAAGTTGACGAGCTTCTTCATCATTAATGGTTAACACGTCAATCTTGGTCAATACTTTCATTAGATCGTCCCAAGCAATGTCCATCCAGAAATTCATGGTGTCTAATACTACCAGTTTAGGACGGTTAGGCAATTGATCAATTACTTGCATTTGCACATCAGGAGAAAGATTTCCTAACATCAGAAAATCTGCACCGTGATAACTTTCAGGAACTTTAGGTTGAAAATCACCCAATACGTTCAACTCAGTAACCAAGGTGTCACGAGAGTTCATATCGTTGTGGTATTTACCAGACCAGAAAAAAGACTTTTCACCTTCTTTCGTCTCAAGCCCTTCTAAATTGACCCCACGACCAGTAATATGACCTAGAAAATCTTGATCAAAATCATCGCCAATTACACTAACCAAACCAGTGTTTTGAGCAAAGTATGATGCCGTTAGAGCGATGTAACTACCTGCTCCTCCGACAATTTTATCCGTTTTACCAAACGGTGTTTCAATGGCGTCAAAGGCCACCGACCCTACAGTTATGAGTTTCATCGAAAAATATTTTGTTCAAATATATTGCTTAATCCAAATTGCGTTCGTATAATTGCACTCCAATTTTGGAAAACATTCCTCCTTAGCTCAGTTGGTTAGAGCATCTGACTGTTAA